>NZ_CP176417.1:4053599-4412899 GCF_046245175.1 Lysinibacillus sp. 38-6
ACGTTATGCAGATGGCGAAAAATTAGATTCTATTCGTGCTGAAGCTTTTGCGGTTAGTCGTGAGGCGTCGAAACGTGTATTAGGTATGTATCCTTTCCGCGTGCAAATTATGGGTGCGGCTTCACTTGATGAAGGTAATATTTCAGAAATGAAAACCGGTGAAGGTAAAACGTTAACAGCGACGATGGCTGTTTATTTAAATGCGATTACTGGTAAAGGCGTGCACGTTGTAACGGTCAATGAATATTTGGCTAGTCGTGACGCTGCTGAAATGGGACAACTGTATAATTTCTTAGGCCTGTCAGTTGGATTAAACTTAAACAGCTTATCAAAAGAAGAGAAGCGTGCGGCATATGATGCTGATATTACGTATAGTACAAACAATGAATTAGGATTCGACTATTTACGTGACAATATGGTGCTTTATAAAGAAGAGCGTGTTCAACGTCCGCTTCATTATGCGGTTATCGATGAAGTTGACTCGATTTTAATCGACGAAGCGCGTACACCATTAATTATCTCGGGGCAGGCTGGCAAATCAGCACAGCTGTACAAGCAGTCTAATGCTTTTGTCCGCATGTTAAGTGCTGAAACAGATTACACATATGAAGAATCAACAAAAGGTGTTACGTTAACGGATGCCGGTGTAGAAAAAGCCGAAAAAGCATTCGGGATCGACAACTTGTTTGATTTAACACATGTTCGTTTAAATCATGCCATTAACCAATCGTTAAAGGCACATGTCAGTATGCATAATGATGTAGACTACGTTGTCCAAGAAGGCGAAATTGTGATCGTAGATGGCTTTACAGGTCGTTTAATGAAGGGGCGCCGTTATTCTGATGGTCTTCACCAAGCTATTGAAGCAAAAGAAGGCGTTGAAATTCAAAATGAATCGATGACGATGGCAACAATTACGTTCCAAAACTACTTCCGTATGTACCAAAAGCTTGCGGGTATGACAGGTACAGCGAAAACAGAGGAAGAAGAGTTCCGCAATATTTACAACATGAGCGTTATTGCGATTCCAACGAATAAGCCGATTGCTCGTGATGACCGTCCCGATTTAATTTTTGCTTCGATGGAAGGCAAATATAAAGCGGTAGCAGCCGATATAGCTGAGCGTCATAAGGCAGGTCAACCAGTACTTGTAGGGACAGTTGCGATTGAAACATCTGAAATTATTTCGCAATTGCTTGATAAACATAAGATTCCACATAATGTACTGAATGCGAAAAACCATGAGCGTGAAGCGGAAATTATCGCGAATGCTGGTTCTAAAGGTGCCGTTACAATTGCTACTAACATGGCGGGTCGTGGTACCGACATTAAACCTGGTGAAGGTGTATTAGAAATTGGCGGTTTAGCGGTAATTGGTACAGAACGTCATGAATCACGTCGTATCGATAATCAGCTTCGTGGTCGTTCTGGACGTCAGGGGAATCCAGGGGTTACGCAATTCTATTTATCACTTGAAGATGAATTAATGCGTCGTTTTGGCTCTGATAATATGAAATCGATGATGATGCGACTTGGAATGGATGATTCTCAACCATTGCAATCGAAAGTTGTCTCAAGAGCGGTAGAATCAGCGCAAAAACGTGTTGAAGGGAATAACTTTGATGCGCGTAAACGTTTATTACAATATGATGATGTTTTACGTCAGCAACGTGAGATTATTTACAAAGAGCGTTATGACGTTTTAGAAACAGAAAATATGCGTGAGCTTGTAGAGTCGATGATTCAAGAAACAATCGATAATATTGTCGGTCTTTACACACAAGGCGAGCAGCCGAATGACTGGAACTTAAAAGCGATTGAAGACTTTGTAGCGGCTAATCTTTTAGAAGAAGGCACATTAAAAGTTGCAGATTTCCAAGGTAAAACTGCTGAAGAAATTAATACGCTTATTTCCGACGCTGTGCACCAACGCTATGATGAAAAAGAAGCTGAACTTACACCAGAACGTATGCGTGAGTTTGAAAAAGTTATTTTACTGCGTTCAATTGATACGAAGTGGATCGATCATATCGATGCAATGGATCAATTACGACAAGGGATTCATTTACGTGCCTATGGTCAAAATGACCCGCTACGTGAATATCAACAAGAAGGCTTTGCGATGTTTGAGGATATGGTCGCTTCCATTCGTGAAGATGTAGCGAAATATGCCATGAAGGCAGAAATCCGCAGCAACTTAGAACGTGAAGAGGTTGCCAAAGGTCAGGCTGTCAATCCGAAAGAGGATGGATCTCCTGCGCCGAAAAAACAACCTGTACGTAAAGCTGAAAATATTGGTCGTAATGATTTATGTCCATGTGGTAGCGGTAAGAAATTTAAAAACTGTCACGGTGCAGGTCAATAAGTGCGTAATAAAGAAAGATCAATTCAACGACAAGTTGAGTTGGTCTTTTTTGCTGTATTTAGGAAAATACGGTGACAAATATCTGAATTAATAGACAATAGATAACCGAGGGTATACAATAATTGTAACAATAGGTATTTAGTTCAATGAAAGTAATGAATATAGCAGATTATTTAAATATATAGTCAGTCACTTCCATATGAATTTACTTTCTTTGACAAAAAGGGAGGTGAATTTGTGCGTTAGTAGAACATCTTCTCGAGTACTGTATGCTGATAAATATGCTCGAGGAAGTACATAAGGTAAATCAATGAACATGTACATTCCTTTTTAATTCATATGATATTTAAAGGAGGAGTAATCATTGCATTATAATTGTCAAGACATTATGAGTAGTGAAACAATGTTGTATATGCCTGAGTATGATGCCTTTGGAAATTTATGTACACGCGTAATTGAAAGGGACTATCAATATATCTCCAAATTATCTCCTACGAGACTAATGGATTTTAATCTCCGCTATTTCGGCTCAAGCTTACGAGGGGCCTTTGATGGGTCAAAGATGATTTTAGGTAAGCTCAATAAAAACCCAATTGTTGTCCATGAACCGTTTAATATTTTGTGGTTTCCGAGTAAGTCGCCATTGCATCCTGAGTGTATTTGGTTTGCTGTTCATCATATAGATGATTATATAGCAGTCGGTAAAAAGGAAACAAAGGTTGTCTTTATGAACGGACAAGAAATTATCGTAGATGTTAGTCCGAAAGCGTTTGAATACCGTATTCAACGGGCTTTTTTATTAAAATATAAGCTTGAGAAGCGCACGAAACATTTACTTGTGCAGTTAGATCGTGTCAAAGTTTTTCAACGAATGGCGCTTCGTTCTAAGCTAGAAGATGAAATGACACAGGATGAGCGTTAGACAATAATAAATGCTAAGGAGTGTAAGCTGATGATTTATTATGAAACGACTTGTATTTGCTGTAAGAAACAATTTAAGCTTTTAGAAGGAACGAGAAAATACCAGCTCTATAAAGTGAATCGCCAGAGACGATTGACATGTGAGAATTGTGATCAAAAAATTCATGCTGAAGCTCGCAAAAGTTTACTTAGTAAGCTCAATTAGGTAACGTTGAACAGAGAGAAGAGTAGTACAGGCTAAAATAGTTTGTACTACTATTTTTTTGCTGGTCACATGTAGGCTGTGTTGAAAAAAGTATGTTTTCCGCCTTAAAAACGCTATAATAGAATAATACGGATTTTACTTGTACTATCCATTAAATATGTTCGGAGGATTTAACAATGATTGAATTAGCAGATGTACGTAACGTGTTAGACACTACAGCCAATAAGTTGGCGGACTTTAGGGGGTCTCTTTGACTTAGAAAACAAAGAGGCACGTATTCAGGAATTAGATGAAATGATGTTAGAGCCAGGCTTCTGGGACGATCAACAAGGAGCACAAGTAATCATTAATGAAGGTAATGGCTTGAAGGCTATCGTCAATGAATACAAAGAGTTAGTGGATACACATGAAAACTTAGATATGACACTTGAGTTATTGCGCGAGGAGCCAGATGAGGAATTACAGGAAGAGCTAGGCAATGAGCTAGCAGAATTCCAACAAAAAATGGGTGACTTTGAGCTGCAATTACTATTAAGTGGTCCATATGATCATAACAATGCCATTTTAGAGCTTCACCCAGGTGCTGGTGGTACGGAGTCTCAAGACTGGGGTTCCATGCTGCTTCGTATGTATACACGTTGGGCTGAGAAACGCGGCTTTAAAGTAGAAACAGTCGATTATCTACCTGGTGATGAAGCGGGTATTAAATCTGTAACATTATCGATTAAAGGACATAATGCATACGGGTATCTACAAGCTGAAAAAGGCGTACACCGTTTAGTACGTATTTCACCGTTTGACTCTTCTGGTCGCCGTCATACATCATTCGTATCGTGTGATGTTATGCCTGAATTCGATGACAATATCGAGGTAGAAATTCGTACAGAAGATTTAAAAATTGATACGTACCGTGCAACAGGTGCAGGTGGTCAGCATATTAATACGACAGATTCAGCTGTTCGTATTACGCACATTCCAACTGGTACTGTCGTACAATGTCAGGCGGAGCGTTCACAAATTAAAAACCGTGAAAAAGCAATGACGATGTTAAAAGGGAAGTTATATCAATTAGAAATTGATAAACAGCAAGCCCAACTTGATGAGATCCGCGGTGAGCAAAAAGAAATCGGCTGGGGCTCACAAATTCGCTCATATGTATTCCACCCATATTCGATGGTGAAAGACCACCGTACAAGTGAGGAAACTGGAAATGTGGGCGCAGTAATGGACGGCGATATCGATCCATTTATCAATGCCTATTTACGTTCTAAAATCGGATAACAATGCAAACCTCAGAGGAAACAAGCCTCTGAGGTTTTTTAGTGCCTTTTTAAGTGCCTTTTTAAGTGCCAGGCACCCAAACAATTCTGAATATTTCCGGTGCCAGGCACGCAAACAATTCTCACACAATTTTAAAAAGGTGGATGATATGGGGCATCGTGGCGAAGTTGTTTGCGCTCCTCCATATAATGTTTATATAGCATGGATGCATTTACAAATTGTTTACTAATCGAATTGTATTTAATAGGTAACTCAATTTCCATATCATTTTTCAATGTAATTATGCAGCCTTCATTACTTGGAGAAATATTTGAAATGGCATGAAGTCCAATCCAAATATTATGAATAGATTGAGGTGAATACGTCGGTAAAAAGATACAAGGAAAACCATAATCATAAGCCACAACAATTGGGAGTTTGTGTTGATTGCCAAAAAAACGTTTCGCCGAATATTTCGCGGCTTCGTAAGTTGTACCCATCGAGATGCACGATTTGCGTAACACATGTAAAGGTTTGCGTGTCACAATCAGCTCATTATGCTTGTCGATGACGTGAGTGAAAATTTTTGATTCATGTTGAATCGGTTGCAATAAATAAGTATTGAAAGACATTAAATAACCATTCACATAATTTGGTGCCATATGTAAACGCCTCCTTTTGACTTTGATTACTTGTAGTGTAAATAACTAAAATCAAATTTAAAACCATAGATAAAAACCGAAAAGTTATAGCTATTCCATAGTAATTGCTAAGAAATTTGCTCGAAATTACGCTTTAATTCTCATAAATAATAGAGGATTTTCATTTGTTAAGCGTTGCATTTTAATCTAAATTTTCTTATAATTTAGAAAAGGATCGAGGTGAGATCGTTGGATAAATATTATTCGTACACAGATTTTCTAAAAGCCGTTGGACAGTCAAAAAAGGTTGATGAGGCAGAGAAATTATTGAACGAGATTTATTTAGATTTATTTTTAAATCGTATCCAGCGTATGCATCGTGAAGAACAGCTAATGGTTCTGATAGATAGAACACTCGATGAACGAGATGAAAAAGCTTTTCACTTATACGCATCTGAACTAGAGGCCTTACACAAAGTAGCAAGTGAATAATAGGATAAGCCCGCTCTCCCATGCAGGAGAGCGGTTTTTTTTGCAAATCGATAAGCGACACTAGAAACGTCGCCTGCTGCATTAAGGCAAAGAACATTAATTTATTTGTAAAATCTTTTATTTTTCTAGAATTCTATGATTAAAGGAAGGGTATATATCTAATCATGGGTATAAGTGGAGTGTAAGACAGTCATAGAGCTTATCCTCTAGTGTAAACCGAAATAGAACAAAAATAACAAACATTCGTTCGGAAATATTCGATATTTTATTACTGCTATGCTAAAATATATGTACAAATTGGAAGGAAAGGACGGGGACATGCGTGCAAACATTTGATTTACAGGCCCCTTATCAGCCTAGTGGGGATCAGCCACAGGCGATAGCGGAATTAGTGGAGGGTGTGCGTGAAGGGAAACGCCATCAAACATTGCTAGGCGCAACAGGGACGGGCAAAACGTTTACGATTTCCAATGTTATTCAGCAAGTCAAAAAACCAACATTGATTATGGCTCACAATAAAACACTAGCGGGTCAATTATATAGTGAGTTTAAAGAGTTTTTCCCAAATAATGCAGTTGAATATTTTGTCAGTTACTATGATTACTTTCAGCCGGAAGCGTATGTTCCACAAACAGATACGTATATCGAAAAAGATTCAAGCATTAATGATGAAATCGACAAACTGCGTCACTCAGCCACTTCGGCACTATTCGAACGTGACGATGTCATTATTATTGCATCTGTGTCTTGTATATACGGTTTAGGTTCTCCAGAAGAATATCGTGAGTTGGTCGTATCCATTCGCACAGGAATGGAAATAGAACGCAATCAATTACTACGAAAACTAGTCGATGTGCAATACGAACGCAATGACGTCAGCTTTACACGCGGGACGTTTCGTGTGCGTGGAGACGTTGTAGAAATATTCCCAGCCTCTCGTGATGAACATTGTGTGCGCGTCGAATTTTTCGGAGATGAGATAGATCGCATTCGAGAAGTAGATGCGTTAACGGGCGAAATACTGGCAGATCGTGACCATGTAGCTATTTTCCCTGCATCTCACTTCGTTACACGTGAAGAAAAAATGCTAAAAGCCATTGACAATATTGAACAAGAATTAGAACAACGCCTTGCGCTATTGCGATCAGAAGATAAGCTATTGGAAGCACAGCGTTTAGAACAGCGGACACGTTATGATTTAGAAATGATGCGTGAAATGGGCTTTTGCTCAGGTATCGAAAACTACTCACGCCATTTAACTTTACGTGAAGCGGGAGCAACGCCTTATACATTACTTGATTATTTCCCTGAAGACTTTCTACTCGTTGTCGATGAAAGCCATGTCACATTACCTCAAGTTCGAGGCATGTACAATGGGGACCAAGCGCGTAAAGGTGTGCTAGTAGAGCATGGTTTCCGTTTGCCATCCGCATTAGACAATCGTCCATTGCGTTTTGAGGAATTCGAGCGCCATATTCATCAAGCCATTTATGTATCGGCAACGCCTGGGCCATATGAACTTGAACATACACCTGAAATGGTGGAACAAATTATCCGTCCGACAGGGTTACTTGATCCATTAATTGATGTGCGTCCAATTGAAGGGCAAATTGATAATCTGATTGATGAAATCCATGATCGTATTGCGCGCAATGAACGTGTACTTGTGACAACATTGACGAAAAAAATGTCGGAAGATTTATCTGCTTATTTGAAGGAAATGGGCTTAAAAGTGGAATACTTACATTCAGAGATTAAGACATTAGAGCGTATTGAAATTATTCGCGAACTGCGTAAAGGTACATATGATGTACTGATCGGCATTAATTTATTGCGTGAAGGTTTAGATATTCCTGAGGTGTCCCTTGTTGCGATTTTAGATGCGGATAAGGAAGGCTTTTTACGTTCGGAACGTTCGCTTATTCAAACAATTGGTCGTGCGGCACGTAATGCTAATGGACATGTCATTATGTATGCAGACAATATGACAGATTCAATGAAGAAGGCCATTGAGGAAACAAAACGCCGTCGTACTATTCAAATGGCGTACAACGAAGAACACGGCATTACACCGACAACGATTGTCAAAAAGATTCCGGATGTTATTCGTGCGACACAGGTAGCAGAGGAAGAGGAGTCGTATGTCACAAAGGCAACGAAAGGCAAGAAGTTAACGAAAGCAGAAAAAGAGAAGTTACTCGCGTCTCTTGAAGTAGAGATGAAAGAAGCGGCAAAAGCACTCGATTTCGAACGTGCAGCGGAGCTTCGCGATACAATATTTGAATTGAAAGCAGAAGGGTGATTGGCTTGTGAAAAATACAGAAATCGTCGTGCAAGGCGCACGAGCACATAATTTAAAAAATATAAATGTCACAATTCCACGTGATCAATTAGTCGTGTTAACAGGCTTATCGGGATCAGGGAAATCTTCATTAGCGTTTGATACAATTTATGCTGAAGGGCAACGTCGCTATGTTGAATCATTATCGGCTTATGCACGCCAATTTCTTGGCCAAATGGATAAACCAGATGTAGATGCAATCGAGGGGCTATCGCCTGCCATTTCAATCGATCAAAAAACGACGAGCCGTAATCCGCGCTCAACCGTCGGAACAGTAACAGAAATCTATGATTATTTACGTTTACTATTTGCCCGAATTGGCAAGCCGATTTGTCCAAATCACGGCATTGAGATTACGTCCCAAACAATTGAGCAAATGGTAGATCGTTTATTAGTTTATCCAGAACGCACGAAAATGCAATTATTGGCACCGATGATTTCGGGACGTAAAGGTACACATGTAAAATTACTGGAGGATTTGAAAAAGCAAGGCTTTGTCCGCGTGCGAATCGATGGTGAATTGCGCGATTTAGATGATGCCATTGATCTTGATAAAAATAAAAAACACTCGATAGAAGTTGTGGTCGATCGTGTTGTTGTTAAAGAAGGAATTGCTGCTCGTCTAAGTGATTCATTAGAAACAGCTTTGCGATTAGCAGAAGGACGTGTGCTTGTCGATGTAATGGAACATGAAGAATTACTATTTAGCGAGCATCACGCCTGCCCATTATGTGGATTTTCAATTGGTGAGCTGGAGCCGCGCATGTTCTCATTTAACAGCCCATTCGGAGCATGTACAAGCTGTGACGGCTTAGGCACGACACAGGAGGTTGATCTTGAACTGATTGTGCCGGATTGGGATCGCTCATTATTAGAACATGCCATTGCACCGTGGGAGCCTACAAGCTCACAATATTATCCACAACTATTAAAGGCTGTATGTGACCATTATGATATTCCAATGGACGTACCAGTGAAAGATTTACCGAAAGACAAAATGGATAAAATTTTATTTGGCTCAGGCAAAGATAAAATTCACTTCCACTATGAAAATGAATTTGGCAATGTGCGAGATCAGATGATTGAGTTTGAAGGGGTTGTGCACAATGTAGAGCGCCGCTTTAAAGAAACAACGTCCGATTATGTACGGGAGCAAATGGAGAAATATATGGCGCAGCAAGCTTGCCCGTCTTGTAAAGGTTATCGACTAAAAACGGAAACTTTAGCTGTGAAAATTGCAGACAAGCATATTGGCCAAGTAACAGAGTATTCCATTCAGGATGCCGATACATTTTTCAAAGAGCTCGATTTATCTGAAAAGGATATGCAAATTGCTAAACTCGTCTTGCGTGAAATTGAAGAGCGTCTCGGCTTCCTAGTCAATGTTGGATTAGACTATTTAACATTGAATCGAGCGGCGGGCACACTTTCAGGTGGTGAAGCGCAGCGAATTCGTCTAGCAACACAAATTGGCTCACGCTTAACAGGTGTACTTTATATTTTAGACGAGCCGTCAATTGGCCTCCATCAGCGTGACAATGACCGCCTTATTAGTACATTGCAAAATATGCGTGATATCGGCAACACATTAATTGTTGTGGAACATGATGAAGATACAATGCTAGCAGCGGACTATTTAATTGATGTTGGACCGGGTGCCGGTGTGCATGGTGGGCAAATTGTCGCGGCAGGTACGCCACAGGAAGTAATGGAAAATCCTAAATCGTTAACAGGTCAATATTTAAGCGGTAAGAAGTTTATCCCGCTACCAATTGAGCGTCGTAAACCAGATGGTCGTAAACTATCGATTTTAGGTGCGAAAGAAAATAACTTACGAAACGTTAAAGTAGATGTACCATTAGGTTTATTTGTAGCCGTAACAGGTGTGTCAGGCTCTGGTAAATCGACACTTATCAATGAAATTTTATATAAATCATTAGCCCAGAAGCTAAATCGTTCAAAGGTAAAGCCTGGTGCACATAAAGAAGTCACAGGGTTGGATGAATTAGAAAAAGTCATTGATATTGACCAATCGCCAATTGGCAGAACGCCACGTTCCAATCCAGCAACGTATACAGGCGTGTTTGATGATATTCGCGATGTATTTGCCACAACGAATGAAGCGAAAGTGCGTGGCTATAAAAAAGGCCGTTTTAGCTTTAACGTAAAAGGTGGCCGTTGTGAAGCATGTCGCGGCGACGGAATTATTAAAATCGAAATGCATTTCCTACCAGATGTTTATGTGCCATGTGAAGTTTGTCATGGTAAACGGTATAATCGCGAAACACTAGAAGTAAAATATAAAGATAAAAGCATTGCCGATATTTTAGATATGACAATTGAAAATGCTGTCGTGTTCTTTGAAAATATTCCTAAAATCCAACGCAAATTACAAACGATTGTAGATGTAGGGTTAGGCTATATGAAATTAGGACAACCTGCGACAACTTTATCAGGTGGTGAGGCACAGCGAGTAAAATTGGCCTCGGAATTACATCGTCGTTCAACAGGTAAGTCATTTTACATTTTAGATGAGCCGACAACGGGATTACATGCCGATGATATTGCACGACTACTGCTTGTGTTACAACGCCTTGTGGAGAATGGTGATTCAGTGCTGGTCATTGAACATAATTTAGATGTCATTAAAACAGCTGACTACATTATTGATTTGGGACCAGAAGGTGGCGACAAAGGTGGCACAATTGTTGCGACAGGTACGCCAGAGGAAGTAGTGGAAGTAGCTGGCTCTTATACAGGCAAATATTTAAAACCGATTTTAACGCGTGATCGTTTGCGTATGGATGCTGCTTTAGCAGAAGCATCTAAATAATTTTCATCATTGAATCTGCTCATTTCCGGGGAAGACCTAAACACATGAGGCTGTGGCTTTCCTAGGAAATTTTGCAGATTTTTTGTTGAAATGAGAAATTGTCAATGCTTTTTTCTCTTTGCCGTGAAACTTTTCCTATATGGAGACGTATAAATAAATATAACAATCTGTGGGAGGCTATATAATTATGCAAAATGAACGTCAACGAATTTTAGAACTTGTGGAAAAAGGTACTATTTCAGCGCAAGAGGCGATTACATTATTAGAAGCATTAGAGCAACCTAGCAAGTCCACTCAACCTAATATGGATGATATGTCGAATACAGGTGAGCAATCCTCAACAGAAAAAGAATTTATTTTTAAAGAAGAACAAAAGAAAAAAGATGGCGATTTCACGAAGCATTTTCAAGATGAAATCCAAGATTTCCGTAAAGATCTATCACAAATCGGTTCACTTTTTATGGATATGATGAACACAGCCGTAAAAAAAGTAAAAGAATTTGATGTTTCTTCGCCATTTGGTGATAAATTTGAATTTACACATACAGAAGAACTTGCAGCAGAGCATATTGAGAATGTCATTGTTGAACTACCAAATGGTAATTTTTCATTAGAGCCATGTGAAGGTGATACTTTCCAAATTATTTGTAAGGTGAAAGCACCGCTTATCAATGATAGCGAGGAAGAAACACGTAATCATTTCTTGGAGCAATTTGTTGTGAAAAATGAAGAGGACTCACTGCGAATTTTAAGTCAATTAAAGCTTGTGCAAGTGAATGTTCAAGTGCTTGCACCGAAGGAAAAGCTAAACAAATTATCTGTGCGTTTAATGAACGGTGGAGCAACTTTGCAAGATATAGAGCTGGATCAACTAAAGCTGAAAACATTGAATGGTGCGATTAAGGGTTCGAAGTTAGTTTTTGCGAAGGCTGAAGTGGATTCAACGAATGGCTCTATCGAATTAATGGATGTTCGTGGTAAAGATTTAGAAGCTGAAACATTAAATGGTCGCGTCTATTTGGATGGTGCTTTAGATGAAGTAGAAGCGAAATCAGTAAATGGACATGTTGTGGTGACGACATGTTCAAGTAATTCATCGAAAATTAAGGCACATACGGTAGCTGGCGCTGTAGAAATATATGTCCCACGCACAATATCTTTAAGCGGAAAAATTGTCACGAATTTTGGTAAAGTAGATGTCGGCATTCAAGATGCCTCAAAAATTGACACGCAAGATCAATTTTTAACGAAAGTAGTTCGTTTCGATAAAGAAGTAGAAAATGCCAACCGCTTGTTTATCGAAGGTGAGTCTAAAACAGGCGCCGTTTTAGTCCGCTATACAACGACTGAAGAACAATAAATAGTAAAGAGCAAAGTGTTAGATTAACTGCCATCAATCTAACACTTTTTTTGCTTTATTTCATCGACATTTTTAATGGATAGTAACAGCAATCGCTAGTACTTTCCATCGATTCCTGTTTCTATTTGTTGGTATTTACAAGATTTTTTTAAAATATTCCAATAAACGATATTTTTATAGAAAATTATGTCAACGAATGAAATAAAACTGTAATAAAAAAACATAGATTGAGTGCTATAATAGAAAAAGGAATACATCTTACATATATAAGAGGTTTAGGTGGTTTAAAAAAAATGATAGAAATGAAAAATGTGACAAAGAAGTACCCGAATGGTGTAGTTGCGACAAACGGCATTTCGGTTAATATAAAACAAGGTGAATTTGTCTATGTTGTTGGTCCAAGTGGTGCAGGTAAATCGACATTTATTAAGTTAATGTACCGTGAGGAAAAAGCAACTTCAGGTGAAATTACTGTTAATGGTATTAATTTAGGTGGTTTAAAAAATAAAAAAGTACCTTTCTTGCGTCGTCAATTAGGTGTTGTTTTCCAAGATTTCAAATTACTACCAAGATTGAACGTCTATGAAAACGTGGCATTTGCTCTAGAAGTTATTGAAGAGGAACCGGTCGAAATTCGCCGTCGTGTTATGGAAGTTTTAGACCTTGTCGGTTTAAAGCATAAGGCAAGAATGTTTCCGAATGAACTTTCTGGTGGCGAACAGCAACGTGTCTCGATTGCACGTTCTATTGTAAACGTACCGAAAGTAGTAATTGCAGATGAACCAACAGGGAATCTGGATCCCGAAACATCATGGGAGATTATGAATTTATTTGAGGAAATTAATGCACGAGGTACAACAATTGTAATGGCCACTCACAACCGTGAAATTGTAAATACCATCCGTCGTCGCGTTATCGCGATTGAGGGCGGTATGATTGTTCGTGATGAACACGGAGGTGACTACGGCTATGAAATTTAATACAGTAAAACGACACTTTCGAGAAAGTTTTAAATCACTAGGCCGTAATAGCTGGATGACCATTGCGTCTGTCAGCGCGGTTACAGTGACATTGATACTAGTAGGTGTATTCTCATTAATTATGATGAACTTAAATAAAGTAGCATCAGATTTAGAGAACGATGTAGAAATCAAAGTTTTAATCGATGAAACAGCAGATCAAGCAGCTGAAAAAGCGCTACTTGCGAAAATAAAAAAATTGCCTGATGTTGCCGAAATGACTTATTCCACAAAGGAAGAAGAGTTAACAAAGTTAGTAAAAGATTTTGGGGATGATTTTAAGCTGTTCGAGCAAAGCAACCCGTTACGAAATGTTATTTATGTGAAGGCGACAGATCCACAGCAAACGGCGAAAGTGGCTAAAACAATTGATAAGTATGACTATACTTACGATGTGAAGTACGGAGAAGGTAAGGTAGAAAAACTTTTCAACTTCTTAAATATTAGTCGTAATGTAGGTGTTGTGCTAATTTTAGGATTGTTATTCACAGCTATTTTCTTAATTTCTAATACGATTCGTATTACGATTATTGCACGTCGCGATGAAATAGAAATTATGAAACTAGTAGGGGCAACGAATGCGTTTGTGCGAATTCCATTCGTTTTAGAAGGTATGTGGCTCGGCGTTTTAGGCTCTATCATTCCGATTGCAGTCATCGCAACACTTTACCACAATGTCTATCGAATTATTGCACCTCGTTTACAAGGCGAGTTAGTTCAACTTCTTGATTTCTCACCACTTGTTTATCAAGTAAGCGGTCTATTATTGCTGATCGGTGTGCTGATTGGGATTTGGGGAAGCTTCATGTCTGTGCGCAAGTTTTTAAAAGTGTAAGTAATGACGAGGTCGTAACGATATTTAAAGTAATGGAAATTAAATAAACGAAGGGGAGTTCAACAGGTGAAAAGTATTGCAAAGAACACAATGAAAACATTTGCAGCTACAACTGCACTATTACTTCTTATCCAAACTCCAACAGCGTTTGCAACTAGTTTATCGGATTTAAAAGAAGAGAAAAAACAAGTAGAAACGAAGAAAAATCAATTAAACTCTTCTATTAGTAGTAAAGAAGAAGCGATTAGTGAAAATAAAGAAAAGCAACAAAAATTATTAGATCAAATTCAAGCGTTGAACGCTGAAATTGACAAAACAAATAGCAGTATTAAAAAGGTTTTGGCAGAAATTCAAGCGACAAATGCTGAAATTAAAGCATTAGAAGGTACAATCGATGAGCTGATGCGCAAAATTGAAGAGCGTGATTTATTATTACAAGATCGCGCACGTGCTATTCAAGCAGGTGGCTCAGTTAGCTATTTAGATGTGCTATTAGGTTCTAATAGCTTCGTTGATTTCATCGACCGCTTCTCTGCTGTAAATGCTTTACTTGAAGCGGATCGCCAAATTATTCGCGATCAAAAACAAGACAAGCAAACTTTAGAAGAGCAAAAGCAAGTTTTAGAAGGCAAGCGCCAAAAGCTTGAAGAGCAAAAAGCGAAGTTAGAACGTTTAAAAGCATCATTAGATGGACAGAAAAAAGAAAAAAATACATTAGTTGATCAGTTAGAAAAAGAGCAAGCGAAGCTGAAATCTGAAAAAGTATTACTTGAAAAAGAATATTCAGAGGCTCTTGAAATTAGTGATGAATTACAGCAAAAAATTATTTCTGAGCAAAATCGTTTAGCTGAAATTGCTCGTCAGCAAGAGGCAAAACGTAAAGCTGCTGCCGCCGCCGCTGCTGCTGCTGGCAATTCAGGTTCAGGTTCAGGCTCTACGGTCAATGCTCCAGCATCTGACGGTACTTGGATTAAGCCGACAAATGGTCGTTTAACATCGCCTTATGGCTGGCGTAATCTTGGGGCAGGCCCAGAATTCCATTATGGAGTAGACCTTGCCAATAAAACAGGGACGCCGATTTGGGCAGCATCAGATGGCGTTGTCTCTTATGCGGCACCACTAAGCTCTTACGGAAATGTGGTTATTTTAACACACTCTATTGACGGACAAATTTATACGACGGTTTATGCACATTTAAGTGCATTTAATGTGAGTGTTGGTGATGAAGTAAGCCAAGGACAGCAAATTGCAGCAATGGGTAGCACGGGTCGTTCTACCGGTCCACACTTACACTTTGAAATACATATCGGCTCTTGGCAAGGACAAGCAGTTGGTAGTGTCAACCCACTGAAATATATTCCATTGTAAATTAAGAGAGTTGCCTCTATTACGAGATGATTTAAGTGGTTATAAGACAAAATACTTTGAGAGTATCAGCTCTTGCGGTATTTTGTTTTTTTTATTTTATAATTTAGCCCTTTCTATACTGAGACAAGATTACTTTATTGGTGTTTGGATAATAACAATATTATTGTTTTTTTGTGGTAAAATATAAAAAAAATGCAAGAAATAATGATTGGGGCTGATATCTAAATGAAGAGTTGGAAGAAATCTTTAATAAGTGTTTTATATAAGTTAGAACATGTTTATCAAAAGTTTTCACTAATTTCGATATTGTTTTTCACTGATATGCTACTCATTATGGGTGATTTTACATTTATGTTCGTTCTTCCCGAAATTGCCCCAATAATTTTTACAATAGTTATTGTTATTTATTTTTGGAGAAAGTATAAAAAACATGATAAATTTAAACTTTTAATAAGAACTATTAATTCATTAGTTTTTTATAATTTTACGTTTATATGGGTTTACCCTTATCCTGAAATAACCAAAATCAATTTGGATTAATAAAGTTAATATGTTGTGTCGTCTCCAAAGTGAGGCGACTTTTTTTGTAATGGAGAGGTATCTAGTGGAGAGATTCTATATCAAGTCCTTACAACAATAGCTTTCCATAACTACTTTAGAAGTTTTTTTGAACACAATGTGAAAAGGGAGTTTTCATAAAAGCAACTATGCTATGCTAAACATATCTTTAGCAGCGGAGGATTTGTCCAGGTGATCAATAGTGAATGGTTTTCAATTCGTGCATTAACATTACCAGCAACAGCAATCGCTTTACTAGCGTCATTTGTCATTGTTTGGCTTGTTTTACGGGTCCAATTCCCGAAAATATGGTCAGGGGTATACGGTGATGCTATCTTTACGTTTATACTTGTATGGAAATTTAGTGTGATTATTACGGACTTTCAATCGGTCATTGCACAACCGCTAACGCTTCTGTACTTTAATGGTGGGACGGTTGGTGTATTATTAGGGACTGTAGCGATACTATTGCAGCTGTGGTGGAAGCGACAACAACTACCATTCGATACTACTGGCGTAGTGGCAAGTAGCTGGGCAATTATGTTAACGCAATCGATCTATCAATGGTTCGTGGTATTATTAAATGACAATCCACTGCATAGCGAAGTCATTACATTAGTAGTGCTAAGCGTGCTAACGATCTTCATATTATGGAAAGTAACAGCAACTAATATCGCGTTATTAATGTATACAGCTGGCTATCTAATCGTAGCTGTTTTACAGCCTTATGGCTTTTGGCAACCGGCTGTTGGAGTAAGCTTCCTATTACTTTTATTAGGTTTAGGAATTCAACGATTGGGAGGAAAAGAATGAAAAAAAATATTGGGTTACTGATAGTCGTTTTGCTCATCGCTGCGATGATTGGTACATATGTGAAACAGCAAATCGATAAAGAACGGGAAATTGATACGGCCTTGCTCGGAAAAGAAGTAGAAGAACGAACGGTGGGGTTAAATAATGGAGATACACCACCTGATTTCACATTAATGAATTTGGATGGTAAAGAAGTGACGTTAAGTGAGCTTCGCGGAAAAAAAGTTGTCCTAAATTTTTGGGCAACATGGTGTCCACCGTGTAAAGCCGAAATGCCTCATATGCAAAATTATTACGAACAATATGCAAAAAAGGACAATGTTGAAATTTTAGCGGTTAATTTAACGTCAGAAGAACGAGACGTAACAGCCGATGCAAAAATCGATACAGTAATGACATTTAGAGATGCCTATGAACTGACATTCCCTATTTTACTTGATCCAGAAAATGAAGCTGGATCAGAATATCAAGTCATTACGATTCCTACAACCTTTTTTATCGATTCAACCGGCACGATTCAGCAATCAATACAAGGCCCGATGAATTTAGACATGCTAAAAAGCACGCTCCAAGCATTAGAATAGGGTGCCAGGCACTCAAACAATTCTGAATATTCACAGGGACACATTTAAAATAACCATACCAAAATCCACAAGACTTGTACGGCTTAACATATGTCCGTAGAAGAGGCAGTGGATTTTTTTTCTATTGTTTGAGTGCCAGGCACCGAAACAATTCTGAAAACAAAACATTATGTTGTATGTTTGAAAATAAAAATTCATACAGTAAATAGACAGAGGAGGGAAGGTTTGCGCAAAATTACGGCAGGAGTCGGCGTACTTGTCAGCAGTTTATTGATAGGTAGTGGATTTTACTTTGACTGGTTTGATGGGGCAGAGAAAAAGGTGCAAGTTACAGAAGTGGATTCGATTAATGAAGCGTTACAATTAATCGAAAAGAAATCAGTGTACAGTACGAAAAAAGAAGAATTAGTAGAAGGTGCATTACGAGGTATGGCAGATGCCATTAAGGACCCGTATAGTACCTATTACACGAAGGAAGAGGCTGAGCAACATCGACAAATGCTAGCTGAAGAAAGAGTTGGCATCGGTATTGAACTAACGGAAAACAACGGCAAGTTTATTGTTGTATCCCCTGTTCGTTCATCACCAGCAGAAAAAGCAGGTATGCGCTCTCTCGATGAAATTGTACAAGTTGATGGTGTCAAAGTGGATGGAAAGACAATGAGTGAACTAATGCATTTGATTCAAGGGGAAAAAGGGACAAAGCTGACAATCGTTGTTTATCGTCCAAGCGAAGATAAACATATTAAAATGACGATGGAACGTGCGGCAATCTCTAATAAGACGGTAGCGAGTGAAGTAGTGAAAGTTGAGGATACTTCAATAGGATACATTGAAATTTCGTTATTTGGAGAAAAGACAGCAAATGAGTGGGTAGCAGAAACAAGTAAATTACTACGTAAAGATGTAGAAGGACTTGTAGTGGATGTTCGTGATAATCCTGGAGGCTATTTACATAGCGTCGCAGCGCTACTAAGTACAGTGTTAGATGATGGTAAAGTATTTGCCTATATGCAAAACGGTGAAGGTGCCATGGAACCATTAAAAACGGAAACAAAAGGCTTTGATGAAAAATATTTAGCGACAATGAATAAAATTCCGATTGTTGTTATTCAAAATGGAGGTAGTGCATCAGCGAGTGAAGTACTCGGAGGCGCATTAAAAAGCTGGAATCGAGCGTCCATTGTTGGCGTTAAAAGCTTCGGCAAAGGAACAGTACAGGAATCATGGGCGCTTGCAAATGGCGGTGAATTGAAGCTCTCTACAAATAAATGGCTGACACCAAAACGTGAATGGATTCATGGTAAAGGTATTGAAGCTAGTTTAGTTATTGAACAAAATGAATTATTTGCGTTCCAATTGCATCCGTTGACAGGGCAATTCAAAGTAGGAGATATGAGCGAAGAAATTGCGTACACACAAAAAGCGTTACAAAAGCTTGGTTATCAAGTAGACCGCCTAGATGGTTATTTAGATGAGTCAACACAAGAGGCTGTAAAACTTTACCGGAAACAAAAAGAATTACAGCAACCTGAAAATGAAGTATACGTCGACGCTACATTTTTCAATAGTTTAAATGGAACATTAAAGGCTTACAAAGAAGATCGTCAAAATGATTTGCAATTCCAAATGGCAACAAGCTTCCTTTTACACAATATTGAGCAATAGAGATAGTAAATCTAGTAAAAAATGATGGGAAATACAAAGCTTTCTACCAGTTACTACTACGCAAGACAGTGGTCGTTTGATACAATGAATGCATAGTATTCATGAAAGAAACGGCGGGTGTTCGTATGGTTAGTAATATATTAATAGAAATTGTAACAGCGATTGGCCGCTTTTTACTTAACCCAGTAGTTTATATTGCAATAGTAGTTGCTACCTTTTTAGGGTATAGTCGCGTAAAGCAAGAGCGAAAATTTTTTAACAGACGTATTATTTGGGGCTGGACAGAGCTGCTAGGACAATGGAAGCGAGGATGGCCGTATGCATTAGTCATTTCCTTAATAAGTGTAGGTGTTGGGCTAACAGTACCCAAAGCATTTTTACTAATACTTATCGCAATCTCTTTACTTGGCCTGTTGTTGTTTTTCATCAATGTACTGTCACCTATTTACACGATGGCAATCGCAACAGTAGCATTGTGGGCAATGTATCAGTACAACTGGTCGTTCTCTTGGTGGAAGCTTTCACTAGAAGGCATCGATTTATTAGAAGGTGCTATTGTGACCATTACAATACTGACAGGGCTGTGTGTCATAGCAGAAGGTATCCTTATTCGTCGTACGGCGAAACAAGTGATAACGCCTGGTATCGAAAATACGAAACGTGGTATGCAAGCCATTGTCTATCGCACAAGAAATGTCTGGGTATTACCTATCTTCTTTATTATTCCGGGTAATAGCATTCCATCATCATTGCCGTATTGGCCACAATTTACTTTAGGGGATCATCATTTTGCATTCGTATTATTTCCGGTAGTTATTGGCTTTTCAAAACTGTTAAGAAAAGAATTACCTGTTGTTCAGTTGCCGAAAATAGGGCGCTCCGTCTTATTGTTAGGACAGCTGATTGTCATCGGTGGACTGGCTTCTTACTTGCAACCGTTAATTGGTTTTATCACGTTGGCAGTAGGGGTATTGATTCGACTCATTATTTCACTTTATTATGCAATGCAAGATAAAACAGAGTCTTATGCGGTTGCACCGAGCACAAAGGGCGCGATGATTGCTGCAGTCCTTCCTGATTCACCAGCAGAAAAAATGGGCTTACTTGCAGGGGAATGTATTCGTAAAGTAAACGGGCACACGATTACGACAGAAGCAGAATTATATGACGCATTACAACTAAATGCTGCACATTGCCGTTTAGAGGTGTTAGATCGTAATAACGAACTGCGCCTTACGCAGCATGTTATATACAGCAATGACCATTATCGCATTGGTCTATTGTTGGCGGAGCCGAGAGAACTATGATCGACCTTTATGGGAAATTGATGTTAGCGTTATTTTTCCCAGCATTACTCGTGTTATTGTTTACTCGTATTACGTATAGCCGCTATGTAGGATTATCATTAGCCATTGCGCTAATTGCTGCTTCTGTCTATGCAGGTTATACGTCCCCACCTATTATTTTTGTTGTGGATGCTTTTTCGTTAACGCTAGGCTTTTGGCTAGCGAGCAAAATGCAAAAAAAGAAGGAGGGCTATCATTAAGGCCCCCACGCATTACACAGCGTTGTAATAAATCAAAAAAATCCCCTTGTTCTTTTGCGGGCACTGTGTAAGACGAAACGTTCCCACCATGTGGATTGTTTCGTCCTACGTTTCGTGCTTTTTCGCAAACGACTAAGCGGATTTTTTTATACCTTTTCTTTACATGAAAAATCGTACGGCAGCCATAATGATAACACCAGCGACAACGGTAATCGATAAGCTTTTTGTCACAAGGGCAATGATGAGTGTAGGCACAAATGTAATGAAAACTGGCCAATCTAATGTGACAAAACTTTTGCTTTCCGTATCCAATAAATTTTCCATAACAAGGGCACTAAGAATACAAACTGGTATAAAACTTAGCCATTTCAACACGACATCCGGTAGTTTCACACTGCGTACAAACATAAACGGAATAATTCGAGGTAGCCAAGTCACTAGTGCGCAACCGATAATTAGCCAGACCATAGAAGCTGTTGTTGTCATTTATCTGTCACCACCCCAATTGTCGCGACGATCACAGTTGCAAGCAGTACGGCTAAATGCGAAGGTACGACATAGGATAGGCCATACATAATGACAATCATATAACCGATTAACATCAGGTAATGCATAATTTTATTTTTGCCAACACTACTTAGCTGTAGCACAAGTAGGGCGACAAACATGGCAATTAAGGCAAAGTCCAAGCCCCACTTTTCGGGATTAGCTACCCATTGCCCTAAAAAGGCTCCTGCAACGCAAGATAAAATCCAAAATAAATAGGCTGTGATATTGAGCCCATCCATCCATCTACCATGCAATTTGCCTCTTTGCATTTGCTTCGTTACGGCTACACCAAACGTTTCGTCCGTTAATAATGTACCGAATCCAACATTGCGGAGCATGGAATATCGCGTAAAATGGGGTGCTAATGTTAAACTCATTAATAAATGACGTAGATTTACGACAAAAATAGTTACAATGATAGCAGATGCAGGACTACTTGTTAGCAAAAGGGCGCAAAAAATAAATTGTGCAGAACCTGCGTAAACAAGTATGGTTAGTAATGCAATTTCAATTACAGATAGACCAGAAGCGGAACCTACAACACCGAATGCCAGTCCTATACTAATGTAACCGAGTAATGTCGGGACACAATCTTTTATGCCTTGTAAAAAACTGTCTTCTGTCGAGGCGGTTGATTCATTATGAAAATCTGTTGTGCTTGTCATAAATAGGTCATCCTTTCAAAAATATTTCCATGTATACTTATAATGGAATAGTTTGAACATTCACACATGTTTATTAAAGTATACATATGTCTGATAAAATAAACAATAGGAAATGGTGAGTCAGATGGAACAAATGAGTCGAAATTTAGCATTCCAATTAAAAAAAATACGGCAGCACCGTAGTTTAAGTTTAGATGATGTAGCGAAAGTATCAGGAGTAAGTAAAGCACAGCTTGCACAAATTGAAAAGGGAGAAGCGAATCCGACTGTTTCAACGATATGGAAAATAGCGGCTGGCTTGCGTATTTCATTTTCTTCTCTTTTGCAGCCACCGATTGCCCATTATATGAAGTTTAGTAGTAAAAATGCACCGCACGTCGATGAAGACGATGGTCGCTATCGTGTTTATTCGATTATTCCGTACGATCCTGAACGAGGGTGGGAATTTTATAAAGTGGAAATGGAGCCCGGAGCGAGAAGTAGGAGTGAAGCGCATACAGAAGGGGTAGAAGAAACTGTAACGGTTATTCATGGACAAGCTATTATTAGTGCAGGCGTTATGCATGAAACATTGAGCGAAGGCGAAACATTGGTCTTTTCGGGCCATCAAGCACATGAATATGAAAATGTATCACAAGAACTAACAATTTTACATGTAATCTTGCAATATAAATAGAGGTGGCAATCGTGAAAGAATTGTTTACTGTAGAAAATATCGAATATGTTGCGGCACAATATCGAACACTGGGCCCTGTAATGGGTGTGCTATTACCTTTTTTAGAGGCATTTTTACCTTTTTTGCCATTAGTCGTATTTGTCGTCGCAAATGCAAGTGCGTTTGGATTATGGATAGGGTTTTTATTATCTTGGCTGGGGTCAGTAGCTGGCTCCTATGCAGTATTTTTGCTAGTACGACACTTTGGGAAGCACCCGAAGTTACAATTTGTGACGGGCAGTAAAAAGGTACAAAAACTCATTAAATGGGTGGATATGAATGGTATTAGTCCATTGTTTGTGTTACTATGCTTTCCTTTTACGCCTTCTGTCATTGTGAACATCGTTGCTGGTTTCTCTCATATTCATAAGAAATACTATTTAACGGTATTGTTAGCAGGGAAATTCGTCATGATTTTTGGTATGAGCGTTTTAGGCTATGATTTAAAATCGCTGTTAACGAGCCCAGTACGGCTCATTAGTGCTGGGGTGGCTGTTGTTTTACTATGGTGGATTGGCAAGCTCATGGAGAAGCGACTGAATGCGCGCGTAGAAAAAGATTTGAAACGTGTGCGAAAAATGACGAAAAATGAATAATCTTCTAGGCTGAATATGCACATGCAGTCCCTTGTATCATGTAAAATGGTAGGAGGGTCTTTTTTTATTTTTAGTAGCTGAAATGTTAGAACGAATAGGGGGAAGCGTAAATGACATTACGAATTGTATCAGGACGCGCGGGTACTGGAAAATCCGCGTTTATTCATAGAGAAATAGTCGAGCAATTAAATACAGATCCATTAGGTCACCCTATTTATATCATTGTTCCTGACCAAATGTCCTATTCAACGGAATATGAACTGACAAATAGACATGGCTTACACGGGCTTATACGTGCGCAAGTGATGACCTTTAAACGTTTAGCTTGGCTTGTCCTACAAGAAACAGGTGGTATTGCACGTCAAGAAGTAAATGGCTATGGGTATCGCATGCTAATCCGAAAATTACTAGAGGAGCAAAAAAGTGATTTCTCGCTATTTCGACAAGCGGCTGGTAAACGAGGCTTTACCGAAGAAATCGAAACGCTATTGCGAGAGTTTAGCCGTTATAGTGTCAACAGTGCTGTCTTAGGTGAGGTGACCGCTTCGTTAAAAGCGATCGACGCACCACATACATTACAGGCTAAAACAAATGATTTACACGTCGTTTTACAAGCATTGGAAGAACGTCTTGGCACGACATATGTTGATAGTGAAGGGTACTATCCGATTTTAACAGAGCAGTTAAAATATTCGGAGACGATGAAACAGGCAACAATTTATATCGATGGCTTTACAGCTTTTACAGTTAGAGAATTAGAGCTTGTACAAGAATTGCTAAAGGTCTCGAAGCAAGTAACTGTCGTGTTGCCATTTGACCATATGGATGAAGCGAACGACGAACAAGCATTGTTTAATGAAGCCGCGACAACAAATCAGCGTTTGTATGATATCGCACGGGACAATGGGATTGACATCGATGCACCGTTGCATTTTGTCAAAACACATCGATTCCAGTCTGAAGATTTACGGCATGTAGAAGCATCATTTGAACAGTTAGTGCCGCAAACGAAAATATCAACAGGAGATGTTCATGTCTTTGAAGCATCCAATCGTCGGGCTGAGATTCATGCCATTGCCCGGGAAATAACAAAGCTGACAAGGCAAGAAGGATATCGCTATCAAGATATTGTTTTGCTTTATCGACAAGCAGATGTCTACGACCCACTGATTTCAACAATTTTCCAACAATACGACATTCCTATTTTTGTGAACTCGAAAAAAACGATGCTTCATCATCCATTAATTGAGTTTAGTCGTTCTGCATTAGAAGTGGTCACTTCTAATTGGAAATATGAACCGCTTTTTAGAAGTGTAAAAACAGATTTGTTTTTCCCATTGCATGCTGAGCACAGTGTGTGGCGTGAGCGTGCAGACCGTCTAGAAAATTACTGTTTAGCACAAGGGATTTACGGAGAGCGTTGGTTTGAAGAAGCTCGCTGGTTTTACAAAAAATATCGAGGGCTTGAATTCCATTCGCGTGTACAAACAGATGAAGAACGTGCGATGCAGACAGAAATCGAGGCTATTCGTGATGAAATACGCACACCGTTAAAAACATTGCAAGACAAGCTGATGCTCGCAACAACTGGTAGAGATGTGGCGACGGCATTATTTGAACTTGTAGAAGAAGTGCAAGTATATGACAAGCTACAAGTGATGAAAGATCGTGAACTTGATAGAGGCGAGGCATTAGCTGCAAGTGAACATGATCAAGCGTGGAACGAATGGGTGGCTGTCCTCGATCAGTTTGTTTATATGTTTGGTGAGCAAGAAATGACAGTTGAGGAAGCGGCAAAAATTTTAGATGAAGGTTTCGATACATTAGAATTTTCTCGTATTCCGCCAACATTAGATGAGGTCATGGTAGCGACGGTTGATCTAGCCCGTTTATCTCATATGAAAGTTGCCTTTGTTCTTGGCATGAATGATGGCGTTTATCCTACGCGCATGGATTATGAAGGATTACTGTCGGATGCTGAGCGTGAATGGTTTACGCACATCGGTTATGAATTAGCACCAACATCTAAAAATCGATTATTGCAGGAAAACTTTTTATTCTACCGCGCCATTACTACGCCGTCAGACAAGTTATATATGACCTATCCGACGGCAGATGAGGAAGGCAAGGCGTTAATCGCCTCCTTATATATTAAGAAAATCATAGGCAATGATAAAACAGCAGGTCTTTTAAGCGCAGTGAACGTTGAGCGTGTCGTCATAGATCCAATTGAATTAATCGATGATAATGTTCTGCCTTATATACGTCATCCTCGTACAGCCTTAGCGCATTTAATGCTACAGCTACGACAGGCAGAGCATAGTCGCGAACTAGCCCCTGAATGGCTTGCAGTACGAAAATATTATGAACAGGATCCATATTGGTCGTTAATTTTACGTCGTCTGATGCATCCGATTACACATAAAAATGAAGCGGAGCCGCTAGAAGGTTATATTACACAAGAATTATATGGACGCAAGCTAACATCGAGTGTGTCCCGTGTTGAAAAATATTTCCGTTGTCCGTTTTCCCATTTCACAACATATGGACTTCGTTTAGAGGAACGGGCGGAATATCGTTTAGAAACGTTTGCAATGGGTGATTTATTCCATGAGGCATTGAAATGGATTACAGAAGAGACGCACCGCTTACAACTGTCTTGGATTCGTTTGACAAAGCAACAAATTCAACAGCTTGCCCGACAGGCAGTAGAACAAATTGTGCCGGTATTCTCGCATCAAATTTTACTTTCTAGTGCGCGTTATCGATATATTCAACGCAAGCTCATCCGCATTGTCGAGCGTACGATGATGGCACTGACGCAGCATGCCAATGTTTCGCACTTTAAACCAATTGCGATTGAAGCATCGTTTGGACCTGGGCAACACGAACAGCTACCACCGTTGGAAATTGATTTACAAGGTGGCAAAAAAATGTTTATGCGAGGTCGTATTGACCGGGTAGATAGTGCGTCGATTGATGATCGCTCGTATTTACGGATCGTCGATTATAAATCATCTGCACGTGATTTAGATTTGAACGAAGTCTATCACGGTTTATCATTGCAAGTGCTAACGTATTTAGATGTGGCGATGGAAAATGCATCTTATTGGCTGCCTGGTGAGGCAGAGCCTGCAGGTGTGCTGTATGTTCACGTTCATAATCCAATGTTAAAGCTTGAAAAAGACTTGAGCGATAGTGAAATTGAAGAAGATCGTTTAAAGCAATTTAAAATGAAGGGGCTTTTAACAGAAAATCCAGAGGCGATTTACTCGATGGACGAGCAGTTGGAGGAAGCAAGCGGGCACTCACAAATTATTCCTGTCTATATGAAAAAGGACGGTACACCATCAGAATCACAATCACGTATTGTACCTGTCAATGATATGAAAAACCTTCAACATTTTGTGCGCCGTAAACATCAAGAAGCAGGCAATGGTATTTTAGCAGGGGACACGGCGATTAGCCCTTATAAATTAAAATCCAAAACAGCTTGTGATTATTGTCAATTTGCAGCAGTATGTCAATTTGACCCATCCGATGGTAAACAAAGCTATCGTCAGCTACCGCAAGTAAAACCGGTAGAGGTCGTCGAAAAAATTCGGAAGGAGATGAACTAACATGGTGCAGCACATACCTGTAAAACCAGCAAATGTGACGTGGACGGATGATCAATGGAAAGCTATTTATGCAAGTGGGCAAGATACACTAGTTTCAGCAGCAGCTGGTTCTGGTAAAACAGCAGTTCTAATTAATCGCATGATTGAAAAGGTTATTGCAACCGAAAATCCAATAAATGTCGATGAATTACTCGTAGTAACGTTTACCAATGCTTCAGCAGCGGAAATGCGTCATCGTATGGCAGAGGCACTGGAAAAAGCGATCGCAGAAAATCCGACGTCTAGCCATTTGCGCCGTCAATTGAGCCTTGTCAATAAAGCACAAATATCAACATTGCACTCTTTCTGTTTAGCGATTGTGAAGCAATATGCTTATATGCTTGATATAGACCCAGGTTTTCGTATAGCGAATGAGGCTGAAATTGCCTTGTTGCGAGATGATATATTAGCAGATGTGCTAGAGTCTGCCTATGATACAGATGACGAAGAACAGATTGCCGCTATTTATCGCCTTGTCGATAGTTTTACATCTGATCGTGATGATCAGGCAATTGAAACATTGATGAGTAAGCTATATGATACGTCGCGTGTTCATGCTGAACCGAAAAAATGGTTACAAAGCTTACCAGAAACATATAAGCTGGCAGATGATGTGACGATTGATGATTTAGCGTTATCACAATATGTGAAATTAACGGTAAAACATAGTCTGGAAGAAGCGTTTGTGTTAATTTCAGAAATGCGAGCGATTACGCTGTTACCAGAGGGGCCAGCTCCCTATGCGGAAACGGCAGAAATTGATTTTGCGATGATTCAGGAAGGAATTCGTATTAGCCAAGATGGCACGTGGCAACAGCTATTTGACTATTTTTCAACTGTTAAATGGTCGACATTAAAGCGTGTATCAAAGGACGCTTTAGTGGATGTCGAGCTGCAAGAGCTAGCAAAGAAGAAGCGCGATGCTGCTAAAAAAATAATGAATAAGTTGAAAGAAACTTATTTTGTTCGTACACCCGCTCGTTTGCTTGAAGAAATACGACTAATGGCGCCAACGATTGCAACACTGGTCGACTTGACGACGATTTTCAGCGCGCAATTCCGTTTAGCGAAATTAGAGCGTGGGATTATCGACTTTTCAGATTTAGAACATTATGCACTACAAATTTTAACGGAAGAGGTAGATGGACAATTACAGCCATCACCTGTTGCGTTAGACTTGAAAAAGCGTTTTAAAGAAGTGCTTGTCGATGAATATCAAGATACGAATATGTTGCAAGAGACGATCTTGCAACTAGTCAAGCTAGGCAATGAACAAGACGGTAATCTTTTTATGGTTGGTGATGTCAAGCAAAGTATTTATCGCTTCCGTTTAGCTGAACCAAAGCTCTTTATGCGAAAATATGGCGAGTTTTTAGAAAATCCTGAAGCGACAGGCATGCGCATTGACTTAAATGCCAATTTCCGTAGTCGTAGTGAAGTATTAAACGCTACGAACTTTGTTTTTGCACAAATTATGGGCGAGCGGGTCGGTGAAATTCAATATGATGAGAATGCATCATTAAAGCCAGCAGCACCTTATGATGACAAAGAAGTACCTGTGGAACTCGTTGTTTTACATCCACCTGAGGAAGAAGCAGTGGATGAAGAACTAGAAGAAAGTACGAATGAAGTTTCGGAGCTTGAAGAACTGAAAAAATCACAGTACGAGGCGCGTTTTATTATTGGCCGCATTCGTCAGCTGATGGAAGAGGGCACAACGGTATACGATACGAAAACGGGGACTGAACGCCCATTAAAATATAGTGACATTGTCATTTTAATGCGTTCTATGACGTGGTCAACAGATTTAGTGGAAGAATTTAAGTTAGCGGGCATTCCTCTTTACGCGGAGTCGTCGAAAGGTTATTTTGATGCGCTTGAAGTAATGATTATGCTGAATACGCTGAAGGTTGTGGATAATCCATATCAAGATATTCCACTAGCATCTGTGTTGCGTGCACCGTTTGTCGGCTTAACAGAAAATGAGTTAGCTAAAATTCGTTTAGCTGATACGAAAACACCGTTTTACGATGCGCTAAGACAATTTATTCGCAGTGAAGGACATGGCGTACAATCTGAAACATTTGAAAAGCTTCAACGTTTTATGCTGGCATTTGAAAACTGGCGCGATTTAGCGCGCCGAGGATCTTTGTCGGATTTAATTTGGAAAATTTATTTAGATACACATTATTATGAAATGGTTGGTGCGATGCCAAATGGCAAACAACGCCAGGCCAATTTACGCGTTTTACATGATCGGGCATTAATGTATGAAAAAACGGCCTTTCGTGGGTTATTCCGCTTCTTGCGCTTTATCGACCGGATGCGCACACTTGGCGATGACTTAGGAACGGCAAAATCCATTGGGGAGAAGGATGATGTCGTACGACTAGTTACCATCCACTCTTCAAAAGGTTTAGAGTACCCAGTTGTTTTTGTTGCTGGAATGGGACGCCCCTTCAATAAAATGGATTTCCACAATCCGTATTTATTTGACCAAGATTATGGGCTTGCGGTCAAAGCCATTGATCCAGAAAATCGGATTACCTATACGTCGTTACCGTTTCTTGCGATGAAAGAGAAAAAAGAGCTTGAAATGAGAGCCGAAGAAATGCGCGTTTTATATGTAGCGATGACACGTGCCAAGGAACGTCTTATTTTAATGGGCTCGGTCAAAAATTGGGATAAAACACGTGATGCTTGGCAGGACGCACAAAACTTAGCGATTGATGCACCATTGCAAGATTATTTACGGGCACGTGCTAATAGTTATTTTGATTGGGTTGGACCGGCTGTCGCGAGACATGCTGATTTTGCATCGCTTGCAAGTGCGCCTTATAAGGCAAGACAAGACGCATCCCATTGGTGGGTCCGTGCTATATCCACCCATCATTTTATGTATGACACGCAAGCACTAGACAACGATGTTCAGCAAATGCTAGAAACATCAGAGGATGCTGCGCTGTTGGAAGAAATTACAGCTCGTTTCCAAGCACAGTATGCATTCCAAAAATCGACAAAAAAACGCTCAAAAACATCTGTCAGCGAGATTAAACGACTAGAAAATTTACAGCGCCAAGAAGAGCCTGAGTATTATTTTGCTGCACCTAAAAAGGACAAGGCTTCCATTGCACCAAGACCTCACTTTTTGCAGAACAAGCAGCTAACCGGTGCAGAAATGGGAACGGCAATCCATACGGTGATGCAACATGTACCACAGAGTGGCTTTAAGACAGTGCAAGAGGTGGAGCAATTTGTCGCGGAGTTAGTGGCGAAGCAGTTACTAACGGAAGCAGAGAGCAAGATTGTACCATGTGAGAAAATTTTCCGTTTCTTCACAACAGAGATTGGGCAGCGTTTTACAAGCGCAAAACAAATTCGCCGAGAAATGCCATTTACGATTAGTCGTGTTGATGATGACGGGGATGCGCAAATTGTTCAAGGGATTGTGGACTGCTTGTTTGAGGATGTCGATGGTAACTGGATATTGCTTGACTATAAAACAGATCGTATACAGCCGCAATTTGCGCAAGAACCCGCATTGTCGAAGGAGATTCTAGGCCGTTACGGTGTACAATTACGGGTTTATAGTGAAGCGATTGAATCGATTTTACACATCCAAGTGAGTGAAAAAGTGTTGTACTTGTTTGATAATGAGCAGGCACTTTATGCATAGTACTTAGAAGCACGAATATTTGCTTGTGAATTCAATAGCAAGCAAGATGCAAACTTCTGCGTGAAACGTCAGTTTTACGCAGAAGGGTGTAACTTGTCAGTTTACGCGGTAGAAAGAAGAGGAGGCTATTTTGTGGATTTGAAACCGACGATGTTGCAGGAACGCATTGCAACATTAGATATTTTACGAGGAATCAGTTTACTAGGTATTTTACTTGTCAATATGTACGCTTTTTATTTGCCCATGCCATACATTGATTTAGGGACGTGGTTTACAACGCCGTCAGATATTGTGTGGCAGCAAAATCTAGATATTTATGTGCAAAGTAGTTTTTATCCGTTATTTTCTATGCTATTTGGCTATGGCTTAGCGATGCAATGGCAAAAAGCGCAAAGTCGTCAACAAAACTTTTATGGAATAGGGCTTAGAAGGCTCGGTGTTTTATTCATGTTTGGTGTGGTGCATGCGGTCCTGATTTGGTGGGGAGATATTTTAATGATGTATGCATTTTGTGGGGTTTTTCTGCTGTTACTCCTACGTTTACATCCAATGTGGCTAATATTTATCGGCATTATTATTAACGGAATCATGCATGTTTTTATGTTGTTTGTAGTAGGTTATATTAACTTTAATACGAAGGTTGATACGTATTTAAATATTACCGATGTGGAAAAAGCTATTACAGCTTATGGCACTGGTAGTTGGATGGATGCCTTTATGCAACGCTTAGCAGATCTATCGATTCAAGCCAATATAGGGATGTGGTTTGCAGCATTATTTACGATTCTACCCTATATGTTAATAGGCGCAGCGGCTTCCAAATGGCATTTAGTTGAGCGCGCAAAGGAGCTGAAATGGCTATGGCTGGCAATCACAATTGTAGGACTAGCACTAGGCATTTTTCTAAAAAGTATGCCAATCGTCTTTAGCCGTACGTATTTACTTGATTATGTAAAAGTTTATATCGGTGGCCCGATTTTATCAGTCGGCTATATAGGACTCATTGTATTAGTATGTTTATTGCCGGTTGTCCCGAAAATACTTAGTCCCTTTGCGAAAATTGGACGCATGTCGTTAACGATGTACATACTTCAATCCATTATAGGCACTTTCGTATTTTATCAATTTGGATTAGGTTGGTATGGCAAAGTAAGTGTTGCAACAGGTGTCTTAGTTGCAATCGGTATAATTGTCGTGCAAATGATTGTGGCAGAAATTTGGCTTACGAAGTGGAAACAAGGTCCACTGGAAGCTTTATGGCGCAAAATCACATATAAAGCAACAACGGAGCCAAGTGAAAAAATTGCTCGTAATACACTTAATTAATTGAGAATTAGCAACATTAAAAATTGTTAACGTAAAAGTAAGGTAATTTATATCATATTGTTGTATCATGTAGAAAAAAGAAGGAGCTCTTAAAATCATGAAAATTTTATCATTCAAATTAGGTGGACATGTAAGTTTTGGACCAAAAGTAAAAAAAGAAGAAGCGGTATGGGATGTACTCGCTATTCAAAACGAACTTCAAGTTCTCCCTTCTTTTTCAAGTTCAATTGTCGATGGGATTGCGTTAGGCTTCGATTTTGTTGAACAGATTCGTAAATTAGTAGAAGCGGCGGAAAAATCAGACCGTGCGAGTAGCTTCAAGCATGAGTTTACAGAGATTGAATGGTTATCACCAATTCCACGCACACCAAAAAATATTATGTGTATCGGTAAAAACTATGATGAGCATGCAAAGGAAATGGGGGCAGAAGCAGCACCCATCGATTTAATGGTATTTACGAAGTCTCCTACAGCGATTGCGGCAGACGGACAAACATTATCAATCCATGCTGATCTTTCTTCTAAAATGGATTATGAAGGGGAACTAGCCGTTGTTATTGGAAAGCGTGGCAAAAATATTCCGAAAAACTTAGCGTTTGATTATGTTTTTGGCTACACAATTGCTAATGATATTACGGCGCGTGACCTACAAGATAAACATAAGCAGTTTTTCTTAGGGAAAAGTTTAGAAGGTACTTGCCCATTAGGTCCTTACCTTGTGACAAAGGATGAAATTCCAAATCCACAAGATTTAACGGTTGTAACGAAAGTCAATGACGAAGTCCGTCAAAACGGCACGACGAAAGATATGATGTTCTCTGTTGAATCGTTAGTATCGATTTTATCGCAACACGTTACATTGGAGCCGGGTGATGTCATTTTAACGGGTACTCCAGCAGGCGTTGGAAAAGGAATGAACCCACCGCAATTTTTAAAAGCGGGCGATACAGTGAAAGTATCGATTCAAGGTATCGGTACATTAGTCAATCATTTTGAATAATATAACGTATCCGCGTGAGTAAAAACTTGCGCGGATTTTTTGTTACAGAAGAACATATCAAGGAAAAAATAATGCAATTTCGTGAACACAACTTGTAATATTTGAAACCATTTCCACTGCATGATAGGATAGAGTTTGATAGAAAAAGAATGAGGTGGGACAATAATGGATTTTTTAACTAGCCAAACACATTTACACATTACGACTTGGGTAGTAGGTATCGTCATCTTTTTAATTGCAGCACTTAGCGGTAAGCAATCTAAAGGCTTACATATGACATTACGCTTATTTTACATTTTAATTATTATTACAGGCGGAGCATTATTTATTGAAGCAATGGACTTCGGTCAAGGCATGCTTTATGGCTTTAAATTTATCGGCGGACTATTAGTTATCGGTATGATGGAAATGGTATTAGTTCGTCAAAAGAAAAACAAACCAACTGCAATGTTCTGGGTTTTATTTGTAGTATTCTTCTTAATTACAGTGTTCTTAGGGTTCAAGTTACCAATGGGACAAACGTTCTTTGCATAATGATTTACCAAGCCGTGAAGTTATTGCTTCACGGCTTTTGCTTTTCCGGGGAAGGTGCCTGGGGGAGGCCTTGGGGGAGGTGCCAGGCACTAAAACAATTCTTAATTTTCTGTATTTTTAAATGTAAATTAAAATAGAAGCCAACACTAGTTGATGGTAGCGGAGGTGGTCTCCTGCGGGAACAGCACACAATGTTAGACGCAACAGACCGCGCGTTAGCGAGGGTTGCGGCTAACGATGTGCCCGCGGAAAGCACCACCGCAGCGGACATCAACGCCAAAAGTGTTTAACAGATGAAATTGGTTCGCTAAAACATAAATAATATCTGAGTTGTTCTTTTTTTGCAGTAAATAAAAAAATAGAAGTGACTACTAGTTGATGGTAGCGGAGGTGGTGACTCCTGCGGGAACGCACGCAGCGTTAGACGCAACAGACCGCGCGTTAGCGAGGGTTGCGGCTTACGGGGTGCCCGCGGAAAGCACCACCGCAGCGGACATCAACACTTTTTCTCTTTCCCTTCTATTGTCTCTTCCTTTTATTATTGAAGTTGGCTTAATTTGACACCTTTTTGTCGCAATTCATTTTTCCTAACGGGAAAATATTTTGAAATGATAGCAACGTTACTGGTTTATTTGGTAAAATGACGGTGGATTGCTTTGAAAGAGAGGGAATAAAAGTGAAATTTAAGAAGTGGATAGGCGCGACAGCTGCATCGCTTTTACTGGCAACTTCATTAATTGGCACAACACCAGCACACGCAGATGAAGTGCAAACAAGAACGATTGCAGAAGAAAGCATATATGATTTACTCGTTGACCGTTTCTTTAATGGTTCAGGTACCAACGATTATGATACAAATACGCAAGACCCAACGAAATTTGCAGGTGGCGACTTCACAGGTCTACAAGATAAACTAAAATTTATTGGTGAAATGGGCTATACCATCGTTTCCATCGGCACAATTTTCGAAACGGAAACTTACGATGGCTCGATGCCAACAAGCTACAGTATAATCGAAGAGCATTTTGGAACAGAAGAAGAATTCCAAAATGTTGTGAAGGCCTATAAAGAAAAAAATATGTCAATCATGGTGGACTTTCCTTTAAGTAATGTAAGCCCTAATCACGAGTGGGCACAGGATGCTGCCAAGCAAAGCTGGATTGCCTCAACCGATAATGGACATATTCAATGGGATTTAACGAATAAAGATGTACAAGCAGCTTTAATAGAAGCAGCGACAAATTTTGTTTCTACATATGATGTGGGTGGCATACGTTTAACGAATATTGCAGATGCTGATCCAGCATTTCTAAATGCGATGATTACGGCATTAAAAGATACAAAAAAATCGTTATATGTTATCTCAAATGAAGAAAGCGATGCCAATTTTGATGCAAGCTTCTCGACAGCAACAGCAGAAATCTTCCGTAATATTTTTAAAAATGTTGATCGAGACTCTTCAAAATTAATGGAGCCTTTTTCTAGTGACAAACCAACACAAATTATGATCGATACGCTACAAACAAATCGTTTTACATTTGATTCGGCGTCTGAAAATATGTTCCCCCCAACACGCTTAAAAATGGCTTTGGGCGCGTTATTTATGATGCCAGGGATTCCTGTTGTACAGTATGGTACAGAAATTGCCATGAACGGGGAAGCAAAACCTGACACACATCAAATATACAATTTTAAAACAGATGAAGAGTTAATTGACTATGTTAAAAATGTGCAATCTTTACGTAATCAATCGGCAACATTACGAAAAGGCGATTTTGAAGTTATTACTAATGACAATGGGTTACTTGTCTTTACAAGAAAATCCGATGAAGAGCAATGGATTATCATGGTGAACAATACGGGGAAAACACAACGTGTCGATTTAACACCAGAGCAAATTGGTGAAGGTAAAATGCTAAACGGTATTTTACAACAAGAAAAGGTACGGAAAAATGAAAAAGATGTGTACCCAGTCATATTAGACCGTGAAATAGTCGAGATTTATCAAGTGAAAGATGATGAAGGGCTAAACGTCCCTTACATGGTTGCACTTGGTTTGGTCTACGTAGTATTTATTAGCTTTGTCGTTGTCATTATTAAACGAGGTAAAAAACGCCGTCAAGAACAAGACGCCGCAAAGTAATATAAGCTTTGTGTCTATTACAGTCTGGCAAATAATTAGGGGAACCTTAGTTAATAAGGTTCCCCATTATCTTTCCCTCCGTTTTCAATGCGAATATGACATTTTTCAACGATCTCCAGTGCTTCAATTTGTAAATCCTGTAAATGAATGATCAACTCATCCTCATGTTGTTCATCTTCCTCACCTAACCAACAAATATAAACTTCACAAAAATCGCCTTCTGGCAGTACATCTTTTAGTAAATGACATAATTGGAGAAATGTTTTTTTAGATTTCTCGTAGTTATGTGGTGAATGTGTTTTTTGATAAGCATTCATCTCCCAAATAGGATGACCTTTTTCGGATAGTTCATAAATATAGGGCGTCGTAAAATGCTTCTGTTGAACTACAGAACGATTTTCTTCACTCGAGAAAACATAATTTATTTCCACTTCATCCTCTGTGTAATATTCATTTAGTGTTACTGTAAAATTTAAACCTATATAAGTTACCATACTCATTATCATAAACTCCTTGCTGTTTTAGTTTAAATAAGCAATTCACACATTATTGTTAGAAGCGGTATGTGACTCCTACGGCTTACAATGTAAGGCACTAGTTGATGGTAGCGAAGGCGGTGACTCCTGCGGGAACGCACGCAACTAAGACGTAACAATTCGCGCGATAGCGAGGGTTGCGGCTTACGTGTGTGCCCGCGGAAAGCACCGCCGTAGTGGACATCAACGGCATAGAAAAAGTGTTAGATTGATTAGTATCAATCTAACACTTTTTCATCTATGTTCTATTGTTCTTACACTATGCTTGGTAGCTCTTATTTGTAAAGAAAATAGCAATCGTACCTGGTCCAACATGGGAACCAATGACCGAGCCAATCATTGTTATTTGAATTTCTTTTGGTGCAAATTTTTCCTGAATGGATGCCTTTACATCGTTGGCAAAGGCTGCGTCATCGCTATGGCTAATGCCGACAATTTTATCCGAAAAATTACCACCGCGCTCCTGCATTAAATCTAGCATGCGCGCAATTGCTTTTTTACGTCCGCGTGATTTTTCAATCGGTACTAGTTTGCCATCCTCGACATTTAAAATGGGCTTAATGCTAAGGAGACCACCAAGAAAGGCACTCGCTTTTGAAACACGACCACCTTTTGCAAGATAATCTAAATCTTCTACTGTAAAAAGATGTTCCATCTGTGAAGCGAGTGCTGTCACTTTTGTTTCAATTTCTTCAAGTGAAGCACCAGCTTTTCGCAGTTGAACAGCTTCTTCCACGATTAAGCCATGACCTAATGAAGCACATTTAGAATCAATAATCGCTAACTGTAGCGTTGGATATTGTTCCAGTACTTGGTTACGAATCATGACAGCTGTACTATACGTACCTGATAATTCAGATGAAAAGGCGATATAAATGCCTTGTTCTTCGCTTTTAGCTAAGTTTTCAAAATGCTTTAAAAAGAGTTCTGGTGAAACTTGTGAAGTTTTTGGATGAGCCCCTTGTCGGATAGCATCGTAAACTTCTTTTGAATCAATCGCTATAACATCATCGTATTCATTGTTATTTACTTGGACACGTAGCGGAAGTAGAATGACATCATTCTCTTCGTAGAAAGACTTTGGTAAATCACATCCACTATCAGTAAAAATTTTCATCATCATAACCCCCTAAAAAACTGTAATATCTCGAAATGCTGAAGATGCGTTCTATACTAGTTGAGAACTGGAAAAAAGTTCTTTTCTATGATAATTTTAAGCGTTCTATAAGTATTTTAGCAATGCCATCCTCATTATTCGTTGTAGTAATTTCATTGGCAATATTTTTTAAGCTAGGAATGCCGTTACCCATTGCGACACCGATACCAGCGTAATCAATCATTTCTAAATCATTGTCCTCGTCACCAAAGGCGATAATTCGCTCACGTGGAATGCCTAAATCTTTCGCTACATGGGAAATGCCAACCGCTTTGTTTAAGCCACGACGGACAATTTCAATAATATGCAGCGGGGCACCCCAACGACGATGCTCAATTACTTCTGCATGAACTTCTTGCAAATGATCTCGAATAATCATAGAGTTGGTTTCGTTTGCTTGAATAAGAAGACTTGTTGGATTCACTAATAAATTCGTTGAAATATCACCGAGCGTTATTTTGGGATTGCCCATGTTAAAAATATTTAAAATCCGGTCATCTTCTGTATGAACATAAATATCATCCTTTACTTCGGCAATAATATTTTCATATTCATAGCTATTAACTGAATCAACCACTTCTCGTACAACATTTAAGTCAATCGGTGTATGCATTGTTTGCCACGCAGCATTTTTAGGATGGTGGACATAGGCTCCATTGAAATTAACAATCGGTGTTGTTAAGCCGAGCTCATGATAGTAAATATCACTTGCACGATAAGGACGACCTGTAGCAATCATCACTTGATGGCCTTGTTCCTTAGCTTGCAATAATGTTTTTTTTGTTTTTAATGAAATTTGTTGTTGGTCCGTTAATAACGTCCCGTCTAAATCTAACACGATTAAATGCGGTTTCATAGCGTATTGCCCCTTTCCTATATGTTTGAATAGTATCGCTTTGAACTTCGTACGTCAAAATTTTGTCACATGGAAAAAAGTTTGCTAACATAAAAAGGTCAGACAAAAGTTGGGAGTGACAAGCATGTTAGTCAAAAATGAAATATGGGGAAATATTCCTTTGTTACATATATCAACAGATACGATGAATGAAAAAACCCCGGTAGTAATTTTCTTACACGGCTTTATGAGTGCAAAAGAACATAACTTACATTATGCATACCAGTTAGTAAATAAAGGGGTGCGTGTCCTTTTACCTGATGCTAAACTACATGGCGATCGCAGTGAAGGGTTAACAGAAACTCAAATGAATTTACATTTTTGGGATATCGTCTTAAATTCTATTCATGAAGTAGAACAATTATATAATGAATTAAAGAATAAGCAACTGGTCACTCATGATAAAATTGGCGTGGCTGGCACTTCAATGGGAGGGATCGTCACTTCTGGTTGCTTGAAGCTTTACGATTGGATTAAAACGGCAGCGATATGTATGGGTGGCCCAGGTTTTATCAAATTAGGTGCTTATCAATTACAGCAATTTGCTAAAAGTGGTGTGGAATTTCCGATGACAGAACAGCAAGTACAAAAAACGAATGAGCTTCTCGGGAAATATGATATTACTTTAACCCCCGAGCGATTCGCGGGACGTCCTGTGTTGTTTTGGCACGGTGAGCGTGATAAAACTGTACCGTTTCATGATACGTATAACTTTTATTGTACATTACGCGCATACTATGAGGAAAATCCGAGCAACTTAAAATTTATTGCAGATAAACAGGCTGGACATGCTGTATCTCGTGAAGGGATGTTGGCGGCAACGGATTGGCTTGCACAGCATTTGGCATAATAAGAAGCATCTGCTATGATTAAGTTAACACTGTAACGAAAGGAGAAATACAGATGGATCAAGATATGAAAGATAGTATGTTAAGTGCATTAGAAAATGTAATTGACCCTGAGCTTGGTATTGATATCGTCAACTTAGGTTTAGTATATGATGTAGAGCTAGATGACGAGGGAGTAGCGACCGTTACAATGACATTAACTTCAATGGGATGCCCAATGGGACCTGTTATTGTTGATCAAGTAAATACGGCTATGAGTGAATTACCAGAGGTGAAAAGTACAAATGTCAATATTGTATGGAATCCACCATGGTCAAAAGACAAAATGTCTCGCTATGCGAAAATGGCATTAGGTGTCCGCTAGTAGTTAGTCTTCAAACGATATACGATATGAATAAAAAATCCCTGCTTGCACATAACTGTAAGCAGGGATTTTTATGTAGCTTACTTTCGCATAAGTCCTTTTTTGCAAGCTTAAAAATCAATCAATGCGGCAAATTTGCAATGGGCAATTTTCGCAGGCAATTTCATCTTTTAAATATTGTAAATCAAGAATGGTAATGTAGCCTTTTTCAAAGGAAAGAATCTGATGTTTTTTTAAATCATTTAGCATACGATTAATCATTTCTCTACTCGTAGCGCACAGATTTGCTATTTCTGTATTGGTTAATGGAAAATTGATAAAAATCGAGCCATTTTCTGCTGGTTTGCCGTAAGTATTGGCAAGGCGAATAAGCGTTGAAAATAAAGCACCTTTTTTACCATTTAACATTAAATCACGAAGACGGCTTTGATATTTTAAATTTTCTGTTTGCAACCATTTCATATACTCTACCATTAAATGTGGCTGCTCTACTAATAGATGTTCTAGCGACTTACGACTTAACACATACAACGTTGACGTTTCTAACACTTTAGCTGTCATCGAAAAATATGTGAGGTTACAAAATAGAGAGCCCTCACCAATGATACTATCAGGACCGCAAATGCGAATGGTTAATTCCTTGCCACTCTCAGTTTCCTGGCTAATCGAAATAGCGCCCGTTTTAATGTAGTATATTTCTTTCGCACGTTCCCCTTCTAAGAAAATTTTACTATCCTTATTCACCGTAATAAAAACGCCATTATTTTCAAAAAGTGCACGGATTTTGTCGTGCATACTATCCTTTAGAACCATATATCAAACACATCTCTTTCTTTTTGTAATCGAAAATACCTGTATTACAAAAGGATGACGATAATCATTTCGATATACTAAAACAACGAAACATACTAATATTATAACGTAATTTTCCATTTTTCGGTTAAAAATTTTTGAGCTTTTTTTTTGCGTGGCTTTGTCGGTTGTTGTAAAATAAAGTTAGTCAAAGAAGGTCAAACTTTAAAAAAGATAAATTCGGGTAAAGATATAAAAACAAAAAAAGGAGTGCTATCATGCAATTTCAACAAACAGATGATAAAAAACCATTAGAGCAATTTGGCCGTAACTTAGTGGAAGAAGTAAAAAACGGCAAAATGGATCCTGTTATTGGTCGCGATGAAGAAATTCGCAATGTCATTCGCATTTTAACGCGTAAAACAAAAAATAACCCCGTGTTAATTGGTGAACCTGGGGTAGGTAAAACAGCTATTGTAGAAGGTTTAGCACAGCGTATTGTAAAAGGTGATGTGCCGGAAGGCTTAAAAGAGTGTGTACTATATGAGCTAGATATGAGTGCATTAATCGCTGGTGCTAGTTATCGTGGTCAGTTTGAAGAACGCTTAAAAGGTGTGCTCAAAGAGGTAAAAGAATCAGAAGGGCGCATTATTTTATTTATCGATGAAATCCATACCATTGTTGGTGCTGGTAAAACAGATGGCGCAATGGATGCTGGCAATATGTTAAAGCCGATGCTTGCACGTGGTGAATTGCACTGTATCGGTGCTACGACATTAGACGAATATCGTATGTATATTGAAAAAGACCCAGCTTTAGAACGCCGCTTCCAACAAGTACTTGTGCGTGAACCGTCTATTGAAGATACAGTTTCGATTTTACGTGGTTTAAAAGAACGCTTTGAACTGCATCATGCAGTACGTATTCATGACCGTGCCATTGTAGCAGCGGCAGAGCTGTCAAATCGCTATATTACAGAACGTTTTTTACCTGATAAAGCGATTGATTTGATCGACGAAGCATGTGCGATGATTCGCACAGAAATTGATTCGATGCCACAAGAATTGGATGCGGTAACACGCCGTATTATGCAGTTAGAAATTGAAGAGCAAGCATTGCGTAAGGAAAAAGATGATGCGAGCAAAAAACGACTGGAGCAATTACAAGAAGAATTAACGAAACTAAAAAGTTCGTCTGAAGGTATGCGCAAACAATGGGAAGCAGAGAAAGAAACGTTACAAGGCATTCAGAAAAAACGTGAATCACTCGATAAGTATCGTCGTGATTTAGATGAGGCGGAAAGTAAATATGATTTAAATAAAGCTGCTGAATTACGTCACGGGAAAATTCCAGCACTTGAAAAAGAAATTCAAGAGATGGAAAAACAATTAGAAAACGGTAGTGAAGCGCGTATATTGCGTGAAGAAGTAACAGCGGATGAAATTGCTTCAATCGTATCGCGTTGGACAGGTATTCCAGTAACCAAGTTAGTTGAGGGAGAACGTGAAAAATTACTGCGTTTAAAGGATACGTTACACGAACGTGTTGTAGGGCAGGATAATGCTGTGCAGCTAGTGACAGAAGCGGTTTGGCGTGCTCGCGCAGGCATTAAAGACCCGCATCGTCCAATCGGTAGCTTTTTATTCCTAGGGCCAACAGGTGTTGGTAAAACGGAGCTTGCGAAAGCACTGGCTGCCCAACTATTCGATTCAGAGGAACATTTTATTCGTATTGATATGAGTGAATATATGGAGAAACATAGCGTATCACGTCTCGTTGGTGCACCGCCAGGCTATATTGGCTATGAAGAAGGTGGGCAATTAACTGAAGCAGTTCGCCGTAATCCTTATTCAGTCGTTTTACTCGATGAAATTGAAAAGGCGCATCCTGATGTTGCAAACATCTTATTACAAATTTTAGATGATGGTCGCATTACGGATAGCCAAGGTCGAATAGTTAACTTTACGAATACTGTAGTCATTTTAACATCGAATATCGGCTCTAGTTATTTAATGGAAGCACAAGAGGATGATGCAGCAGTCGAGGATTTAGTAATGACAGCATTGCGTCAGCACTTTAAGCCTGAGCTGTTAAACCGTATGGATGACATTATTATGTTCCATGCATTGTCTGAAGAACATTTCACAGCCATTGCTTGGAAATATGTAGAACAGCTAATTAAACGAGTAGCACAACAAGAAATTACGTTAGATGTCTCACAAGATGTGATCGATTGGGTTGTCGAGCAAGGAGCAGATCCTCAGTTTGGTGCACGTCCACTAAAACGCTTTGTGCAACGTTCTATTGAAACAGCAGTTGCCAAAGAATTATTGCGAGGCGAAGTGCTACCAGGAGAAACGCTACATGTTAAGATGCACAATGGTCAATGTGTAGTGGAAAAATAATAAATAGAAAAAAACCTGTTTCGCGAAAGGCGAGACAGGTTTTTTATAAATTGGATTAGTGATGGTCTGCAGCTTCTGGAGTTGGCTCGTTTGGAATGATTGCGCCAATAACAAAAATAAGTACTGAGAATACAACTGAAATGATCGCACCAGTTTGGAAATCAAATGGTACTCCAATTACAGCACTTACTACGTAGTTTAACATTGAAACTAGTAAGAATGACCATATGAAAGTTACGATATATTGCATTAATTTCACCTCAACCGAACTATTTTATTACATATACATTATCATATCATAACATAGAGCGAAAAAAAAAGAATCTTTTATCAAAAGTTGCGCTTTGCTTGCTGTGATTAATAACAAATTTGTCACAACATAGTAGTTTGGCGATAGGCGAAGTGTAAGTGGTGATTTATGAGGTTATGGTGACACTATACGAGGTGCTATCAGTATTCATCTAGTCACTTCTGGAATAATGGATGTGAACCGACAAAAAAGTGAATTGAAGCAGCGAAAATAACTGAATTATTAGCGTAAAACGACTGTAGAATGCTATGCGAAGTACAACCATATGCTATACTAATTTTAAATCATCTTGCACCATTCGTTTATTATGAGTTATAATTATGACCAGTTACTAATAATTGATAGTAAGAAAGCAGAGGGGTTGCTATATGAACGCAGGTATTATAGGTTTAGGCAGATACGTTCCTGAAAAGGTCGTTACGAATTTTGACTTAGAAAAAATTATGGATACTTCTGATGAATGGATTCGTACTCGTACTGGCATCGAAGAACGTCATTTTGCTGCAGAAAATCAAGAAACTTCAGATTTAGCAGTAGCTGCTGCGAAAGATGCTATTGCAAAAGCAGGTATTACACCTGAAGAAATAGGATTAATACTTGTTGCAACTGTAACGCAAGATCAAACATTTCCAAGTGTAGCATGCATGGTACAAGAGCAAATTGGTGCAGTCAATGCAGCAGCGATGGACCAAGCGGCAGCTTGTGCAGGATTTATATATAGCTTAGTGACAGCAAAACAATTTGTAGAATCAAGTGCTTATAAATATGTCTTAGTAGTAGGTGTTGAAAAGCTGTCCAAAGTCATTGATTGGGAAGATCGCAATACGGCTGTTTTATTTGGTGATGGCGCAAGTGCTGCTATTGTTGGTCCAGTATCAGAAGGTAGAGGCATTCTATCATTTGAACTTGGAGCAGATGGCACTGGCGGAAAACATCTCTATTTAACACCACAACAAACAATTGCGATGAACGGTCGTGAAGTATTTAAATTTGCTGTTCGTCAAATGGGTGAATCAGCAGTAAATGTATTAGATAAAGCAGGCTTAACAAAAGAAGATGTAGATTTTTTAGTGCCACATCAAGCGAATATTCGAATTATGGAATCGGCACGTGAACGTTTAGCATTACCAGCTGAAAAAATGTCAAAAACAATTCACAAATATGGTAATACTTCAGCCGCTTCTATTGGTATTTCCTTAGCGGAAGAGCTTGAAGCAGGTAAGATAAAAGATGATGATCTATTAGTACTTGTCGGTTTTGGCGGTGGCTTAACATGGGGCGCCGTTGCAATGAGATGGGGAAAATAACAACGAAAATTGCTTGAGAGGAGTAAGACAATGAGTAAACGACGAGTAGTAATTACAGGAATTGGCGCAGTTACACCACTGGGGAATAGCATTGAAGAAACATGGGCAAACATTAAAGCTGGGAAATCAGGCGTTGGTGAATTAACGCGCTTAAATAAAGATTTATTTGCTGCCAAAATCGCTGCTGAAGTAAAAGACTTTGATATTGAAAAATATATTGAACGTAAAGAAGCTCGTAAAATGGACCGCTTCACGCATTATGCACTTGCAGCATCTATTATGGCGATGGAAGACGCACAGCTAACAATTGATGAAGAGTTAGCTCCACGCGCAGGTGTATGGATTGGCTCTGGTATCGGTGGTATGGAAACTTATGAACAACAATTTTTAACGTTCCAAGAACGTGGTGCACGCCGTGTTAGCCCATTCTTTATTCCAATGATGATTCCAGATATGGCTTCAGGCCAAGTATCTATTCATTTTGGCGCGAAAGGGATTAATTCTTGTTCAGTAACAGCTTGTGCCTCAGGTACGAATTCAATTGGTGATGCATTTAAAGTAATTGAACGCGGCGATGCGGATGTAATGATTTCTGGGGGCGCTGAATCACCAATCGTAACGATGGCGGTTGCAGGCTTCTGTGCGAATACAGCATTATCATTAAATACAGATCCTCAAACAGCTTCTCGTCCATTCGATAAAAACCGTGATGGCTTTATTATTGGGGAAGGTGCAGGGATTGTTATTTTAGAAGAATACGAACATGCAAAAGCACGTGGCGCAAAAATTTATGCAGAAGTGCTTGGTTACGGTTCAACTGGCGACGCGCATCATATTACGGCTCCAGCTCCAGAAGGTGAAGGTGCTGCACGTGCCATGATCCAAGCGTTAGAAGATGGTGGCGTAGAGCCTTCTCAAGTTGGCTACATTAACGCACATGGTACAAGTACGCCTTACAATGATTTATTTGAAACACAGGCAGTAAAAACGGCTTTTGGTGAACATGCTTATAAATTAGCAATGAGTTCTACAAAATCGATGACAGGTCATTTACTAGGTGCCGCTGGTGGTGTCGAAGCGATCTTCACAGCGCTTGCACTGAAAGAGGGCATTTTACCGCCAACAATTAACTTAACAGAACCAGATCCAGAATGTGATCTAGATTATGTACCGAATGAAGCGCGTGAGGCGAACATTGAATATGCAATGAGTAACTCACTTGGCTTTGGCGGTCATAACGCAAGTCTATTATTCAAAAAAATTGAAGAATAATGAAAAAACGTCAGCCTAATTTACAAGGCTGACGTCTTTTTTTTTAAGCTAGCGAATAGAAAAGAAAGTAAGAAGAAATAGAAAGGATGCCGTTTAATTGTTTCGACTATTCTTATTTTTAATGAGCTATGGCTTAATGATTCTTTCAATTGGTAACTTAATTTTATATTTGAACTATCGGACACTCGGTTATTCTTGGTCTGTTGTCTTTAAATTTATTTTCCAGACAACTGAATTTTATATGGCCATTGGCGCTTGTATTGTATTGTGTAGCGTTGTGCTCGATGTTGGTTTCGATCGCACCGATAATGTTAAAGATAAGGTGTGAATTTTACCGGCACCGCTAATGCGCTTGCTACTTTTTTGGCCAAGTCCTCACCTTGCACATCATGATTTTGGGCCAAGTGTTCCATACCTTCGATGAAAGAGTCCGTTTCAAGGTCAATCCATTCACCGAAGTTACACATCCATGTCGTCAGTTCATTTAATAATGCATCGTCTAACGGGAGTTGTTCTAATTCTAAATTGGTATGACAGTGACCACACCAAAGTGGATCTGCCCCAAAGTCGCCTTCTAAAAGAAGGGCTTTAATCGTTTGTTTACAATGTTCACAGTGCATCATATAAGCCCTTCCTTAGCGACGTGTACGGCCTAAGCCCATTGCTTGTTCCATACGTTTTAAAGTTGCGCTAGCAATAGCATTCGCTTTTTCTGCACCTGCATCTAAAATAATGTCTAGCTCAGATGATTCTACAAGGTTATAAAATCGTTCTTGAATTGGTGTAAGGTGGTCGATAACGGCTGCAGCAACACTTTGTTTAAAGCCGCCATAACCAATCCCTTCATATTTTTTCACTAAATCATCGATCGATACGCCAGAAATAGCAGATTCAATTGTAAGTAAATTCGAAACACCTGGTTTATTTTCAACATCAAATGCCACAATACCATCAGAGTCAGTTACTGCTGATTTAATTTTTTTCTCAATATCTTTTGCTGTATCTAAAAGTTTAATGGTTGCTTTTGTATTTGGGTCGGACTTGCTCATTTTTTTCGTAGGCTCTTGTAACGACTTAATACGAGCTCCGGCTTTTGGTAATTGAATTTCAGGAATCGTTAACACTTCACCATAGCGTTTATTAAAGCGCTCTGCAAGGTCACGTGTTAGCTCAATATGTTGCTTTTGGTCATCTCCTACAGGGACAATATTTGTGTTATATAATAAAATATCAGCCGCCATTAATGGTGGATATGTTAAAAGGGCGGCAGAAACAGTTTCTTTACCATGTGATTTATCTTTGAATTGTGTCATACGCTCCAGCTCGCCGATCGAAGCGACACATTGTAGCATCCAGCCTGCTTGCGCATGGGCAGGTACTTCTGATTGAATGAATAATGTTGACTTTTGAGGGTCAATACCCGTTGCGATATAAGTAGCGGCTAAGTTGCGAATGTTTTGGCGTAATTCTTTTGGGTCTTGCGCAACAGTAATGGCATGTTGGTCAACGATGCAATAAATGGCATTCCCTTCTTCCTGTAATGCAGGGAATTGCTTAAATGCGCCAAGATAATTTCCTAAAGTTACAATACCAGTTGGCTGTACGCCTGAAAAAATTGTTGTCATCATCATTTCCTCCTCGGGATTCGAAAAATAAAAAAACATCATGCGTCCTCATTAGTATGCACTAATGAAGGGACGAATGATGTTTGAATCCGCGGTACCACCCTGCTTGCCTAAAAAAGGCCACTTTGCTTCGTAACGTGAAGGGACGAGCTTTGCTATCAGTATCAAGTAACATCCTTGACCGTTCACAAAGCTAACTCGGAAGTCCATTCCAAATGCATACATGATCTGTTTCCAGCAACCACAGACTCTCTATACATGTATATTGCAGATGTACTACTCTTCGTCAGCGTTTTTAACTACATTGTTCATGTAGAAATCTTTCATGAGGCAAAATTGCCATCCTATAGAAAGACTTGCGCAAATGCGCTTTTCTTATTGCCCAAAATTATAGTATAAAGAGATGGCTAAATGCAAGCATGTTTCGTTATTCTGGTGATTCAATTTTTCGGTTGTGGAATCTGTAATAGTAACGTGTGGTTTTGGCTGTACACGTCTAAGTGACATTATTCTCGTTTGTATTTTTTAATTGAGAACAAATAGTTTCAATTATTTTATGTTTAAAAAGCTGTGGAAACGGGAATATTACTATTAGTTCGTAGGACATGCAAAAAATATTGAATACTTTAGGTAGTATCAATAGACAGAATATTTTGTAACAAAGTCGTTCATCCCGCATTCTTTTTTCCTTGGAACTATATTCAAATACAGCTGAGTGCTGTATAATGGAACTGTAGATTTACATTACATTAATTCTAATTTAAGAAAATGGCTTATAGATAACAATACCAAAGAGAAAGGATGTGTCAGTATGATAGTTACTTTATTTACATCACCAAGTTGTACGTCTTGTCGTAAGGCGAAAGCATGGTTAGAGGAGCATGAAATCCCATATACAGAACGTAACATTTTTTCTGAGCCGTTAAGCATTCGTGAAATTAAAGAAATTTTACGTATGACGGAGGATGGAACAGACGAAATTATTTCAACTCGATCTAAAATATTCCAAAAATTAAATGTAGATGTTGAAAGCTTACCTTTACAACGCTTATATGAACTAATTCAAGAATATCCAGGATTATTACGTCGACCAATCATATTGGATGAGAAACGTTTGCAAGTTGGCTATAATGAAGATGAAATTCGACGATTTTTACCACGTAAAGTAAGAGCTTATCAATTACAAGAAGCACAGCGTATGGTGAACTAAAATCCGCTTATAGTGCATAGAATATTGTATTAGGTGTTACAAATGCAAAAGCATGTTGTGACATCTATTTTTTTATGTTTTACTTATGTAAAAACCTTCAATCAAAACTAATATTTAATAGGTATAAGTCATATATTTCCGTAAAAGTATGTTAAACTTGATTTAATCTAAATAGTTTAATACAATTTCAATTATTCAAATATCTTCTTTGAAATGGTGTATATCCTTTTCATTTTATGAAAGAACAGCATACAATAGAATTAGAGACAACTGTGAACAAAAAAACTTCGATTACAGTTGCTCGATGATTTTCTGTAGTGTGGTCAAAGGTTGAAAAACAAAGGAGTATGAAGGTTAAAAACAATGAATCAAAGCATACTAATGAAATAATACTGTTTTTCGACAAATGACAGTGAAGGGAGATGAGGTCTAGTGGACATCGAACGTGTAAATGAAAATACACTCAAGCTCTTTATTACGTACAATGATATAGAGGATCGCGGCTATAGTCGTGAAGAAATTTGGTACAACCGAGCAAAGGGTGAACAACTTTTTTGGGATATGATTGATGAAGTGAATACTGAAGATTATTTTGATGTAGAAGGTCCGATTTGGATTCATATCAATGCGTCAGAAGTAGGCTTAGAAATCATTGTCACACGTGCACATATTTTAAAAGACGGTGAAACATTAGATGGTCATTCGCATTTTGATGAACAAAAAAGTATGTTTGCCCCATTCGACGAAGTTGGTGAGGATCTTCTTAGTCAATTAACTCAATTTGGTGACATGGATGAATCAGAGTTATTTATGGATACAGACATTTATGTTTATAAATTTAAAGATATTGATGAGTTAATCCCCGTTGCAAAACGGATGACGGACGACTTAGTGGATTCCTCATTATTCAAATATGAAGGTTGTTACTATCTAGTAGTAGACTTTGCGAACGCAGATGATGATTTAAATCGCCATGACAAAAACGCGGTCATTAAAGAGTTTTTAAGCCCTTCCAATTTCACAATTCATCGGCTTGAAGAATATGGTGAAAAAATTATGGAATATGATTGCTTCGAAACGGTTCGAAAATATTTTAGCTAACAACTTCAAGCTTCTTCTTATTTTTAGGGGCTTTCAGACTGTAGAAACACTCAAAACTTTTGAGTGTGCCTACAGTCTTTTTTTTATGGAAGTGTAATAAAAAGCGACGAAAAATCAAATTTCAAAGAAAAGCGCATTGTTAGTTGGCGTAAGACACAAGGCCTTTTACAATAAGGCAAAAAGGAGAAGGATTGTCTTGCTTATTGCTTACACGGAGCAACAACAATTAGTTATCTCATACCAACATTCAAGAGAAGCGTTACAGCAATATCGCCAACAACAACAATTTTTTTGCCCACAATGTCAGCAGCCTGTGCAATTAAAAATTGGTAAACTGATAATCCCGCATTTTGCTCATATTGCTAACCAGTCTTGTGATCGACGATTTGCAGAAGGTGAATCAAAGCTCCATTTGCAAGGAAAAATTCAATTATTCGAATGGTTAAAAACACGTGGGCATACAGTAGAGCTGGAGCCATTTTTAACGAAGTTGTCTCAACGGCCGGATCTATTACTACAAACGGACCATTATCCGTTAGCGATTGAATTCCAATGTAGTCCGATAACGAATGAAAACTGGCATGCGCGGACGGAAGGTTATAAGAGAAATAATATTCAAGCTTTATGGCTTTTTCAAACACCGCGCAACAACTATACATCCAATGCTATTCAAAAGATTCGCATTTCACCTATCCTTCAAAATGCGATAACCGAACCATCTAATAAGGTGCCATATTTAATGACATATGATGCACAAGCAGCAAGATTTAATTATTGGACGAATCTTCTTCCTGTTCACGGGCATACTTTTATAGCGAAAGTACTCACTATACCACTCGAACAACAGCAAATGCCTTTTTTTCAACCTCGCTTGATTACGCGAGAAGCATTTAATACTTACTGGCACATTTATAAAAAGTTGTGTCAACAGTATGTTTATCAACGACTAATGCACAGTAAAAAAGGGGTACAAGATCTGTTTCTACGAAGCTGTTATGAGCTCAACTTGTCACTGCATGCATTGCCGAATTTTATCGGCATACCTGTGCGAAATGCAAAAGCTATACCAATTTTTTCAGTGGAGTGGCAAGCAATATTATTACATTATTGCAGGCAATTACAGTTGCGACCATGCGAATTGGAGAAGGGGGATATTCAGTTGTTTTTAACGTTGCTCAATTTAGATGCTACAAATTTAAGAGTGCAAGCAGTTAAAAACTATGGAAAACTGTTAGGTCATAGTTTTCAGCATCACAATCACTGTATGTGGATACGTGATGAAATATATAGGCATTTGTATAATAGGTGATGGTAGAAAAAAGGGTGACAGACAATATCCTAACAACCCTACTTCAGTAAAAATTGCGGCTTATAGTGCTGGCGAAAATCAACGGCAGTATTTCTACAAAAGCCTAGGGTATTATTTGCAATTGTCGCAATATATTGAGAAAATATGAGAGTAAAGGAAAGTTATTTAAAAAGGGGGCTGACTCATGGCTAGTAACAGCAATCGAGTTTTACTGAGAAACGAAATACCGGCAGAGTTAACTTGGCGATTAGAAGATATTTTTGCAACAGATGCACTATGGGAAGATGAATTTAAGAAAGTCGCAGAACTTGCCCAAAAAGCATCTAGCTATGTAGGTACTTTAAAGAATGGTGCAGATGCCTTATTAGCTGTATTAACGTATTACGATGAAATATATCAGCGCACAATGAAACTGTATACGTATGCTCATATGCGTTATGATCAAGATACAACGAATAATTTTTATCAAGATATGAATAGCCGAATTCAAACTTTAGCGACAAATATTTCAGCTGCATTATCATTTTTAACACCTGAAATTTTATCTTTAAGTGAAGAAACAATCGAAAGCTATTTAGCGGAAAATCAAGATTTACAATTATATAAACAATCATTAAAAGAAATTTCAATGACGCGTCCACATGTGTTACCGGCTGAACAAGAAGCGCTACTTGCACAGATGGCTGAGGTTACAGGTACAGCTTCCAATACGTTTAGCATGTTGAATAATGCAGATTTAGTTTTCCCAACAGTGCAAAATGAGGATGGGGAAGAAGTACAGCTTACACATGGTAATTATATAAAGTTTTTAGAAAGTAAAGATCGCTCAGTGCGTGAAGCAGCCTTTAAGGCAATGTATGAAACGTATGGCAATTTCAAAAATACTTTTGCTACAACATTGACAGGTAATGTGAAAAATCATAATGTAAGTGCTCGTATCCGAAATTATGACTCAGCCCGTCATGCGGCGATGTCTAATAACTTTATCCCAGAAAGTGTATACGATCAATTAGTGGAGACAATTCATAAACATTTACCAACGATGCAACGCTATATAGCTTTACGTAAAAAGTTATTAGGCGTGGATGAATTGCATATGTGGGATTTATTTACACCACTCGTGAAAGAAGTAGATATGAAAGTGCCTTATGAGGAAGCGAAAGATATTTTAGTGAAGGCGTTAGCCCCACTCGGTAAAGAATATCAGGATATTGTACAAAGTGGTTTTGATAATCGTTGGGTTGACGTTAAGGAGAATAAAGGAAAACGTAGTGGTGCCTATTCTTCAGGCGCGTATGGTACAAATCCATATATTTTAATGAACTGGCAGGACAATGTAGATAATTTATTTACATTAGCGCATGAATTTGGCCATAGTGTCCACAGTTATTATACGCGTAACAATCAACCTTTTGTTTACGGAGATTATTCCATTTTCGTAGCTGAAGTAGCTTCTACATGCAATGAAGAATTGTTAAATGATTATTTACTGAAAACAATAGAAGATCCACAACAGAAAATCTATTTATTAAACCATTGGTTAGATGGTTTCCGTAGTACAGTATTCCGTCAAACGATGTTTGCTGAATTTGAACATTTAATTCACCAAATGGATAAAAACGGAGAATCATTAACTGCAGAACGTTTAACGGAAGTGTATTATAACTTAAACAAGCAATATTTCGGTGAGGATATGGTCGTTGATGAGGAAATTGGTCTAGAATGGGCACGTATTCCACACTTCTATTACAATTACTATGTGTATCAATACGCTACTGGCAAATCTGCCGCTACAGCATTAAGTAAGCAAATTTTAGAGGAAGGTGCACCTGCTGTAGAGCGTTATATTAATAACTTCTTAAAAGCTGGATGCTCTGATTTCCCAATTGAAGTACTAAAAGCTGCAGGTGTAGATATGAATGTAGCACAACCAATTGATGATGCATGTAAAGTATTCGAACAACGCCTAAATGAGCTGGAAGAATTATTGTTGAATAATTAATTTTTAACGGTGTTCGGTTAAAATTTTTGCCCTTAATGGAACTACTTTTTCTTTTGTAGAAGGGGAAATATAGAAAACTACACTAGTTGATGGTAGCGGAGGCGGCGACTCCTGCGGGAACGCACACAGCGTAAGACGCAACAAGCCCGCGCGTTAGCGAGGGTTGCCGCTTACTGTGCTGAGCGGAAAGCGCCGCCATAGTGGATATCAACGTCATAGCAAAAAGAGTTTAACTGATGATGGATGTCCCCTATAAAAAATGAACCCTAGCTGTTCATTCTTGTGCAGAAAAATAAAAAATAGAAGCAAACGCTAGTTGATGGTAGCGGAGGCGGCGACTCCTGCGGGAACGCACACAGCGTAAGACGCAACAAGCCCGCGCGGTAGCGAGGGTTGCGGCTTACGTGTGTGCCCGCGGAAAGCGCCGCCATAGCGGACATCAACGACATAACAGAAAAAGTGTTAGATTGATTGCAGTCAATCTAACACTTTTTCTCTTTTGGTCAAGCCTCATTTTAATGAGCAATAAGCAATCTAAAATTAAATTAATAATGTTTTTTTTAGATTTTTACGGGATAAAAAGTAGGTATCTTGGAAAAATACTGTCTGTAATCGCTTTCTATATGACAAATTTGTGAATCTAAAGCAGGATACATTGCTAATTTTATTATTCCATGATAAAGTGAATCTTGTGAAATAAATCACAAAACAAACATACACCCCTTTGTTTGAACGTGAACATTTCTCCCATCCCCTTTGTGAAAAAGAGGCGTTTCTATCTGTCGAGGATAGAAGCGTCTCTTTTGTTTTAGTGCTTTCATGCTAGCATTGTGTTTTTTGTATGTCTTTAGTAGTTTTATTGTTCAGAGTCTCTTTTACTATACTTATAAAAGGAGTATTACATAATTGCTGAGACTATTGATATAACCAAGCGGCAATTCATAATGTTTTTTGACTTATAGCTTCATCAAGCAACAGGAAAGCCGTTCAAACTACTTTAAAGAAGTTTTATGTTTCCGAAAACGAGGGTAAATACCAACTGTACACGGAAATATAGGCAAGAACGTACTATTTGCTAATGCTAGTAAAAAGTCCTGTTGCATGTTATCCATTTGGCAAAATGCTTTGGCGTAGAGATGAAAAAAATTGATGTTCTTGCACCGAAGCATAATGGAATCTATAAACTAAAAAACTATTTTATAAAAATAAAAAAGGATAGAGACTCTGTCATAAAAATGATGGAGTCCTATCCTCTAGGAATAAAAGTATAATTGCATTATTTATTACGCCATAGTGTAGCGTAGTCTGTTTGAATACGTTCTATCTTTTGTTGTAGCATACGTTTTTTTAATTCGCGTTCTGCTGCTTGTTCTGTTAATGAATAAATAAAGGCTATATCGTTTGTGGATAGTGTATGGTACCTTGAAAACAATTCCTCAATAGATGGTAGCGGTTGACGAATCAACTGCTCGTTTATCATCTCTTGTAAAATATGTTCATAAACTTCATAGGCATAGCTACCACTTACTTTTAGCCCTTCATCCTCAATGCACTCATTGAAAAATACGATACTAGGAACTTCATCGACTTCCATTTCGCGTTTAATATATAAGTCACATTGGAAGGCGCGTGCAGCTTCTTTTGAACCGAAATCTACCACAAATTCATTCATATCTAACTGAACTTCCTCTGCAATTTTTAACAGTGTGGCATAGGAATTAACATCTTGGTAGTTCAGTACAACATACTCTTGTAATTTCGACAAATAACGAGCACCTGCGCGTTTACCCTGTAATTCCGCTGCTTTGATGGCGATAGAGGGTAACACAGGATGATTAATATCCAGTTCAATACCTGATTCGCAACCTTTCATGCGTTTGCTCAAACAATTCAGCGAAGAAAGTTCTGTACTTAAGACAAAGCGCCATGAAAAATAATGATTGTACTCTAGTTGTAGTTTACGAATGATGGCTTGCATACTAAAAGCTTCAGGACAAAGTGGATCTACGAAAATATACAATTCAATTGGCTTATTAGCAGTAGAAATCGTTGGTGTTGGTTCTTGCAACATTTGAATATTATTCACGTAATAATTCCCCCTCATCGTCATTAGGTGTATTAATCATGTGATGAGCTGTTAATACTAAACGTTGGTAATACGTTTCACGGAACTTCCCTTCTAAACCAACCTCATCCATTGCTTCGGCCATACATTCAAGCCACGCTTGGGCACGATCAGGTGTGATGGGGAAATTCATATGGCGCGCACGCATCATTGGATGCCCATGCTCTTCTGTAAAAAGATTGGGGCCACCTAAATATTGTGTTTGAAATTGAATTTGTTTACGGGCTGTCTCGGTCAAATCTTTCGGAAAGATTGGTATGAGATCAGGGTGCTGTGCAACTCTTTTATAGAACGCATGTATGAGTTCAGAAAGTTTTTCAGCTCCTAGCTCCTCATAAGGAACAGTGTATTTTCGACTCATAAGTAATTGCTCCTTTATTCTTTATAGGAAGTATATTGTAAAGTACAAATCAATATGTTGATGTACAAATTCGCTAATACTTTGTTGAATAGAAAAATGTGAATAACTTGTGACTACCTTCATTCTATCAACGTCCATTCGTTTACACAAATAAAGAGCTCTTTGGAAAGTTTTCGCTAGAAAAACACAAATTTCACCAACGAGGGTGAAATTTGTTGAAAAAGACTGTAATTACAGGCTTTATGCGATTTATGCAGTGTAGTAATTCATCACTTTTTTGACATAATTCTGCGTTTCTTTAAATGGCGGAATACCATTATATTTTGTTACACGAGAAGCACCAGCATTGTAAGCTGCGAGCGCAAGTGTTGGATCATTATCGAATTTATCGAGCATTTGACGTAAATATTTAGCTCCGGCCATAATGTTTTGTTCTGGATCAAAGGTATTTGTAACACCTAAAAATTGAGCCGTTTTCGGCATTAATTGCATTAAGCCTTGTGCACCTGCATGACTGACCGCTAACGCATTAAAGTTGGATTCCTGTTTTATAACGGATGCGATAAGCTTAGCCGGAACATTATAGGTAGCTGCAGCCTTTTCAATGATATCAGCGTATTTGTTAGCTCCAGCAAGAGAATTTGCATAGGCAGTTGAACCAATCACATCATCTGATACATAGGAATCAAGGCGAGTGCTGGATTGCATTTTTGCTAACGCAGCTTGGATAGAAGCTGGTATATACACAGAATTCGTTCCGTTATAGAGCAATGATTGGAGCGAACTATTTGTTGTTCCAGCAGACATACCTGTTAAGCTACTAAGCTGATCCATGATGTTGGATGAGCTTGAAGAAGACATGCCAAGTAGGCTAGATAATTTTGCATTGTTCGTTGTTGTCGCATCACTTAGCATTTCGTCAATCATATCTGAAAAAAGAGAATTGCTATTTGTGAAAGAATTAGCTGAAGTATTGTCTGTAGAGCCGAGCGATTGTAATGCTTGAATTTCAAGCATTGTTCTCATAGATTGGATATCCAATTAGCTGGTCACCCTTTCGATTTGTACTGTTATAGCTATAATTATTGTTGTTTTGATGTTTGGAGTGCCTTCATAAAACGGGCGATTTTTTTTTCAGCAATTTGTTTTTTAATACCATATTGCTGTAGAAATTCGTCGAAGATTGCATTTCCTTTTATTTCATCTTTTGATTCATATTCTACCTCATAATCGTCACACTGCAAATAGAAAGAATGATCAAATACGAGAAGTCCCTCTTTATAAGGAATTTCGACACGATCTGTTGTTAAGGAACCGAACACTGCCAGCTGCTCTAATGGAATATGGTGTAGCGCGAGTCTTTTTGCCACTTCTGGTGCATAAAAGCCTTGTCCTGCAAGCATTTTTTCAGCCTGTTCGGCAGTCAATTCATCAGTCGTCTCTAAATGGGCATGCTTGGAGGACTTTTCTTTTAACGTACATTCATAATAGTTGTCTATTATACGGATACGTAGTCCACTTTGTAATTTTCGAATAGCATTCGTTGGTGTATCGAAATAATGATTTATTTGACGATGAATAGCATTTTCTTGGATTTTAAAATCATGGAGCAGTTGCTCATATTGTGATTTTGTTAAAACATTTTTAAATTCTATTTCAAGCTGTTGTGCCATGTATGATCACCCTTTGGAGTATTGTTTTTTTTGTCACAGTAGTTCCTGCGCTTTTTTTGAGCGAGGATGCATGTTAAGTATGGGCTTGGTTTCAATGGGCCATTTCAAACAGGGTTGATAAAAACTGGATGGAATGACTGTGAAGCATGATGGATTTTTTAGCCGATGATTGCTCGTTGTTTTGTAAATACAACTGCAACTATTTACCCCATATGATAAAATAAGAGGAAGAGAACGACGAAAAGGGGACCCACGTGTGCGTAAAATATATACAATCGATTCATTTTATTTTGAAAACCAGCAACTTCATTTTAGTTTAAACGACAATAATAAAAATTTACAGTTAAAACCTGCTGCGCAATTAATTGCAGACTCGGATGATTTTGCTTTTATTTATTTACTTGATGCAGGAGAGGACTACCATTACTTGCGTTTTCCAGTGACTAGTTGGGAACATCTTGTACATATTTTACAAGCTAAACAAAACCCAATGTTAAAAATAAACGAGGAAGTAGTCGAACTTACAAATTTTTACGAAGAATTGGAAATGCTCGTGTATAATATTGAAGGAAATTACAATTATGGAGCAGAATTTGTTCAAGCAGTGGAACAACACTTCAAGGCAGTTCTCGCTGAATAAAAAGACAAAACGAACAGACGGTGTTGCTTTTGTTCGATACCGAATGTCGGGAGGTTTTAGCGATGGGACAATGGGAGATTTTTTTAAGTCCTTATAAACAAGCAGTAGATGAGTTAAAAATAAAATTAAAAGGGATGCGTTCTCAGTTTGGCATTGTCAATGCAAATTCACCAATTGAATTTGTAACAGGACGTGTAAAGCCACTGGCAAGCATTTACGATAAAACATTAGAAAAAGGACTAGCCTTTGAACCTTCAAAGCAACTTGGCGATGAACTTGGCGATATTGCAGGTGTTCGTATTATGTGCCAATTTGTAGATGATATTTCGACGGTGACAGAGCTCATTCGACAGCGTAAAGATATGCGCGTAGTAGAAGAACGCGATTATATTACGCATAATAAACCAAGCGGTTACCGTTCTTATCATATGATTGTAGAATACCCCGTTGAAACCATTCAAGGAAAAAAGGTAGTGCTAGCAGAGATTCAAATTCGTACATTAGCTATGAATTTTTGGGCATCAATAGAACATTCACTAAATTATAAATATAAGGGCATGTTTCCAGAGGAAATAAAAAATCGTCTGCAAAGTGCCGCAGAGGCAGCATTCCGGTTAGATGAAGAGATGTCGTCCATCCGTAGTGAAATTCAAGAAGCGCAGGCCTATTTTAGTGAGTATAAAGAGGCATCGAATCCTAGTTTACTATCAGAGAAGGAGCGTGACTCACAATGAAGTTTTCCATTCAATCACGTAGAGATGCACAATCAAATGAATTAATGGAGCTAGCAAAAACATATTTGCAAGATTTTGGTTTAACTTATGATGAAGAAACACCTGAAATTGTCGTGTCCATCGGTGGTGACGGCACGCTATTACATGCTTTTCATCGCTACTCACATTTGCTAGATCAAGTGGCATTTGTCGGTATTCACACAGGTCATTTAGGGTTTTACGCGGATTGGAAGCCTTCGGAATTAGAGAAATTGGTGTTATCTATTGCCAAGAAAGATTTTAATGTTGTGGAGTATCCATTGCTAGAAGTGAAAGTAGAGCATCATAATGCAGAATCTAACACTTATTTGGCGTTAAACGAAACGACTGTGAAATCGCCTGATGTTACCCTCGTAATGGATGTAGAGTTAAATGGCAATCAGTTTGAACGTTTCCGTGGTGACGGGCTTTGTGTTTCGACACCTTCGGGCAGCACAGCCTACAACAAAGCATTAGGAGGGGCGATTATTCATCCAACATTAGCGGCACTTCAGATTACTGAAATTGCATCGATTAATAATCGCGTCTTCCGTACGGTTGGTTCACCGTTAATTTTACCAGCACATCATCACTGTGTTTTACGTCCAGTTAATGATCAAAACTTCAATATGACAGTAGATCATATTCAAGTGACGCAAGGCGATGTAAAATCTATCGCTTTTAATGTAGCCAATGAAAGAGTTCGCTTTGCACGCTTTAGACCTTTTCCGTTTTGGGAACGTGTGCATGAGTCATTCGTGGCAAATGAATAATATGGACACACGTTTTACATTGAAGTTTTTAGCTGACAAGGATGGCCAATTGTTACGAGAAGCATTAGCACAATGGCAAATCTCTAAACGTGCCTTAACAGCTATTAAGTTTGAGGGGGGCTTGCTGACGGTCAATGGACTTGAACAAAATGTACGCTACCCCCTTCATATAGGAGATCAAGTAGAAGTAAAGTTTCCACCAGAGGAGAAAAGTGAAGGCCTCACAATTGAATATGGTAAGCTTTCCGTTATTTACGAGGACGAGGCTTTATTAGTGCTTGATAAACCAGCACATCAAAGTACAATTCCATCTCGTGAGCATCCAACGAAAAGTATTGCCAATGATGTTTGTGGCTACTTTGAACAACAAGGTTTAGCTTCTACCGTTCATGTTGTGACGAGACTTGATCGTGACACATCCGGCTTGTTATGCATTGCAAAGCATGCGCATATTCATCATTTAATGGGTCTAGCCCAACGTCTCGGTAACGTATCACGTGAATATGAAGCAATCGTACATGGGCATTTAGCGGAGGATTGGCAGTCGATCATCGCACCCATTGGAAGAAAAGATTCCAGCATTATTGAGCGGGAAGTGCGGGAGGATGGCCAATATGCACATACGGACGTAACGGTATTAAAGCGTTTTGCTGTTGAAGGGGAGCCGATGACGCATATTCGCTTAAAGTTGCATACAGGACGAACACATCAGATTCGTGTGCATATGAGCTATGTAGGACATCCACTAATAGGTGATGATTTATATGGAGGGAGTCGCAAACATATTAATCGCCAAGCACTCCATTGCGTATCGCTGTCTTTACAACATCCACTGACAAAAGACATCATGTATTTTACTAGTTCGTTAAAGGACGATATGCAGCAAATATTAAATAATTGAGGAGGTGTTCGCTAAAATCGGGCATCTCCTTATCATTTTTATTAAAAAAAAATGATCTTACTAGCATGTTAACGGCAAAATAAGCAATAGTAGGGTATAGTTAAGTAGAAAGTTGCATGGACTGAAAAAAAGAGTTTGCACAAACAGTACATGCACACTATTATATAAAAGGTAGATTTACGTCAAATGGACGTAAAGTAATTTCAACGCTCGGAAGGAGGGGACAAGCATGATAGAGGAAAGAAATGAAAAGGATGATGTGCAATTCGACGAAGCACATTTACGTGGAATGCTCGAAAGCAATGATATTAGCGCATTCCGTGATGAGTTTTTAGAACTTCATCCATATGATCAGGCAACGTTTTATGAAAAGGTGGAACCTGATATAAGGAAGATCATCTATTCGTACTTGTCTCCGACGGAAATGGCAGATATTTTTGAGGCAATTGAAATAGATGATGATGAATATAAAGCCTATTTAGCTGAGATGGACCCGGCATATGGTGCGGAAATGTTGTCCCATATGTACGCCGATGATGCTGCAGACGTCTTAAATGAGCTGGATACAAAGCAACGAGAAAGCTATTTAGGCATGATGGATGAAGAAACGGCTGGCGAGATTAATGAGCTTTTAAGCTATGATGAATATACAGCTGGTTCGATTATGACGACTGAATATGTCGCTATTCCTGAAAACTCTACAGTGCGTTCGGCAATGGCAATCTTACGTAAAGAAGCACCGGATGCTGAAACAATTTACTATATATTTGTTGTGGATGAAGCCCATCGACTAACAGGTGTTATTTCTCTACGTGATTTAATTATTGCGGATGAAGATACACTTATTCGCGCAATTATGAATGAACGTGTAGTCATGGTCCATGCTGGCGATGACCAAGAGGAAGTAGCGCAAATTATGAAAGATTATAATTTCTTGGCAACCCCTGTTATTGATGATAAAGGTGAGCTGTTAGGGATTATTACAGTCGATGATATTATCGATGTCATCGATGAAGAAGCATCTGAAGATTACTCTAAATTAGCGGGTATTTCAGATATGGATAAATTTGATACGAATCCTTGGCAAGCAGCAAAAAAACGTTTACCATGGCTAGTTGTTTTATTATTTTTAGGCATGTTAACAGCAAACTTAATGGGGCAGTTTGAAGATACGTTAGATAAAGTGGCATTATTAGCAGTCTTTATTCCACTGATTTCTGGTACGTCGGGGAATAGTGGAACACAAGCATTGGCGGTTGCCATTCGTGGTATTGCTACAGGCGATGTTGAAGAACATAGCAAGATGAAGCTATTACTACGTGAAGCCGGAACTGGAATTTTGACTGGTATTGTCTGTGGCATTATCGTTATTGGTATTGTTTATATATGGAAACATGAATTGATTTTAGGCATGCTTGTAGGGGCAGCGATTTGCGGTTCGATTTTAGTGGCAACACTTGCTGGCTCTTTCATTCCATTATTGATGCATCGCATGAAAATTGATCCAGCTGTAGCATCAGGGCCATTTATTACGACATTAAATGATATTACGAGTATTTTAATTTATTTAGGACTAGCGACAATGTTTTTAAGTCAAATAGGCTAAGAACCAATTGCTTCACTTTTGCATATTGTAGGGAAAAAAGGGAAGTGATAATTGTGGAGAAAGAGCCACGCCTATATATAAAATCACCAACTTATTTCTTAAACATTTCTAAAATGCTACATGAACTTGAATTAGATGAAAGTACGTCTGTCTATGTAAAGGATCAGTTTGAAGAAGATGAGGAAAGTATAGAAGAAACGGTACCTATCCCAATTGAACAAGAGGTAGATGAATATATCTTTAAACAGTTGCAGTTTTTAGAAAAACCATTTCGTCAAAAAGCATATCAGCCATTATTAATCAGTTTAAAAGATGGCAGAAGAATAAGTGGAACTGCTTCCGATATGCAAATGGATTCTCTGTTGTTGACGTCTAAGGAATTGAATACACAAGAAATTATTTACTTTGAGGATATTAAAGAAATATTATGGCGCGGAAGACAATTGCCAACGTTATAAAAAAAGTGTACAGCAGAGGATGCTGTACACTTTTTTTTATGTGTAGTGTGTCAAAGGAGAAAGACTTAATTACAAATCCCTAAGTCAACATCAGCGATACATTGTACAGCGCAGAAACAAGATAGATCCACAGTGATACAGCTATCAGTACTGTTCCAATCATCTACTTTACAAATTTTCTTCATGTTGACGCAACAGCCGTCACGACTTAATAAGTCTACTGTGCTTTCAGTAGAATCATAAGTGCATAAAGGTTCTAAAACACGTAAAGTAGCACAGCATTCATCAAACATATCTTCGACACGGAAAAATACTGATGTACATTTACATGGATCTGCTGATGGAGAGCTGAAGAATGCTTTAAATGGTGTACCGTCTTTAGTAATTAACATGAATACACGTGTATCTGCTGCTGAGCGTGCAGGACTAACGATCCCGCCTAGTGGTTCTAAGAAACAGTTTGCTGTACATGGGGAACACTCATCGCGCACCGCTTGATTTTGAATATCTAAAATAGCACGCACTACGTCACAAACGCAGCCTGCTGAATGGATAGGTCCAATAGGATTTGTTGGTTTACCACAACCCATATTGTCACCTCCTTTCCTTCTAACTACTTCTACAATATGTACTTTTGAAAGATGGACTCGGGCTTTCGTTTACTTATTCGAATGAATAGTTTTTTTCTGTGTGGAGAAACTGTGAAGAAAAGGAGGGTAAACAATTGAGGTTATTAAGAATGATGTTGCCTCTATTAGTTTGTATAACATTGCTGATTGGATGCACAGAAAAAGAAAAAGAAAAATTTATTGTCTATGGTTCCCCACAAAATGAAGCAGAGTTGGAAGCGGTAATAAAAGAAGAAAAAGCTGTTGAAAAATCAACGGTTATTCAATATGACGATAAAATGCTTGTCGCTGTGCAAATTAAACCATTGAAAAAATGGAATAAGACTAAAATAGAGGAAAAACTGCAAAAAAAGTTTGATGAAAAATACCCTGACAAAGAAGTCTTCGTATCAGCTGATTATAAAATTTTTTATGAAGCAAATAAAATAAAAAAGAATCAACTTGAAGATAATAAGCTAAGCGATAAAATTACAGAGCTACAAAAGCTTGCAAAGGAGGAAACATAATGGAAAAAGAGCAATATCAACAGTTAGAGCAAAATATAACACCGAAGCCACCCTACTTAAAAAATGCCGCTAAAGCATTTTTGGTCGGAGGTCTTATTTGTACAATCGGACAGGCAGTATCTCTTTTTTATATTGTTTTCTTTAACTTTACAGAAGCAACTGCTGGGAATCCAACGGTTGCTACAATGGTCTTTTTCGCCATGATTTTAACAGGCTTTGGTTTGTATAAACGAATTGGTCAATTTGCAGGAGCTGGTTCGGCAGTGCCCGTAACAGGTTTTGGTAATGCTGTAATTTCAGCAGCAATTGAACATAAATCGGAAGGTCTAGTACTGGGTGTTGGCGGTAACTTATTCAAATTGGCTGGCTCTGTTGTGTTATTTGGCGTAGTATCTGCATTTTTTGTAGCACTTATTAAATATATTCTTGTGACGTTAGGGGTGGCTTCGTGGTAATTATTTTTCCATCAAAACCATCGTTGTTAGCGGGCGGCGTTGTGGCAGGACCACTAGAAGAGCGGAGTACGTTCAAGCAATATTTTGATACGGTCTACGATGATGAACGTTGGCAAATGGATACAAATGAACAAGGTCATCGCAAAATGATTGAAGAAGCTTGTGAAATTGCTATGAAAAAAGGTGGCATTACTACGAAAGAAGTGGATTTTTTATTAGGTGGCGACTTAGTCAATCAAATGACACCTACAAATTTTGCTGCAAGAGAATTAGCCATCCCATTTATCGGCATGTTTTCCGCTTGTGCTACCTCGGTGTCAGCGGTTATCGTGGCAAGCCTTTTAACAGAGCTTGGCGCAGCCAATTTTTCGATTGCCGGTGCCTCAAGTCAACATAATGCGGTGGAGCGCCAATTTCGCTATCCAATCAATTATGGGGCACAAAAACCGCAAACGGCACAGTGGACGGTCACTGCTGCTGGCTATGCGCTTATTGGCAAGCACCGTGAAGATGCCCCTTCTATTGAAGCGGCAACGATTGGTAAGGTGATTGATTATGGCATGGATGATCCTTTTCATATGGGAGCTGCCATGGCACCTGCGGCCTTTCAAACGATTAAGTCTCATTTGGAGGAGCGTAAGCAAGAACTATATCATTATGATCTAATTTTAACGGGTGATTTAGGCCAACTTGGCTTAAAACTTCTGAAAGGCATGTTTGTTGAAAGTGGCATAAAAAATGAGGAGTTAACGTTTTTACGTGATGCTGGAGCCGAATTTTATGGTCAGGATGAAGCATTTCAATCTGGAGCAAGTGGTGCAGGCTGTTCAGCGGCTGTTTTTTATAGTTATGTCATGCAAGAAATCCGAGCAGGGTCATATAAACGGGTGCTTCTAGTGGCGACAGGCGCACTGCTATCGCCACTTTCTTTCCAACAGAAAGAAACGATTCCATGTACGGCACATGCGATAGAAATTACAATGAAATGAGGCAACAGCATGGTTATGACATTTGTATTTGCATTTATTGTAGGAGGTCTATTTTGTGTTATCGGTCAATTATTAATGGATGTTGGTAAATTAACACCTGCCCATACATTAAGTACGTTAGTTGTTGTTGGTGCTATTTTAGATGGCATGGGTTTGTATGAACCGCTCATCCATTTTGCAGGGGCAGGCGCTACTGTACCGATTACATCATTTGGTAACTCTTTAACACATGGCGCAATGGCAGAGGCAGAAAAACATGGATTAGTTGGCGTGTTAACCGGCATGTTTGAAGTCACAAGCTCTGGAATTAGTGCTGCTATAGTGTTTGGCTTTATCGGTGCATTAATTTTTAAACCAAAAGGAAATATTGACTAGACGAATACCCCTCTCTGTTCTACAACTTTACATATTATAGGTTGTAGAAGGGAGGGGTGCTTTTATGGGATATCAGGGCTGGTGTGCACAACCTTATGGTATGAATAGTTGGAACAATAATTATTGCGGAGGTAATAACAACAACTATGGCTATGGCTCAACATTTGTCTTAATTGTTGTCCTATTCATTCTTCTAATTATTGTTGGCGCTACTTTCGTAAATTAATATTCTAGCTATTAGAAATTTAAATTATTAGGCTTTAGCTTTTTCTGTAAGTCTATAAATAGCTTACTGATGAAGTTAAAGCCTCCAACAGTTGTCAAAAGACAATCATGTTGAGGTGGAATTGATAGGAGGGGGAACATGCATCGCTCGTTTTTTAATTCGATTGAACAAAAGACAGGCGTATCAATGGATGAAATCTTTGCATTAGCTAATGCAATTCAACATGCTGATTTCACCAATGAGAAACAAGTAAGAAAAATAGTACGTCGTGTAGGCAAGGTGTCTAATAGACAAATCACACAAGAGCTTGAAGATAAAATAGTAAACTCTATTATCCAAGATGGCGCTTCACTAGATTTCGAAAAGCTTGCTAAAATGATGAAATAGGGCTAAGTGCTAATGTTTAATGCATACCTATTTTGGTGTGATAACAAGCTTGCAATAGAGAACTATCTTCAAAAACATAAAAAAGGTGTTACGACTATGCTTCCTGCATATCGTAACACCTATTATTAAATATTTTTTTCCATTGCTCGATGCGGTATGCCAGCATCCATAAATTCTGGAGAGGTTACCGTAAAACCTAGCTTTTCGTAAAAAGGAACTGCATGGCTTTGCGCATGAAGCTTTAATTTTTGTAGGCCAATCGAAACCGCATAGTTTTCCATTTCCTTCATTATTAAAGCACCTAATTTTTTGCCTCGCTGATTTTGTAAAATACATACACGTTCAATTTTCGCGGTATGATCTTCAATGGTACGGAGACGAGCAGCACCAGCAGGTTCATTGTCTTCATACATAATGAAATGTGTTGCAGTTGCATCATATGCATCACATTCTAAATGCAGCGGAACACCTTGTTCCTCGACAAATACTTTTTTACGAACAGCAAATGCATCAGCATGTTCTTTCTCTGATTCCACTATCTTCACGTTAAACAAAAGTTATTCAGCTCCAGTCAATCGGAATGTTTCATATGTTGTCCATGACCCATCTTCCAATTGATATAAAAGATGAATGCGATCGATACTATCCTTTTCATCAACGCCCGTCATGCGGAGCTGTCCAAAAATATCATCATGCTCTGAGTCAGTCATTTTCTGTCCAATTGTAATATGTGGTACGAAAACATGCTTCGAATCCCCAAAAGGAATTTTTTCTTCGAGCACACGATGGAATGCCTGTAATTGTTCCGTTGGTTCAATGCGGAAATAAATTGCATTGGTTGTTGGGAAAAACGAACTAATGCGTGATGCATGAATCTCTAAAGGTGCATGTTGGGAAGCGATGTCATCCAATTGCTTCACGATGGCTTGAATATCCTCTTCCGTTGCATCAAAACTGTCTTTTAACGTCATATGCGGTGTAATCTTTGCATAATGAGGATCATACCGTTTGCGATACGTGTTCGCTAAATCTTGCAATTTTTTTGATGGAAAAGCTACAATTCCGTACTTCATAGTCCATTACCTCCCGTAAATAAACAATTTTTCTATTTAAGTATAACAGAAAATTCAAAATACGTAATTTGAATCGCCCAACATTAATTGAAATTTTCAATTAATGCACGTCTTAAATCAGGTTTCCAATATTTCCATGTATGATTCCCCTCAAACTCTTCATAAAATGTAGAAAAGCCTTTGCTTAACATAAGATTATGCAATTGGCGATTAGGCGTTAAAAAATCTTTAATCGTTTTATCCATTGTCACGACCTTATCTTCATTTTTTCCAACGATATGATAAATGGAAATGGCTCCTGGATCTTTAAATTGTTCAACAGTTTTAAGTACATCTTCATCAACATAAGGTGATTGTAAAATTACTTTACCAAAGATGCTTGGATACTTTAACGCAGCCATTAAGGAAGCGGTTGCAGCCATAGAGTCACCAATAACTGCACGACTCATGCCCATTTGATATGTTGCATACTCGGCATCTAAATAAGGTACAAGTTCATGGGCTAAAAAGCGCAGATACGCCTCATGTTGCTCGCCGCTCGGAATATATTTAGTTCGGCGATCTTGAATATTTTTATATGGTACAAATGCAATGATTAAATTCTCGATTTCATAGTCATCGATAAGTTCATCGGCTAGTTTTGTCATACCTCCGAGTTGGAAATAATCCTTACCGTCTGAAGCGATTAAAATGTTATATTTGTATAGTGGAGAATAGTTAGCAGGAATATAAATATATAGATCCAATTCCTCCTGTAACGCTTCACTAAAAAACTTTAAATCTTGTACAGTTCCCTTATCCAATGATGACACTCCTTCATGTGTTTGTAACAAAATTGTACCATATTACGAAAGTAAAGGTATAATAGGTTGGGTTAGCGTTATGCTAGCAATTAAACTGAAATGAGGGTTCGTTATGCATGATAAAAGTATTCGTGTACATTCAGAAGAAGTGGCGAAAGCAGCTCAAGCTGCACTCATTCGTCGTGGTGTAGAGTTAGAGGACATTGCTGAAATAGTTTATGAAATGCAAAAATCCTACAATGATGGTTTAACTTTAGAGCATTGTATTCATTCGGTTGAACGGGTATTACGTAAACGTGAAGTCCAGCATGCAGTATTAGTAGGCATAGAGCTAGATGAATTAGCTGAAAAAGGGCTTTTATCATCACCTCTTCAACAAATTATTGAATCCGATGAAGGCTTATTCGGAGTAGATGAAACAATCGCACTAGGTTCTGTGTTTACATATGGAAGTATTGCTGTTACAACATTTGGACATTTAGATAAGCAAAAAATTGGTATCATAAAAAAACTCGACACAGAACCTGGCCATCATGTTAATACATTTTTAGATGATTTAGTTGGCAGTATCGCAGCCTCAGCGGCGTCGCGTATCGCACACCGCATGCGCGATTTAGAAGAAGAAGGCGAAACATTTGCAGATATTGAACCAGAAGAACTTGGTCCAAAACCAAAACCACATAATGAAATTTAATATTTAATAGCACAACAATGCCATGGTCCTCTCCATTATTGTGAGCAGGCCTAGACTGTAGATAAACTCGAATATTACCGAGTTTATCTACAGTCTTTTTTTTGCATAGGAAGTTGATTTTTGTTAGGGTATAGCTTACGATTGTCTAGCATTAGAAAGCACTGGGGAAATCGGTCGACTGAAGGAGAGCAAAGAAGTATTACTGTTAGTTTCCTTAACAAATTTAGCAGAAGAAAACAAATCAAAATCATTGTGCTATTCGACGACTTTATTGATAATAGTAGTAAATATATAATGAAGGTAAGAAGAGAGGTACTAAAAATGAGTGACAAAGATATTAAGACGTTAATTACTAGCGGAACGATTATATTTGCAGTTGTGTTGTATTTAATATTTAGATAAATTTGGCCATCTTCAGTTTGTGATCGAACTGAGGATTTTTGTTATGGGGAAAATAGAAGAAAGTAGGATATAGATTTGAAAAAGTTATTTTTTGCATTGTTCTTCTTAACAGTGCTTATGAGTGGATGTACGGAAGAAGAATCGAGCACCGATAGTATAAAAACTGAAGATATACAGGAGATTGTCACTGCAACAAAGGATACTGCTGAAAAGCATGATGTCAGTAAATTTGAAGAATTTGAGCTCGAAAGTGTTATTGACGGCGATACGATAAGAATTAAATATAATGGCAGCTCTGAAAAAGTTCGTTTTTTACTTGTGGATACGCCTGAAACAAATCATGAAACATTAGGCGTGCAACCGTACGGACCTGAGGCGAAAGAATTTACAAAGCAGTTATTAGCTGGTCAAGATACGGTTTATTTAGAATTCGATGTATCCTATCGAGATAAATATAAAAGATTACTAGCCTATATTTATACGAAAGATGGCATTAGTGTTCAAGAACAGTTATTGAAAAATGGCTTGGCACGTGTGGCTTATATATATGCTCCAAATACGAAGCATGTCGATTGGTTTAAATCCATTCAAAAAACCGCCCAACAGTCAGCCATTGGGATCTGGTCTGTGGAGGACTATGTAACAAATCGCGGTTTTGATAAAGAAGCCTATTATGCAGCAACAAAAGATCAGCAAGATGATGCTGCAACAAATAATGGCGAATCGACGAAGGCGAATAATAGTTGTGTCATTAAAGGAAATATTAATGCGAAAGGAAATAAAATATACCACATGCCTGGTCAACGTGATTATGACAATACAGTAGCAGAAGAAATGTTCTGTACGGAGGAAGAGGCAGTGGAAAACGGGTTTGTTCCAGCAAAGCAATAAAATATTTGACGTTTCATATTTTTACATTTGAAGCATCAACAAATAAAGCAATAACGTCTATGTAATCTATGGATAAGTGACAAAAACTAAAAAATCCGAACGACTTTTCAATAGTCGTTCGGTTTTTAAAATTTACTTTTTACTTTTTGTATTTGTTTTTATCTCTTCTACGGGCTTCGGTAAACCGATGACCGGGTCACCGAGTAAAGGTGTTGATAGGACATACATACCATGGTTTGAAAATGCCCAAATTAAATTTCGGTCCCATTCGACGAAAATGCCGTGTACGGGATTAGAATGATCGCTTGTCGTAGTTGTACCATCTTCATTTGGAATTTCTCCAGACATCTTCGGCACAAAGTATGCTTCGATTGTTGATTCTGTTGGGTTGGTTACGTCAAAAATTTGGACACCCGCGTTGTAGAAGGCGTAAGGGATATATTGGTCGCTCGGCACACCTGGATTAATGGTTGCATAGCCACTACGCTTCGGTCCAAAGCTGCCGCGACGTTGGCAAAAGTCTGTGAATGGTGCTGATTCTGGTGGTGTCGGACGTTTTAATGTACTAATGATTTTAGGCTTAAGCGGATCGTTGACGTCGATTGCGTAAATTTCCTTATAAGGCTCATGGCAATCTTCGCTAAGTGGATAGCCGCTATAGTAAACAATGCCTGTGCTTTCGACTTTGGAAACGTCAATATTATCCCCTTCAGTACCGCTCACACTCATTGGCATCTCAAGATGTGAAACCGTTTTCATATTTGCCGGATCAGATATATCGACAATATAAAACCCAAAGCCACCCATTGCTGCATAGCCGTACTTACCACCCTTTTCTACAGGTGTCGGAATGAATAGTGGCATACGAGCGCCCATCCATGTCGTTTTGTTGCCAGCGCGGGGGTTTTTGTTATAGTCTTCTTCTTCTCCTACACGTTGACCTGGCACCCACCAAGTTGAAAGACGTTTCGGATTAGATGGGTCTGAAATATCAAAGGCCATTTGTGCGCCTGAGTATAAATAACTTTTATACTCTGTATTGGCGAAGGAATCATCAGGTGCACCTGCAACAAATAAATAATCGCCACCATCATAGACAGGTACGTCTTGACAACCAGAGCCTTGTTGTACAGGGTCACTTGCATTGGCATTCGCATCTAAAGGTGTTTCAGATAGCACATTCCATTCTGAAAATAATGGGCTTGTAACTTCGAAAATGCGGAATCCACGCAGCATTTCTTTGTTTTTAATAGCCTTTACTTGCTCAGGGTATTCATACTTATTCGATAAAACACCATAACGAGGTACTTCGTAACATTGAACGGCAATTGTTTTGTCCAACTTTTTATTGTATTTTACTGTCATTGGACCGAAGCGTTTGTCTCCCTTATCTGTGTCAATTAATTTATTGGCGATACGCTTGGCATTTTTAGGATCTGTAATATCGAATACATTGTACATATCTGTTTCAAGATCGTATAAATAGCGACGACCGTCTAAATCGAATGTAGCTTGCCAGCTATGCCCCCAACCAATAACGTATGGATAGAATGCTTCTACATTCATATTTTTTGTATATTGATTTTGATCTAGATAAGGCAAACTCCCTTCAAATGGTTGTGGACCTTCATTATCCGGTGTTGCGGCTGGGTGAGTGAAAATCCCAGTCTTCGCATTATAGCCCCAGCTGCCAGGCGCGGGCTCTTTTGGTTCACCTGGTAAAAGCTTTGTTGTGCCTTCATTTTCCTTTGGTAGCGGTGCATCAGGTGCAAATTTATTCAGACCTGTGCGCGGTGCTTCCTGCTTTTCTTCTTTTTTCGCTTCATCGTTCGCTAAGACAGTGCCTAAAGACAAGAAGAAAATAATGCCCATCATAAGAAAGGTAAACGCTAAACTACTCAGAAAAGGTTGTAACTTCATTTTTTTCATCAACGCAATCCCCCTAGAAATCTATGAATTTTTTAAAGCGTAAAAGCATTTTACTAAAGACATGTAGATTGTATAGGTGACAAATTTTGAAGCTGAAACATTGTGAAATTTAGTTGTTCCGGAACTAAATAAATACTACAATTATATATGACATGATGTCAACTTGTATTTTCTTAATATTTAGACTTTCTAAAATTTGAGTCTTCTATCCTACCTATACGCTAAAATTAAATCTCAAAAACAGATTAAGATGAATCTCCTATGGACTAACCTAATCATTAGACAATATAAAACACCTCTTAAGTGGCTTGCTATATGTAAATCATTTGGGAGGTGTTTTTCTATGGCGAAAGTCTACAGAAGTTAAATCGCAAAGGAGTTGAACGAAAAGTAATCTTAGAGAGAATAGAATGAAGAACAAATACAAGAAAAATTAGGCTACTTAACTACCCAAGAATTTGGGAAGTAAGCAGCCTAATGGGGGTGTTTTCTATGTGTCTCAAATGACTAGGTCAGTTCTTGATCTGGTTTTTTATTTGTATAACCCATCGATATACATTGTTGTAATTGTCCAAGCGATATCTTCAATAGACGCGGACGTATCATCACGCACGAGGTCCCATTGGTGGTTTTCATTGATTAAAAACCATGAGCGTGCGACGATATCGATTTTTAAATCTGACCGAACTAAGCCTTGACTCTGTGCATATGTAATATCGCGGATAATAAAATGAATGTTCGTTTTTCGTATGTCGTCCCACTTTTCATTCACGGCCGGGGAAAGGCTAATAGCTTCTGCGAATACTTTCATAATATCTTTATTGGATTTTGCCATCGTTAAAAAAGCAGTGACTTGATTTAGGACAAGCTCTTTTGCTTCTTCTTTGCTAGTAGGTAAGAAAGGGGTGTGGGCCATATCAAGAAATTCTTGCATGACTGTTTCCATGAGTGCGATTAAAATCTCGTCTTTTCCTTTGAAGTGTACATAAGCCGTGCCATAACCAGTTTCTGCTCTCTTAATAATTTGAGTAATAGTCGTTTTTTTAAAGCCAAATTCGTAGAATAAGTCACGCGCGGCATCCAATAATTTTTGTTTCGTTGCGATGGAGCGCATATTTCTGCCGTCGATTTGCTTCGTTTCTTCACTCATTAAATGACCTCCTATATATGACTTGTTTTTATTTATAATAAGCGTGCTATTGCTTGATAATCCAATGATTTATTTCATTTAATCATAGCCCATTTGAAATATTTTTACAAATGACGTTGAAAAAATTTGGTAAAAATAATATTGACACTATGTCAACTTTATTTTAGACTATGAACATATTCAGAAAATTTAAAAAATGGGGGAAAAAATTTTGGGAACTAGAGAAAGCGTTTACAACAAAGAGCATGCAAAACAATTTGATGCGCATGATTCATTTCGATCATATCGCGATGAATTTTATTTACAATCAGGTGTTATTTACATGGATGGCAATTCCTTAGGCTTAATGTCCAAAAGAGCCGAGGGAAATGTCCATGAATTAATGGAGTCGTGGAAAGCATACGGGATTAAAGGGTGGACAAGTGGTAAGTATCCATGGTTTTTCATTTCAGAGAAGCTCGGTGAAATGTGTGCCCCGTTAATCGGAGCAGAGAAAAACGAAGTCATTATTGCTGGTTCTACGACTTCCAATATTCATCAAACTGTCGCAACATTTTATAAACCAGAAGGGCGACGTACAAAAATTTTAGCGGATGAATTAACATTCCCATCAGATATTTATGCGCTACAGAGTCAAATAAAGTTAAAAGGCTATGATCCAGATGAGCATTTAGTACGTGTGAAAAGTCGTGATGGCAAGCTAATTTTAGAAGAGGACATTATCGCAGCGATGACAGATGACATAGCGCTCATAATGCTGCCAACTGTCCTTTACAGAAGTGGTCAGCTACTAGATATAAAACGCTTAACTGCCGAAGCACACGCGAGAGGCATTTGCATTGGCTTTGATGCTTGTCATTCCATTGGGGCAATTCCGCATTACTTCAGTGAGTGGGATGTTGATTTTGCTATATGGTGTAACTATAAGTATCTCAACGGTGGTCCTGGTTCAGTCGCTGGCTTGTATGTGAATAAAAAACATTTCGGCATTCATCCTGGCTTAGCTGGCTGGTACAGCTCCAAAAAAGATAAACAGTTTGATATGGCACATACATTGGATGTGGAAGAATCTGCAGGGGCATTTCAAATGGGTACACCGCACGTGCTGAGCTTAGCCCCTATTATCGGCTCATTAGAAATGTTTGCGGAGGCGGGTATCGAAAATATTCGTCAAAAATCATTAAAGCTTACACGTTATATGATGGACTTAATCGAGCAAGAGCTAACTGAGCTTGGTTTTTCAATTGGCAATCCAAATGAAGATGATAGACGAGGGGGGCATGTTTGCTTAGAGCATGATGAGGCGATTCGAATTTGCAAAGCTTTAGTTGATAAGGGCGTCATTCCAGACTTTAGACCGCCTAACATTATTCGTCTCGCACCAATCGCCTTTTATACATCCTTCGAGGAGGTGTGGAAAACCGTCCAAATATTAAAGGAAATCGTGACAGAAAAGCAATATGAAAAGTATGGGATGGAAAGAAATGTAGTATCTTAAACGACAATATCAAAGGGGGAAAATGTATGTCACAAGACAATGGTTTGCAAGATATCGTTGAAAGAGAAAAGGGATTAAGTCAGAGCTTAACAACACGTCAGCTGACGATGATTGCCATTGGGGGAGCAATCGGGACCGGGTTATTTTTAGGAAGTGGCTTGGCGATTGGCTTGGCAGGACCGAGTGTCATTATTAGCTATGCAATCGGTGCATTAATTGCATTATTACTTATGGGCTGCTTAGCAGAAATGACTGTAGCTCATCCAGTGACAGGGTCGTTTGGTGCCTATGCAGAGAAGTATATTAATCCGTGGGCTGGCTTTTCGGTACGCTATTCATATTGGTTTAGTTTAGTATGTGCAATCGGGACGGAGGTTACAGCTGTAGCCGTTTATATGAAGTATTGGTTTCCAACCGTGCCTGCCATCGTTTGGATAGTCTTGTTTGCAGCAGTGCTTATGTATGTGAACGCAACAACGGTCAAATTATTTGGTGCTGTTGAATATTGGTTTTCACTCATTAAAATAGCTGCGATTATTGGATTTATTATTCTAGCAGTATATGTCATTGTTGGCGCGGATAGTGGCGCAGCTATTGGTACTCAAAATTATACAAATGACGGTGGTTTCTTCCCTAATGGGGTATGGGGCATGTGGATTGCTATATTTGTATCATTGTTCAGTTATTTAAGTATTGAAATGATTGCAGTTAGTGCTGGTGAAGCTAAGGATCCAGAAAAAGCAGTGCCGATTGCGCTTCGTTCAGCGGTTGTTCGACTTGTGCTGTTTTACTTATTAACACTATCTTTAATGCTGATGATTGTGCCATGGGGGATGGCAGGCATCGATAAAAGTCCATTCGTAAAAGTAATGGAAATTATGAATATCCCAGGAGCAGCAGCTATTATGAATTTCGTCGTACTTGTAGCAGCGCTTTCTGCGATGAATAGTCAATTATATATTTCGACACGTATGATGTTTTCTTTATCAAGAGGTGGCTACGCGCCGAAAGTATTAGGTAAATTAAATAGCAAAAATGTACCTTCCATTGCGTTATTTGCTTCTGTTATCGGTATCGCCATCGCGACGATTTTTACAGTAGTCAAACCGGATGCGGCTTTTGCAACGATGATTTCGCTTTCTAGCTTTGGTGCGATGTTTGCTTGGTTTATGATTTTTATAACACATCTGTTCTTCCGTAAAAAATGGAATGAAACGAACGGGCGCAAGTTACCGGTAAGAATGATTGGTTATCCGTACTTAACCATTTTCGGTGCAGTTCTGTTAGCGTCTGTTGTACTATCAACATGGTTCTCACCAGACTTTAAAGCCACATTAACACTCGGGTTCCCTTGGTTAATCTTTATTACAACTTGTTACTTCTTCTGGAAGAAGGCGAACACGAAATCTTCGGTTATTGTAGAAGATACTACAGAGAGCTCGGGAAGCGGGATTATTTAGCTGTAGGCAATCAGGGTAACCTGAAGTCGATAAGCAATTTCAGTACGGTATTAAAATCCATAAAAAAACAAAAATATAAAATTTTAGAGGAGTGGGTTTCGTATGGCAAAATTACAAGCTTTTAATCTATTAAAATGGATCGAAGAAAATAAGGATTCTTTAAAGCCACCTGTTAACAATAAAGTGCTGTGGGAGGATTCGGAGTTTATTTGTATGATTTTAGGCGGACCTAATCGCCGTCGAGATTTCCATGTCGATCCATCTGATGAGTTCTTTTATCAAATTAAAGGCGATTGCTTCGTTGAGATAATTAATGAAGGACAACGTGAAGTCATTACAATTAAAGAAGGGGAAGTGTTCATGCTACCAGCGAATGTGCCGCACTCGCCTCATCGCATTGCCGACACATATGGACTTGTCGTAGAAAGGAAGCGGGCAGAGGGAGAGCTAGAGGACTTCGTATGGTTCTGTGAAAACTGCGACCAACAAATGCACAAAAAGACGGTGCAATTAACAGATATCGAAACGCAAGTGAAAGGTGCAATCGAAGAATTCAATGGTAGTTTAGAGCTGCGCACATGTAAAAATTGCGGTCATGTAATGTCTGAAGAAGTGAGTTTATGGCAATGCGAGTAGATTTCCATACGCATATTATTCCAGAAGATATACCTAACTTTGTGGAAAAGTTTGGCGGAGAGCGCTGGCCGACATTAGAAAAAACATGTACATGTGGTGCGAATATTATGGTAGCTGGTCAAGTGTTTAGAGAAGTGACAGACCAAGTATGGAGCCCGGAAAAACGCATTCAGGATATGGATGCTGAAGGGGTGGATATACAAGTATTGTCCCCGATTCCTGTGACGTTTTCTTATTGGGCGGAGGCACATGCGGCAGAGGAAATGGCTCGTATTCAAAACGACTTTATTGCGAATACGGTGAAGCAATATCCGAAGCGATTCATCGGTCTTGGCACAGTGCCACTCCAAGATGTAGAGGTAGCTATTCGTGAAATGGATCGTTGCATACATGAACTAGGACTTAAAGGCATTGAAATCGGGACGAATGTAAATGGCAAAAATTTAGACGACCCAGCTTTTACAGCATTTTTCGAAATGGCGGAGAAATGGGAAGTGCCTTTATTTATTCATCCGTGGGAAACGCTTGGGAAAGACCGAATGCCGCGCCATAATTTTATGTATACGGTAGGGATGCCAAGTGAAACTGCGCTTGCTGCTGCTAGTCTTATTAACGGCGGAGTTATCGAAAAATTCCCGAAACTTAAAGTGTGTTTTGCACACGGTGGCGGCTCTTTTCCTTATATTTTACCTCGCTTAGATCAAGGGTGGAATGTATGGCCGCATCTACGCTTAACGAGTAAACCACCGAGTTATTATGCAAAAAATTTCTATTTCGATTCTTTAAATTATGATCCACTCAATCTTCAATATTTAATCGATCGATTTGGAGTAGACAAAATTGTGATGGGCTCAGACTATCCCTTCTTATTAAGGGAAATCCCACCGGGGAAAATAGTGGATGAGACACTCCATCTTTCAGAAGAACAAAGAAGGGCTATTTTAGGGAGAAATGCTTTAGCCTTTTTAAATATCGAGATAAAGGAAGAGATCAAATCATGACACCAGAGGAAAGACTTGCACAGTTAGGACTTGAATTACCACCTTTACGTCCTGCTTGGGGAGACTATGTAGGTTGTGTAAGGACGGGCAATCTGTTATTTACCGCAGGACAGGGTGTGGATCAGTACCACGGTAAGCTAGGGAGAGATTTGACGACAGAAGAAGGCTATTTAGCAGCACAGCAATCGATGCTAAACCTACTCAGTGTAGTGAAACATGAAATAGGCGAATTAAGTAAAGTGAAGCAATTTGTCAAAGTATTAGGGATGGTAAATTGCACAGAGGATTTCATTGAGCAGCCTAAAGTAATGAACGGAGCTTCGGATTTAATTGGGAAGGTTTTCGGAGAGAAAGGTAAGCACGGGCGCTCTGCTGTTGGAATGGCTCAATTACCTAATAATACAGCAATCGAAATAGAGATGATTATTGAAATCGAAGAATAGGAGGAGTGGCATTGATTAATGAAAAAGTAATCGATGATAAATATTTAAAAGATGCCAAACTATTCATTGGTGGCCAGTATGTAGACGCCTTATCAGGTGAAACTTTTGATACGATTAATCCCGCTACAAATGACATATTAGCATCCGTAGCAAATGGCGGACAAGAGGATGCAAAGCGCGCAATAGAAGTTGCACATCAAACATTTGCTAGTGGTGTATGGAGCAATATGCCTGTTGAGGAACGCTCACGGATTTTATGCAACATGGCTGATTTAATAATGAAGAATGTTGAAAAACTTGCCTATGTCGAAACGTTAGACGTAGGTAAGCCAATACGGGAAAGTCTTGAATTTGATATTCCGCGAGCGGCTGCTAACTTCCGTTTCTTCGCTGAGATGGCGAAATATATGACGCACGAGCATTATGATCAAAGCAAGCATTTTTCATATGTACAATATGCCCCAGTCGGTGTGACAAGCTTAATTATTCCATGGAACTTGCCGTTTATGCAAATGACGTGGAAGGCATCTGCTGCTCTTGCTGTAGGTAATACCGTTGTCATCAAGCCTGCTTCTTATACACCGCTAAGTGCTATCATGCTTGGGGAAATAGCGAATGAGGCGGGATTACCTCCAGGTGTGCTAAATATTTTGACTGGTCCAGGTGGTATTGTAGGAACAGAAATGGCAACAAACCCTGCTGTGAGGAGAATCTCCTTTGTGGGTGAATCCAATACAGGAAAAACGGTTATGCGTAATGCTGCTCAAAATTTAATCCCAGTTTCGTTAGAGCTTGGTGGGAAGTCAGCTAATATTGTGTTTGAAGATGCTGATTTAGAAGAAGCAGTAGCAGGCTCCATCGAAGCTATTTATCGCAATCAAGGAGAAATTTGCTTAGCAGGCTCCCGGATTTTAGTGCAGGAAAGCATTTATGATCAATTTTTAGATAAATTCGTGGCAGCTGTGAAACAAATTAAAGTTGGAAACCCGCTCGATATGACAACAGATATGGGTGCTTTAGTTTCTAAGGGGCATTTAAAGCTCGTAGATGATTATGTGAAAATTGGTCTAGCTGAAGGGGCTAAACTAGCTTATGGCGGTAAGGCTGTCGCTTCACTACCTGAAGGGAACTTCTATGAGCCGACTGTTTTGTACGATGTCCATAATAGTATGCGCGTTGCTCAAGAGGAAATATTTGGTCCTGTTCCTGTCATTATTCCATTTAAAACAGAAGAAGAAGCTATTCAGATAGCAAACGACTCTATTTATGGATTAGCAGGGGTAGTATGGACGAATGATTTACGGAGAGGACAGCGTGTGACAGCCCAAATTCATGCTGGCTTATTATGGGTGAATTGCTGGTATGTGCGGGATTTGAGAACTCCATTTGGTGGAGCTAAAGCTAGTGGTATTGGGCGCGAAGGCGGTCGTCATAGCTTTGAGTTCTATAGTGAAACAAAAACAATTACCGTAAAAAAATAAGGAATGAATAAACAAACAAAAGCTGGGATAGCAACCGCCTTTTGTTTGTTTTACTAAGGAGAGTGAATAGTTGTGTCAGAGAAAATTAAGCAATATGCCACACAGTTACTGACAGCTGAAAAAACAATGCAAAGCATCATTCCTTTAACAGAGTCGGATGCAAGCTTAACCATTAAGGATGCTTATGAAATACAGCTTGAAATAGTAAAAAAGAAGCTGGACGAAGGTCGACACATCGTTGGTAAAAAGGTTGGTTTAACAAGCGTAGCGATGCAAAAAATGCTCCAGGTAGATGAGCCAGATTATGGTCATTTATTAGATGATATGGTGTTTGGAGATGAAGCGATTGTAAAAGTGTCTAGCATGCTCTCCCCAAAAATTGAGGCGGAGATTGGATTTGTATTAGGAGAGGATCTAGTAGGACCGAATGTAACCTTTCTCGATGTCATGATGGCTACTGACTATATCGTGCCGACAATTGAAGTAATTGATAGCAGAGTAGAGGATTGGCGCATTCAATTAATTGATACAGTAGCTGATAATGGCTCGTCTGCAAAGGTCATCGTCGGGCATGAAAAGAAGAAGGTAAATGAAGTGGATTTACGGACAGCAAGTATGGCACTTTACAAAAATGAGGAGCTACACGCGACAGGGGCAGGGGCTGCTGCACTGGGACACCCGGCACACGCTATTGCTTGGTTGGCAAATAAATTACATGAGTTTGGCATTACCCTTAAAAAGGGCGAGCTTATTTTACCTGGCGCTTTATCTGCGGCAGTGGCAGTGAATGCTGGTGATCGTATTGAAGCAAAATTTGGGGGCATCGGTACAGTAACAGTTCACTTTGAATAGCTGAAAGGAGAGAAGGATATGGGCAAAATCAAAGCAGCTATACTAGGCACAGGAAACATAGGCACTGATTTGCTGTATAAATTAGAGCGGAGTGAAGTAATTGAAGTTGTGGCGATGATTGGCATAGATTCACAATCAGAAGGTTTGAAGCGGGCAGCAGAGAAAGGGTATGCAACATATTCAAATGGCATCGAAGCGATCGTTGCCAATCCTACTATGGCAGCTATCGTGTTTGACGCCACATCAGCGAAAGCTCACGTCCGCCATGCCAAAGTATTGAAGGAGCTAGGAATTTTAGCGATTGATTTAACACCAGCAGCAAGAGGACCGTTCTTTTGTCCGGCAGTGGGGACTACGGAACACTTACTCGATTTACACAATGTCAATATGATTACGTGTGGTGGCCAGGCGACGATTCCAATCGTCTATGCGGTCAACCAAGTGGCAGATGTACTATATGGGGAAATTGTAGCGACGATTTCAAGCTTAAGTGCTGGTCCAGGGACGAGGGAAAATATTGACGAGTTTACAATTACGACGCGCCGTGGCATTGAAGAAGTAGGTGGAGCAAATACTGGCAAAGCGCTCATTATTTTAAATCCGGCAGACCCACCTATCCTTATGCGAGACACGATTTATTGTGAAGTGAAACATATGAAAGAAGAGGAAATTCGCGATTCTATTTATACAATGGTAGAAAAAGTGAAGGCCTATGTGCCAGGCTATCGTCTGAGACAGGAGCCATTATTTGAAGGCAACCGTGTAACAATCTTAATAGAAGTAGAAGGTGCGGGAGATTATTTCCCTCCATACGCAGGGAATTTAGATATTATGACAGCTGCTGCGACACGAGTGGCGGAAGATTTTGCACGGTCCATGTTAGAAAAAACGACATTAGAGACGCATTAAGAAAGGGGGCAGAATACATGCATTCGCAAGTTCATAAACCAATTCGATTAACAGAAGTGTGCCTCCGAGATGGCAGTCATGTCGTGGCACATCAATTTACAGAGCAGCAAGTACGAGATGTTGTGAGAGGGTTAGATGATGCAGGCATGCATTATATCGAAGTAAGTCACGGAGATGGCCTTGGAGGCTCCACTTTTCAGTATGGCAAATCGCTCGTCAATGAGATGAAGCTCATTGAAGCAGCTGTTGATGCTTGTACTAAGTCCAAAGTTGCTGTGCTGTTAATACCAGGGATTGGTACTGTACACGAATTGAAGCAGGCAAATGACTTAGGTGCACGTTTAGTGCGTGTTGCTACACATGTTACAGAGGCGGATGTGTCAGCTCAACATATGAGCAAGGCACGCGAGCTAGGAATGGAGACAGTAGGTTTTTTAATGATGGCTCATTCTGCACCTGTGGAGAAGTTAGTGGAGCAAGCGAAGAAAATGGAAAGCTACGGTGCTGAAGCGGTCTATATAACAGATTCTGCAGGCGCATTGCTGCCGCATGAGGTACGTGAGCGTGTGCGCGCTTTACGACAATCGTTGCAAATAGAAGTAGGATTCCACGCTCATAACAATTTATCTATGGCAGTGGCGAACACAATCGTTGCTATAGAGGAAGGAGCGACTCGTATTGACGGGAGTGTGCGCTGTTTAGGAGCAGGTGCAGGGAATACTCAGACAGAAGTGCTATTAGCTGTGCTAGATCGCATGGGAATAGATGTAGGTATGGATTTATATAAAATGATGGATGTCGCAGAAAATATTGTAGGCCCTCTCTTGCCAGGCTCGCAGGACATTCGAAAGGGGAGCTTAGTGTTAGGGTATGCAGGGGTGTACTCAAGCTTCCTGCTTCATGCAGAGCGTGCGGGGAAGAAATTTGGTCTTGATCCACGCGATATCCTTATCGAATTAGGCAAACAAAAAGTAGTAGGTGGTCAGGAGGATATGATTATCGATGTCGCTGCTGAGCTCGCAAAAAAAAGGGAAATTGAGGTGTGAAAATGAAGGTACAAATAAATCAGCAAAAAATGGTTGATTATTTATATGAGGCAGAGCGTGATGTAAAGGAAGTCATCAAGCTGACAGACGACTATCCACAGTTGACGATACAGGAGGCGTATCGTATACAGGATGCTTTATTAGCGCGCAAGCTAGAGGACAATGGCACGAAGCAAGTAGGCGTGAAGCTAGGTTTAACGAGCAAAGCAAAGCAGCAGATGATGGGCGTTAACGAAGCGATTTATGGCTATTTACATAGTGATATGCTCGCACTAGAATGGGAAGCCATTGAATTTTCACAGCTCATTCATCCGAAAGTTGAGCCGGAGATTGCCTTTTTTTTAGGTGAGGACTTGGCGGGGGATTCGGTTACAGAGGCGGATGTTGTAAAGGCAACGAAATATGTCGCACCTGCCCTTGAAGTAATAGATAGCCGTTATAAAGATTTTCGCTTTACATTAGCAGATGTTATCGCTGATAATTGTTCCTCGGCGAAATTTATAGTTGGTAGTAAGTGGGTTTCCCCTCACATGCTTGATTTGGGGCAAATCGGCATGGTACTCAGTAAAAACAGCACTGTGGAGCAAACAGGCTCAAGCGCTGCTGTATTAGGACATCCTGCTACTGCCATTGTGTGGGCAGTGAAAGAATTAGCCAAGGTAGGAAAAGGCTTTAAAAAAGGCGATATTATTTTAAGCGGTGCGATGTCTGAGGCGATTTCTTTTCAGCCAGGGGATACCGTTGTAGCAGACTTCGATGGGCTTGGCAGTGTGACATTATCTTGTCATTAAAGGACAGTGCTTCTTTCTTCTCCATTGTGAAAAGACGAATGCAATCTACTTTACTTTAAATGAGAGCATCTGGAAATGGCGTTTTATTTCTAGGTGCTCTTTTGGTGAGGATGTAGGTAGATTCTGGTTATATTTTATTTTGGTTGGGGAAATTGTTGTACTGATTTTATTGTGGTAGTTTCATAAATTTTAAATAGAAAAAATATATTTTGCCCTTGATTATTGCTTTTATCAAGGGCAATTTTTTTATGAAACAATAGGCGGTTTTTTGAAAGTACGCTCTATCAACCTTGCAAAGAAATACACCACAATGAGAAAGTAGTTGCCAATCGCGCATAACTACTAAGCCAGCCACAGGTAAAGCATCCCTCGCAGTTAACCGCCCATTTGAACAAAATTTATTCCTCATATTATAGAAAGTGGCTTAACGCAATGACAGTTTTCAAAAATACATGTGGAAAGTTCACTAAAAGGTGGAGCATATCGTTGCGGTGTAATGAACAGGAGGGAAATCATGCATTGGTTTACTATTATTCTGATTGGGATAGCTGCCAACTTAGATAATTTGGGCATTGGTCTCGCCTACGGTGTTAAACGAGTGAAGATTCCCGTCTTATCAAACGCAGTTATTGCGATCATATCAATGATTGTCACTTACGTAGCAGTAACTGCTGGCAGTACAGTTATCGAGTATATTTCACCACACATAGCCAATCTGTTAGGTAGCCTTTTACTATGTGCTATAGGGATATATACGTTATTTTCGAATCGCTTATCCAAGCAGGGCATTGCTAAAAATCCTGAAGTATTTGACGAGGATAAAAATTATATTATTTCAATGAGAGAGGCAATGACACTAGGGTTTGTTTTATCAGCTAATTGTTTAGCAGGTGGCATAGCAATAGGGGCAAACGGCATTTCCGCTATATGGACGGTACTTTCTATTGGCACTTTTTCTTTTATCACAGTTGGAGTGGGGATACATTTTGGTGCCCTGCTTGCAAAAACGTTTATTGGCATGTACTCGACAGCTATTTCAGGTTGGTTACTCATTCTAATTGGTATAGTAGAAATCTTTGCTAAATAAATATGATGAGGATATTACTGGGAATTAACAGTGATATTCTTTTTTTTTGAGGAAATTTTGACATATTGAGGATGTTTTTCGATTGCTAGTTGACATTTCTCTGTATAAGATATTATTCTGTATGTAATTGAGAACTATTTTCATTTTCTTTATCATAATTTATCTCTAATGGAAATATTGAGAATATTTATGGCATCAATTATAATGTTTAATGGAAAAAAATAAAAATTTTCCATAATTTTAGAGGAGGCGTGCAGCACATGAAGAAAATAATGATGTTGGTCATGCTAGTGACTATGGTTATTTTTAACTTAGCATTACCACATGCATCTGCTCAACTGGCTGATGGCACCTATTCTGTGAAATATCAAGTCAATAAACCAGATAGTAGCTCTGCGTCAATTGCCAATGATTATTTCCTAAAACCAGCAAAGGTGACAGTCAAGGATGGCATAGCTACTGTCCAAATTACATTAAAGAACAGTACATGGATTACGAAGTTTCAACCACCAGGGGGAGCAACAGTTGTTAGTGAAGATAAAGCAGCTGATACACGTGTTGTACAATTCACAGTAAAAGATTTAGCAAAACCAGTTGTCACATCTATGAAAATTGATATCGATGATATTAATTATCACCACGAATATAGCGTTTCACTCGTATTTGATGCACCGGCCACGACGGGAAGCACAGCAACAACAGCAACAAATAATACGAAAACGTCCACAGCATCTGAAAGTCAAGTGCAAAATCCACAAACAAGCGATGCGACGCCTTATATGTTATTTGTTGCATTTGCAGGATCAGCATTTTTACTTTATAGAACAAAATACAAAACAAAAATGGAGGGTCAATAATGGCTAAAAAACGTCAATCTCGCGCAACAAAAATCGTTCTTGCTTCATTATTAGCAGCATCACTTTCAGTTCCATCATTTGCATCAGCAAAAGTAGCTGACACAACTACGACAGTAACAACAGATGTAAAAGTGGAAGCGAAGGCTGAAACGACAGAAGGGACAGTTGTAAAGTTCCAAACATATAAACCTGGTACAGATGAAGCTGGATACATGGATAAGTACTTCACAGGTACAGGGTTACTTATTGAAAAAGATGGTACATACACTGTGAAATTAACGATTCCAGCACAATTCGCTGCAATGATTACTGGTTTCCAAGTAAAACAAGGCGATAAATATGTCGATGCAACATTTGAAAAGCAACAAGATGGTTCTAGCATCGTATCATTCCCAGTAGATCCAAAGGTGAAAACTGCGGCAAAAGTACATGTAGTCGTTCCGCAAGCCAAGATGGATACATGGTATGACTTTGATTTCCAACCAGTTGAAGCAGATAATGTAGCAGAAGAATCAACTGAGGGAGTAAAAGAAGAGCAACCTGAAAAAGAGGAAACAGTTGTTACAGACGAAGCTGTCTATGAAGGCACTGTAACAGTTTACAAAGATGGAACTAAAGAAGAATCTATGATGAAGCAATATATTAGCCCTACGATAGCTGTGAGTGAAGTAGAAGGCGGTTATGTTGTCGGCATGCATTTTCCTAAAGGACAGTATGTACAATCATTTAAAGTAAATGGTAAAGACGCTGAATTAGCAGAAGAAGATAAAGCAACAAATGAACGTATTTATACGTTTGAAGTAAAAGATTTAAAAGCATTAGCAAGTGCTGAGCTTCATATTATCGTAAATGAGCCTGCTGCAGGCGTTAAATATGATTCAGTTCATACAGTACAATTTAGCTTTAATGTAGATTTAGAAAACCCAGTAACAGATACAGACACAGAAACAGAAACAACAGTTCCAACAGCACCGATTGTTAATCCGTTTAAAGATATTGATCATAACGAAAATAAAGACGCAATCTTAAACTTGCTTGCTTATGAAATTATCATGCCACAAGATAAATTCAATCCACATAACAACTTAACGCGTGCACAATTCGCGTTAATGATTGCTCGTACTTTAGAGCTAGAAGCGACTGAAGTTGCTGGCTTCCAAGATATTAAAGGCATTGAAGCAGAAAATGCCATTAATGCGCTTGCGGAATATGGCATCGTGGAATCACGTGAAAAATTCAATCCAAATGGCATTTTAACACGTCAACAAGGCGCATTAATGATTTACCGTGCTATCCAAGCAGTAACGGAAGGCGACTTACATGTTGAGATTTCATTGCCATATGCTGACCAAGCGTCAATTGCCAATGATGAAGCGAAAAAAGCATTCTCATTACTTTACAAAGAAGGCATTATGACAGGGGCTGTTGCAAAGGATGGCAAAACATACATCAATGCAAATAAACCATTAACACGTGGACAAATGGCGAAAATTTTAAATAACTCTTTAAAATTTTTCTATGAGTCTGAAGAATAATAATACGTAACAACAATGGCAACTTCCTTTCTCACTAGATGAGGAAGGAAGTTACTGTTGCTTCTATAGAACTTGGGGGAATAACCATGAAAACATTCAACAGAAAAGTGATCTTTTTATTCGCGCTTATAAGTGCAATAAACTGGGTGCTTGTCCCTCAATTTATGACGCACTATGCACAAGCGGAAGTAGAGCGTTCAATAGCAGATGGTAACTATCAAGTTGAACTAAATTTTTTATCCATTGATGGACTCGAACACAATCAATTTTTCAATGAGGAAGCAACACTCAATGTGGCAAATGGTCACTATACAGTGGAGATGACGATTAATGATCCATATATTTTACAAGAAATACATAGTGAACAAAGTGCTACTATTGCGAAATGGACTGAAGATTTAGTTCAGTTTGATGTCAAGGACTTAAAAGAGCCGATTCTCATAAATGGTCTATTAGCTTCCCAACTAGACGAAGGAGATTATCCATTTGCACAGCAACTTCGTATCATCTTCAAAGCCCCAATCGTAGACAATGAAGAAGAAATTATAATAGAAGAAACTACATCTGAAAATGAGTGGTTTATCGATACGATATTGTACGCTGATGGCAAAAAAGAGCCTTCCATTATGAATACGTATGTCAATCCATTAGCGAAGGTCATCAAAAAAGACGGGAAATATTATGCGCAAATGACCATTTTAAAATCAGCTTGGATAACAGGGTTAACGGTTGAGCAACATGGAGAGCAGCTAGAACCTACTGTTATCTCCGTTCAGGATAATAGACGAATTGTTGAATTTGAAGTAGTTGATTTTGAACGACCAACTCGTATGTGGGTAAAAGTCGATATTCCAGAGATAGCGTATCACCATCAATACTATGTTGAGCTACAATTCGACGAACAACAAGTGGCAAATATGTTAGAAAAGCCTTTAGAAGCCGAGCCACCTAAGCAAGTAGTAAACGTGAAGCCTCCTGTTGTCACGAGTGAACAAATAGAAAAGCCATTAGCGGAAAAAACAGTAACGTCTAAAAATAATATCAACTTGCTGACACCTTCTCCAAAAACAGCAGTCAGTGTATTACCAGAAGAAACATTAGCTTTTGATCGTACACTCGATGCCAATGCGGCAGAAGATGAAGCAGAACAAGAACCTCCGGTAACAGAAGAGGAAAAAGAAAAGAAAACGGAGCAGGCAATGCAACCAACGACAGTTAATCAGCAACTTGCTCAGCTAGATAAAGTAAAAATCGTATTGCTCGTATTAATTTGCGTTTTATCGGGCTGGTTAGTCGTACGTCGCTTGAGAAATTCAAAAAAGACTGAAAACTAGGAGATGACGAAATGTGCAACAAACAACGGAATTGGTTGTTATTGATAGCCTTTATGACCGTCTTGTTAATCACTGGTTGTAGCGGTGGAGGCGATCAAGCAAAAAATGAAACGCCTGCTAAAAAAGAAGAGGTAGCAGCGCCAGCAAGTGCCCAAAGCGATAATCGTATTATTGCTGGTACCGTAGTAATAGCGGATATTTTAGATAAGTTAGAGCTAGATGCAATCGCTGTACCGGAAACTGAAAAAGTATTAGCGAAACGCTTTGAAGGTTTGCCTACTATAGGTAATGCCATGGAGCCTGATATGGAAATTGTGAAATCATTGACTCCGACCGATGTATTATCAGTATCAACGCTACAATATGATTTGCAAGATAAATTTGAACAACTCAATATACCGGTGAATTTTTTAAATTTCCAAAGCGTTGATGCGATGATTGCTGAAATTACACAGCTAGGTGAACGTTATAATCGTACTGCTCAAGCAGAAGATTTAGTGGCGGGGCTTGAAAAAAATATTGAGGCTGTGCAAACTGTCGCAGCTAATAAAGAAGGGCCTCGCGTTTTAATTTTACTCGGTATTCCTGGCAGTTATTTAGTGGCAACTGAAAATTCATACGCGGGGGATCTTGTGAAACGTGCCGGAGGTGTAAATGTCATGGAGGGGCAAGAAGCAGAGTATTTATCGTCAAATACAGAGTACTTGCATAATAGTAATCCTGATATTATTTTACGCCTATCACACGGTATGCCTGATGAAGTAGTTAAAATGTTCGACGAAGAATTTAAAACAAATGATATTTGGAAGCATTTTGACGCTGTAAAAAATGGCAAAGTGTATGATTTAGAAGAAGAATTATTTGGCACGACAGCTTCGCTACAGGTGCCGCAAGCTTTAGGACAACTAATGGAAATTTTTTATCGTTAATAAGTAATTTGAAAATGTCGCTCGTATAGCAAGTTCGTCTTGCCGTAGAGCGTTTTCTTATATTTTTAGTAGCTAAAAAAACGAAACAAACACAACATAGAACGCTAAGAAACTTACTTAAACTATTAGCGGAATTTTAAAAAAGGAAGTCCGATATGACGAAAAAAATACTAAGTTTTTCAATAGTAATATTATTGTTGCTTGTTTCGATAATTTATTCAGCAACGACGGGCAGTATTAAAATGGGCTTTTTTGAATTTATAAGAGCATTTTTTGAAGAAGGTAATAGCCAAATGGAAGCTATTCGTGACTTACGCTTTCCTCGTATTGTCGTTGCATTATTTGCAGGAGCAGCACTTTCCGTATCGGGTGTATTGTTGCAATCTGTTATGCGTAATCCGCTAGCAGATGCAGGCGTCATTGGTATTTCTTCCGGGGCAGCGTTTGTGCAGTTATTTATTATTTCATTTTTCCCTGCATTATTTTTTATGACGCCAATATTGGCATTTATCGGTGGGGCATGTGCATGTGCGCTCGTTTTTGCTTTGTCCTGGAAATCAGGTTTAAGTCCGCTCAAATTAATTTTAGTAGGCATTGCGATCAATGCCATGTTTACGGGCCTAACAGAAGCATTTTTAAATCTAGGTGGGTCATTGAATACATCGGCTGCAAGTGTCGTCGGTTCTAATTTAACGATGCGCACATGGAAAGATGTTTCGACCATTACGACATATGGAACAATCGGCTTGGTCGCAGCATTTGCGCTCTATAGCTGGTGTAACCTTCTTGTGTTACAAGATAAAACAGCAAAAAGTCTCGGCTTTAACGTAGCGCGAGCACGCTTAATTATTGCAGCAGTGGCAGTGCTATTATCTGCTGTGTCAGTTGTTGTCGCAGGAGTGATTTCATTTGTTGGCTTACTAGTTCCGCATATAGCTCGACGTTTAGTTGGCCATGACCATCGAATACTTATACCGTTTACAGCATTAGCAGGGGCTTTATTAATTTTAGTAGCAGATACAATAGGGCGAACAATTGTGGCGCCTACTGAAATTCCTGCTTCCACAATTATGGCAATCATCGGTGGTCCGTTCTTAATATTCCTATTACGAAAAGAGTGATGAAACATGGAAATGCAAAACATTATTGTCTCTTATGATAATAAACGCAATCATTTAGATGGTGTCTCGACGAATATTCCAAAAGGCAAAGTTACGACGATTATTGGTCCGAATGGCTGCGGGAAGTCGACATTACTTAGTGTGATGTCTCGCAACCATGTCCCAAAAACAGGAAATGTATCGTTAGAAAATAAAGATCTAGTCCACTACAAGCCAAAAGAATTTGCTAAAAAACTAGCAATCGTTTATCAACAAAATGAAGTGCCGAAAGATTTAACGATTGAAAAGCTCGTAAGTTTTGGGCGTCTTCCACATCATACAATGTTAAAACGTAATGATGAAGAAGATACGAAAGCGATAGATTGGGCATTAACTTGTACTAATTTACTAGAAAAGCGTGCACACGATTTAGAAGCACTGTCAGGCGGTGAACGTCAGCGAGTATGGATTGCCATGGCATTAGCCCAGCAGTCGGAAATTTTATGTTTGGATGAGCCGACGACGTATTTAGATATTTATTATCAAATCGAGCTACTGGAACTTGTAAAAACGTTAAATGAGGTACATGGATTAACGATTGTCATGGTGCTCCATGATATTAACCAAGCAATTCGTTATAGCGATCATATTATGTTGATGAAAGCAGGACATATTATCGCGGAAGGCGCGCCACGGGACGTTATCACGAAGGAAGTAATCAAAGAAGTATATGGGGTTGAAGCAATCTTCAATGAAGATGAACAGCTTGGCCTTTATATGGTTCCCATCGGTATTTAAGTTGGTGAAACGATGAAAAAATGGACATCAAAGCTTTTAACAATTATCTATATTGGTGTATTTTTATATTCGGGCTTTGCGCTTGTAAAGTACCTCTACACGTATTATGAGTCGGCAAAATCTTTAAAGGAAGTACAAACGATTTATGCTGGAACTTTGGCAACGATAGAAAAAGAAGTTGCTCTTGAAGAAATAACGACTGATGATATCAAAGTGAATGATGCAATAAGACCTCAATTTCATGATTTATTAGCTGTCAATGAGCGCATTGTAGGTTGGATTTCCATCGATAATACAAAGCTCAACAATCCAATTTTACAAACGGATAATAATGATTTTTATTTGACCCATAATTATAAAGACCGGGCAAGTCGTGCAGGTAGTGTTTTTATGGATTTTCGTAATGATCCGCTAGATATAAGTCGCAATACTATATTATATGGTCATGCCATGAAAGATGGGACGATGTTTGGCGCGTTAAAAAAATACTTAGATCAGGATTATGCCAATGCGCATCGTACGATTTATATCGATACGCTATATGAAGGATATGATGTAGAAATATTCGCAGCATATGAAACGACAATCGATTTTTATTATATTGAAACAGAGTTTACAACAGATGAAGATTTTATGCATTTTATCGCAGAAGTGGATAAGCGTTCAACAATCGATATGAACGTTGATATAGCACCAGATGATAAAATTATTACACTTTCTACATGTAAAGATTCCGTCATAAGTGATGACCATCGCTTTGTTGTACAAGGGAAATTAGTGAAGCGGAAATAATGAGAAATCGCTGATAAAAGCTTTCGAATCGCGGGTAAGATGAGAGAAATCGCTGATAGAAGCTCGCGAATCGCTGGTAGAAGTCTATATATCACCGGATAACCCGCGGAAAGCACCGCCGCAGCGGACATCAACAACACTATTCTTATCTATCGTAAAAAATAAATAAATTACTTGACGTAAATTATTTATTAATATATAGTAAGTTACATAAAGTAATTGATTACTTTTCGTAACGGAAAATAAGCTTAGAAGTACAAAAAGTAACTACATATGTTTAACTCATTTATTTTTGGGAAACATAATTAGAGTAGTTACTTCATATTTTAACATATATCTCGAATTCGAGATATAAAACATAACAAATTGGAGGAATTTAAAATGGCAAAATGGAATATCGATTTAGGACACTCAGCAATTAACTTTCAAGTAAAACACATGATGGTATCAAAAGTAAAAGGTGTATTCGATTCTTATTCAGCTGATATCGAAGCGGCAGATCTTGCGGATTTAACAACAGCAAACATTAGCATTACAATTGATGCAGCAAGCATTAACACACGTAGCGAAGATCGCGATAATCACTTAAAAGCAGCTGATTTCTTTGACACAGAACAATACCCAAATATTACGTTTAAATCAACAAGCATTACAAAAAAATCAGGTGATGAATATGCATTAACTGGTGATTTAACAATTAAAGATGTCACAAAATCAGTAACATTCGATACTGAATTTAACGGTAAAGGAACAAATCCATGGGGTCAGGAAGTTTATGGCTTCGAGGCAGAAACAACAATTAACCGTGAAGATTTCGGTTTAACTTGGAATGCGGCATTAGAAACTGGTGGTGTACTTGTAGGCAAGGATATTAAAATCTCTGTTGAACTAGAAGTAAATCCTGCTTAATAAGTTGAAAAAATAAATAATCATTCAAATCCACGCGTCTTCCGTGGCAATGTATGGGGCAATCGCTAGCTAAAATTTGCGATTCGATGTCATGCACTTGCTGGGAAGTTTGTGTGGATTTTTGTCTTTTAATTGAAAGTTACAAGCCACTATATTTACTGTAAGAGAGCATCGTTTCCCGACAACAAATCTAGTTAGGCATGTTTTTTAAAAGAAATATTATCACTATGCTAATAGTCTGTTAAAATAATCCAGTGATATGTTACTTGCATATTTTTAGCAATTCATGCATATAAAACATCATATTGTTTTTGGGGGCGATGGGATGAATGTATTAGTGACAGGTGGCTATGGGTTTATTGGCAGTGCTGTGGCAAGGCGTTTTTTTGAGGAAGGTGCCAATATTTATATTATTGATAATTTAAGTACCGGGCATCTGCGCAACATCGATTTTGAGCATAAATCCTATTTATTAAATGTTGAGGATGAGGTGTGCGAACATTTTTTTAAGGAAGTTGCTTTTGATGTTGTCATTCATTGTGCGGCACAAACGAGTGTGCAGCTGTCTATTCAGGAGCCAATGAAGGACATTTTAACCAATATCGTAGGGCTTAGCCAAATGCTCTTTTATTCATCGAAGTACAAGGTCAAACATTTTGTTTTTGCCTCTTCTGCGGCGGTGTATGGGAATAGTAATTACCCTCCACTTGAAGAAACGGATAGTTGTGAACCTGTTTCGATGTATGGATTAAATAAAAGTATTGGTGAAACCTATTGTGAAAAGTGGCAACGTGATTATTGCTTGCCAACATTAATTTACCGCTTTGCTAATGTCTTTGGTCCTAGACAATCGATGCAAGGGGAAGCGGCCGTTATTCCTAGCATGTTAAAAAGTAGTCTTGAAGGCCGACCGTTTACTATTTTTGGTGACGGTGAACAGACGCGTGATTTTATCTATGTGGATGATATTGCAGATGCTATTTATGAAGGCGTACAGGCTAGACTTCAAGGTATCTACAATGTATCTACAAATGAGGCGTGGTCACTCCATCAAGTGATCTTATTGTTACAACATTTAAATCATCCATTAGAGATTCAATATGCTCCTCCAAGAGAAGGGGATATAGAGCATTCATTTTTAAATAATGATAAACTGGCCAAGGCAATCGGATGGAAGCCGAAAAAAACATTTGCTGAGGGCATCGAGTTAACTATAAAGGCATTACAGAAAGAGAAAATTGTTGAAATTTAATGAGGAATTACAGGATCTGCATGCGATCGTATATCGAATGCAGATTTTTTTGTATTCGACGTTGCACTGTCGTTTCATATTTAAGGTAAAATATACCTGATGTTATTTTCATTAAGCTGAGATGAGGGATGGAAAGTGGGAATTGATTTTCACAGCAAAAATAGCGGTAGTACTTATACAACTCGAAACGCTGATGAAACATGGTTTCATGCAATAAAAAACCTTGTACCTATTGATACTATTTCGAAGGCTTTAGATATTGGATGTGGTGGAGGTATTTATTGTAAGGCACTATCAGACATGGGTGTGCCTTTTGTTACAGGTGTTGATTTTTCCGAAGCTATGATTGAAGGCGCAAAAGAAAATTGTAAAGACTATAAAAACATTGAGTTTAAGTATGGCACGGCCTTTGATAGTGGCTTAGGTAGTAACAGTTTTAATTTATTGCTTGAAAGAGCTTTGATCCATCATATTGAGGATTTACACGCTTGTTTTAATGAGGCATATCGATTGTTACAGAATGACGGATATTATATTGTTCAGGATCGTACCCCTGAAGATTGTTTACTAGCAGGCAATGAAAGCCATTTTAGAGGATATTTCTTTGAGCTTTTCCCAAGATTAGCTGAAAAAGAGACGAAGCGCAGACATAATAGTCAATCTGTTAGCGAAACGCTTAAAGAAGTTGGCTTTAGAAATATTGAAGAAGTTAAGTTATGGGAAACTAGAAAAGTATATGATACTAAAGGACAATTACTCAAAGACTTACGTGAGAGAACCGGAAGAAGTATTTTACATGAATTAGATGATGAAGAATTAAATTTCCTTATAGATCATATTGATGCGTCCATAGCAAGCGAAGTCAATATAGTTGAAAGAGATAGATGGACAATATGGAGAGCAGTTAAATAATTATTTTCTGTAATGAATAGAACAATTTCTAAAAATGATTGTACAAATAATCGACTATTTACAGAATCTGCATGCGATCGTATATCGAATGCAGATTTTTTTATTTGAGACTACTGCGATAGTCTTGACAACATCAGACTACCGTAGTAGTATGAGTATATAGACTATTGCAATAGTCTACTAATTTAAAGGAGTACGCGCGTATGGAAATTAAATTATTTGATTCAGAATTACAAGTTATGGATGTTTTATGGCAAGAAGGGGATTTGCCAGCCAAACAAATTTCTCAAAAATTAAATGAAAAAATCGGTTGGAATAAAAATACGACCTATACTGTCATCAAGAAATGTATTCAAAAAGGTGCCATTGAAAGAATTGAACCGAATTTTGTTTGTCATCCTTTAATTAGAAAAGAACAAATTCAAGAACAAGAAACAACCGAATTGATTGACAAAATGTTTAATGGATCAACATCATTATTATTTGCCTCTTTAATAGAGCAAAAAAAATTATCTTCTAGTGATATTAAAAAACTAAAGCAGATTGTTAAAGATTTGGAGTAAGGATATAAATATGAATATCATACAAATGAGTTTAGATGCTTCTATATTACTGATTAGTGTCTTGTTAATTCGGTTGCTATTTATGAATAAAATACCAAAGTTAACATTATTAATTCTTTGGGGAATCGTTGCATTAAAACTTGTTATTCCCTATTCTTTTTATTCAAAACTTTATCTTCAGCCCATGATGCAAAAGTTATTAAATATCATGCCTACTAACGGTTCGGAAAATATACATGATGCCATTGAAATTCAACAACAATCAAACACCTTATATAACCATGTATTCCTTGCAATCAAGAGCGATTTTGTTTTAGCAATATGGTTAATTGGTGCTATCATGATTTTCCTTTTCTTTGTCGTATCTTATGTTAGATCATATAAGGAATTTCAAACAGCAATACCAGTGAAAAATAATGTTTATCTAAATGAATGGCTTCGAAATCATAAGTTGAAAAGAACTGTTCAAATCGCTGTATCAGATCAAGTAACAGCGCCATTAACATACAAACTTTTTAAACCAGTCATCATTTTTCCGAAAACAACCGACTGGGACGATGAAAGAAGCTTGCACTTTGTTCTAGCCCATGAATACGTTCATATAAAGAGACTGGATGTTTTATGGAAGATCATATTAATCGTTATTTTAGCGTTACATTGGTTCAATCCACTCGTGTGGATTATGTTCTATATTGTCAATAGAGATATTGAATTATCGTGTGACGAAAAAGTAATTCGCCAATTTGGTGATAAGGCAAAAGCTGAATATGCTTTCGCCCTTATCAACATGGCTGAGAAAAGTCAAAAAATGACCCCACTTTGCAATAATTTTAGTAAAAATGGAATTGAAGAAAGGATTGTTTCAATAATGAAATTAAAGAAAACATCGATTTTAGGAGTAGCATTAGCAAGTACTTTCGTTTTAGGAGGCATTACAATATTTGCTACAACTGGACAAGCGGCAGAAATGCCAAAAGAACAATCAAAACAGGTAGAGATAACGAAAGATTTAAAACTTGAGATGGATATACAAAATGAAGTAGGAATGAATGATGAAGAAAAATTAACGAATGTGCAAAGAAAAGTAGAGATAAATGGTAAAGAAGTGAAAGATAATATCAATACTATAGTTTTTGTTGACACAGAAGATGGCGGTATAGCTATTCAAGGAGAAAGTGGTATCTATAAAAATCAATAACAAAAACCACTCATCGTCAAATAAAAAAGTCACAAGACCTTCTTGAGCAGTAATGAAAAAGCAATACGACAAGTAAAAACAAAGCGATCGTTTTGAATATCTTTATTCAAAGTGATCGCTTTTTATTGATGGTATTTGCGGCTGATTTCTATAGTTTTTACTAACGTTTTGCTACACGAATCGTAAGTGTTGCTTATTTATCAATTTCATATTATATTAATTGACGTATCAATAGTTGATTAGTCAATGATTGATAAGACAATTAAAAAGAAATGAGGATTCGTTACACTATGCAAAAATATCAAAAAACAAATGATTTCAATGAAATTGTATATGGACGTCGTTCCATTAAAGAATATGATCCTACCGTTAAAATTAGCCGTGAAGAAATGAGTGAAATCATTGCTCAAGCATCCAAAGCACCGTCTTCTATTAATATGCAACCTTGGCGATTTGTCGTGATTGATAGTGAACAAGGGAAAGCACAGCTTGCCCCCCTTGCTAGATACAACAAAGATAAAGTTATGAGCTCCTCTGCAGTAATTGCTGTCTTTGCTGACCGCAAAAATTTTGATTACGCCGAAGAAATATACAGCTCAGCAGTTGCACTTGGCTATATGCCGAAAGAAGTGAAAGAAGCTCAATTAAATGCTTTTACACCGCTCTATCAAAACATGTCCAATGAAGAGATGAAAGATACGATTATGCTAGACGCAGGCCTTGTCTCCATGCAACTTATGTTAGTAGCTCGTGCTTATGGCTATGATACAAATGCTATTGGTGGTTATGAGAAGGAACGAATTGCAGAAGCTTATGGTTTGGAGAAAGATCGTTATATTCCAGTTATGTTAATTTCCATCGGTAAAGCAATGAATGAAGGATTTCAATCGTATCGCCTGCCTGTCGATAAAACGACAATATGGAAATAGTATGTATCAGTATAATTAGCGTAATAGTCATGAATGTTGCACGATATATATTTTTATATTATATTTATTGACAGGTCAATGATTGAGCGTTCAATGAATAATAGCCTCGCCTTTATGTTGGCCTCATCAATTACTTAGGAGGTCCATGGATGCGATGTTCATTTTCAAATCAAGAACAAATATTACATTTGCTGAAAGGGCTTAATAATCAAATTAGCCCTAAATTCGAACGCTGTACAGGCATTAGCGCTTCACGCTATGAATTGTTATACCAACTTTATGAGGCAGAAGAAATTAATCAATCTACACTTCAAAAAGCAGTTAATATCGACAGTGGTGCCATTACTCGTCATTTAAAACAACTTGAGGCAAATGGTATGGTAACAAGACGACGGAACCCGACTGATAATCGTGAAATATTTGTTCGTCTGACAGAGGAAGGCCGTAAACAAATTGTCGGTTACAAAAAAGAAAAGATTAATTTTGTAAATCAAATGCTGCATGATTTCAACGCAGAAGAATTAGAAGCTTTATCGAACATGCTTCATCGTATGCAAAACAATATAATTGATTATTAAAAAATAAAAAAGGATGGATCACCATGATTATTATTCACGCACATCTTCAAGTAAAACCGGAACAAGAGCAAGCTTTCTTGCAAGAAGCGAAGACACTTCTTGCTGCAACAAGAGCGGAAGAGGGTAATATTAGCTATAATTTAATGAAGTCTACTGAACAAGATTGTCATTATACGATGGTTGAAATATGGCAAGACGTAGAAGCTACTGCAATCCATAATACGAGTGAGCATTTCACTGCCTTTACGCAAAAGGCACAAACTTTCATGGCTGCACCTATGGACTTAAAAGTATTCAGTGGAGAACCTTTAAAAGCATAATTTTTTTATAAATAGCAAACACCTTAAGAAGTCATTCTTAGGGTGTTTTTTTGTGCTAAGGGACTAAATAAATGCTGTTTTGGCATGAGTCATGTTAGCTGCATACAATAAAGCAAGAACATCTTTAAAGTGGAACTCTAAAATGAATACTTAGCCAATCAATATTTACGTGAAGTGGAGGTATTTGACCAGTGAGCGTACATCAACATGGCAATCGGACAATACGTAAAACGATATTAATTTATTGTGAGGGAGAAACGGAGCGTATTTACTTTGAGCAATTGCGTATTTTAAAGCGTTCAAAAAAAGTAAGCGTGAAAATAAAAAATGTGAAGCGCTCCGCGATTAAGCTGGCACAGCATGCTTTTCGCGATTCCAGTTACCAATATTGTGATGAAGTGTGGATTGTTTTTGATAAGGATGATTTAACAGATAAACAGCTAGACGAAGTAAATGTGTTCTGTGAAGAAAAAAATATTCATATCGCTTATTCCAATGAGGCATTTGAATTGTGGTTATTATTACATTTTGAAGAAGTGGATGTATCTGAAAAATATCCGCGTGCAGTGTTAAACAATAAGATGGCGGAGCATTTAGGGGTAACACGTTATTTCCGTCATAAGGCGGACGAGTCAATTATTGCACCAATAGCATTGCTCCATGAAGTAGCCATTAAAAATTGCGCTGAAATGATGTCTCTACGAAATGCTGATAATCGTGATAATCCATATTGCAATATACATGATATGATTCAATACATATTCTAACAACTTTTTATAAAATGAAAGTGGCCGTCGTAACAGATCTTCATTGCTGATTACTGGATGTGCATCAGCCTATATAAAGATAGAACCTTGACAGGTTATTAGCCAGTCAAGGTTTTTACATTTTGCTAGCTTCGAATTCCATGCATGTTTAATAAAATAAAACATACAGTGTATATAGAGCGTAAATAGGACAGTAAGAAAGGGGATCGCGTGGATAAGTCTAAAGCAAATCAGGGCAAGGATTTGACTGAGAATGCGAAGGATCAACAACTAGAAGCCTTTCGTGTGAACAATGATGGCAAAAAGATGACGACTAATCAAGGGTTGAAAGTTTCCAATGATGAAGATTCATTAAAAGCTGGCGTTCGTGGGCCAACCATTATGGAGGATTTTCATTTTCGGGAAAAAATGACGCATTTTGACCATGAGCGAATTCCTGAACGCGTTGTGCATGCTAGAGGCTTTGCTGCGCACGGTGAGTTTGAACTTTATGAGTCGATGAAAGAGTATACGAGAGCGAATTTTTTACAGGAGCCTGGAAAAAAGACGCCTGTCTTTGTTCGTTTTTCGACAGTTGTAGGGAGCTTAGGCTCGATGGATACAGCTCGTGATGTTCGTGGGTTTGCGACGAAATTTTACACAGACGAAGGGAATTATGATTTAGTCGGTAACAATATCCCTGTATTTTTTATTCAGGATGCCATTAAGTTTCCTGATTTAATTCATGCTGTCAAACCGGAGCCTCATAATGAGATGCCACAAGCAGCGTCTGCACACGATACGTTTTGGGATTTTGTCGCAAATAATCAGGAAATTGCCCATATGATTATGTGGCATATGTCCGATCGAACGATTCCACGAAGTTTTCGGATGATGGAAGGCTTCGGTGTGCATACATTTCGTTTTGTCAATGACAAAGGCAGATCACGATTTGTCAAATTTCATTGGAAGCCAGTATTGGGTGTGCACTCTCTCGTTTGGGATGAAGCACAAATTATTGGAGGCAAGGATGCCGATTTTCAACGGCGAGATTTATGGGAATCGATTGAGATTGGAGATTATCCCGAATATGAGCTTGGTGTTCAGATGATTGAGCCTGAGGAAGAATTTAGATTTGATTTTGATATTTTAGATGCCACGAAGCTATGGCCTGAAGAGCTAGTACCTGTTAAAAGAATTGGAAAAATGACATTAAATCGCAATGTAGATAATGTTTTTGCTGAAACAGAGCAAGTCGCCTTCCATCCGGGAAATGTTGTACCTGGCATTGACTTTACGAATGATCCATTGCTTCAAGGGCGCTTATTTTCATATATCGATACACAGCTTATTCGTCTAGGTGGGCCAAACTTTGCGGAAATTCCGATTAATAGACCGGTTTGCCCGATTCATAATAATCAACGTAATGGCTTCAGCCGACAAACTATTAATACGGGCAAGGTGAGCTATCATAAAAATTCACTTGCTGGCAATACACCCTCTACTTCTACAGCGAAAGAAGGGGGATATGTACATTACGAACAAAAGGTTGAGGGTCGAATTACAAGAGCTCGAAGCAAGTCCTTTAATGACCACTTCTCACAAGCTCGCCTATTTTGGAATAGCATGTCAGCCCCTGAAAAACAGCACATTATTGATGCCTTTAGTTTCGAGGTAGGGAAGGTCAAAAGTAAATCGGTTCGCCAGCAAGTCGTCGATATGTTCGTTCATGTCGATAAGGCGATGGCTACGACAGTTGCAGATAATATTGGTGTCAATCGGCCAACCGGTGAGCAAGTAAATGTTACAGCATCTTCGCCAGCACTCAGTCAGGCGAATACTGTGAAATTGCCACAAACACTGAAAGTCGGCGTATTAATAGGTGATGGCTTCGACGCCAATGAAGTTGGAGAAGTGCTGAAATATTTAACAAGGCAAGGAGTTCGCTATAGTATTATATCGGATAGACTTGGTGTTGTGACAGCTAGTAATGGTGTGCAATTAACAGCGAGTGATACGTTTATTACGACAGATGCCGTACTTTTTGATTCCTTATATGTAGTAGGGGTTCGCGCAGACAATCAAGCAAAGTTTAACACCTATATCGTCAATTACATTAATGAAGCGTATCGACATTATAAACCAATTGGTATTGCTGCAACAGGAACGACCTTTTTTAATATGTCGAATGCAAACGTAGGGCCAGGCATTATTTTAGCCACTGGAAATGCCGGCTTTGCCAAAAAATTTGTAGATGCCATTGCCCAGCAACGCTTCTGGCAGCGCAATATTTACTAGGGAGTGCCAGGCACTCAAACAATTCTGAAAATTAAAGTGTAACGGTGCAACAAAAGTGTTGGATTGTCTGCAACCAATCCAACACTTTTGTCCCATTCTCTTTCAGTCTTCCTGTATTTCGTATATACTTGTATGGACTATATTTTGAGAGAGGGACCAATATTATGAATTTTAGTAGGAGGATATTAGTATTTGTTGCGTTTGTTTGCTTTTTTATCACGATGTCACAACAGGCATTTGCAGCAAAACCAACAAAATTTTATGAATTTAGTAATGCCAAAGATGTTACAGTCATTAACTATCATTCATTTGGCGATTATAAGGAAATTGCCAATATTAATATTACTGAAAAGCTTTTTCGTGAGCAGCTGAAAATGCTAAAGGATAATGGCTATTCAACCATTACGGAGGAGCAGCTAATCGCATACTTACAAGGGCATGGTCGCATTCCTGAGAAGTCCGTATTTTTGACAATAGATGACGGCTATGAAAGTGTTTATAAAATTGCCTACCCTATTTTAAAAGAAATGGGCATGCAAGCAACATTATTTGTTATCGCCAATGATGTGGAGACAGGTGTCAGAAAAAATGTACCGATGTTGAACTGGCAGCAAATAAAGGACATGTCCGATTCTGGTGTTATGCATATAGGCAATCATACATATGATTTACATTGGCGTGGGAAAAATGATACGCCGAAACATGAGGCAATCATACTTAATCAGAAGAAAAATGGAGAGCCCATGACGAATGAGCAGCGCCTTCATTACATTCAAGAGGATCTGACAAAAGCGCATCAATTAATCGAAAAATATACAGGGAAAGCGCCTAAGTCTTTTGCCTATCCATACGGTGTGTATGATCGAGTTGCAGAGCAGGCTGTAAAAAAAGCTGGCTATACAATCGATTATTCTACACAAGGTGGTTACAATGTATTAGGTCAAGGAACCGTACATATTAAACGAATTGATTCGTGTAATCGCGTGTCGGTCCAAGAATTAAAAAAGATTTTAGTAAAACATCAAACACAGGCTGAGCAACTTTATCGACAACGAGATATCCAAGTCGAGGCGCAAGTTGTATCCAATAAAGTAACACTTAAGACTTGGTTGAAAAGTGATATGAATAAAGGAACGCTACAAGCGAAAGAGGCACGTTTCGAGCTTTATAAAATGGTGAATGGTGAGCGCCAATTACAACGTAATTTTGGTAGTTACCGAGTAGCGGCCAGTACGCAAGCTAGAGCGATGTCCACGGAAGAAAATATCGCCAATTACGAAGCAGGCGGCTATTCTGTTAAAACGATTATCATTAAGCAAGATGGAAGCAAAGAGGTATTCTGGGTAAATTTTAATAAATAATAAACCATGCGCAACAGCTAAAAAAGTCTCTCAGATGAGAGGCTTTTTTTATTCATAAGCACGTTTGTAGATGTCATTGCATTCAAATTTTGTAAATGTTAAGGTGGTACATGAGGTGAATAGAAGTGGAACAATTTGATATCGCAATTATAGGCGCAGGTCCAGGTGGATATGTGTCAGCTATTCATGCAGCTAAAAGTGGAATGAAAGTCGCTTTAGTAGAACGTGATAAGGTGGGAGGAGCTTGTTACAATGTAGGCTGTATTCCATCGAAAATTTTGTTAGAGCATAGTAAATTAGTGCAAGAAATACAACGAGGCAATGATTGGGGAATTGAAATGCCTGCTGTCAATGTGAATTTCCCTCGCCTCATGCAACGTAAAAATGCCATTATACAAGAGCTTTTGGCGAATATTGAACACTATATTGCAAGCAATCATATTACATTTTACCGTGGTGAGGCAACGGTAGCAGCCGATTTAACGGTAACGGTTGGTCAAGAAACTTTCGCTGCTAAAGATATCATTTTAGCGACTGGTAGTAAGCCATTTGTACCGCCGTTTACAGGCCTAGAACATACAACATATTATACAACGGATACTTTTTTCGATATGGAAGAACTTCCGCAACAACTTACCATTATTGGTGGTGGTGTGATCGCAGTGGAAATGGCATTTAGCTTAGCACCACTTGGCACGAAAGTAACGATGCTAAATCATAGTGACGATATTTTACAAACGGAAGAACCAGATGCGCGACCAATTATTCGAGAAAAGATGAAAAATCTCGGTATTGAACTTATAACAAACTTCCAATTTGAGCAGTTTAATGGCAATAATATTCATACATCAAAAGGCATTTATACATACGAAAATTTATTATTTGCAACGGGGCGCCGCCCAAATACAGAAATTGCGCAACAGCTAGAGCTTGAATTTGATGGTCGCTTAATTGCCGTAAATCAACATTATCAGACGAGCCACCCACATATTTACGCAATTGGTGATTTAGTTGGCGGCTATCAGTTAGCGCATGCCGCTAGTGCGGAGGGTACTTATGTAGTAGATCATATTATAGGGGCTAAACGTACAGTGGTTGATCAAGGACTTATCCCTCGCTGTGTCTATACACATCCTGAAATTGCGACATTTGGCTTGCTAGAAGAGCAAGTAGAGCAAGCATATACGGTGACAACAATGCCGATTCGCACGAATCCAAAGGCACTTATGGAAGGAAATGTAGAAGGCTTTATTAAGCTGATTGCAACGAAAGAGGAAGGACATATATTGGGCGCCTGTGTTGTAGCTGATGGTGCTACAGAAATACTCAATGCGATTTTAGCAACGAAAAATGCCGGTGGTACAGTAAGTGCTTTAGCAAATATGATTTTCCCACATCCAACAGTATCAGAGCATATTGGCGATGCAGCTAAAGCCGTATTTGGCAAAGCGATTCATCAATAACATAATGGAGCAGGCTGTGCACATTTAGTTGTGGCAGCCTTTTTTCTATAAATCCGAAAAAGTTATATTGACTTTATTGAATATTATGTTAAATTAAATTTATAAGATTACTTGGTATTGAATACGATAAGCTGGCTAGACTTCTAGAGGCTTCTATTTTACAGCAATATGGACTGTAAAATAGAAGCCTCTTTTTTTGGGGGAAAAGAGCTGGACGCAAAACATTACGCCAGAATAATAAAAAAGGAGTGCGCAAAATGACAAAAGTAGTAGTGATAAATGGGAGTAATACAAGGTCTTCTCGTGTCACGGCGATTCAGGAGAAAATTGAACTTTTTTTCTCAGCTTATAGCACCACACACGTAATTCACGTACATGAGCTACCTGCTGTTGCATTAATAACGGCAAACTTTGAAAATGATGAGATTAAAGCACAAAATCAAAAAGTCGAGGAAGCGGACATTGTGGTCATTTTAACGCCAATCTATAAAGCTTCTTATACAGGAATTTTAAAAACTTACTTAGATTTATTACCACAAAAAGCATTTGTCGGTAAAAAGATTTTACCAATAGCAGTTGGTGGCTCTTTAGGTCATTTACTTGCGTTAGAATATGGACTAAAGCCGATATTGGCCGTATTAGGAGCAACAGAAATAGCACATTCTGTGTATATTATTGATAAGCAAATTATTCGTCTTGAGGATGGCAGCTTTGCCATTGAGGAGGAAGCCATAAATCGATTAGAAGTTGAACTAAAACAAATACAACACATTGCAGCTGTTAACTAAGGACAAAAATAAAGCGCATCACAGGATATTTTCCCCTACGATGCGCTTTTTATTAATTTACTTCAGGTTCTTCCGTAAAAGTGTCGTTTTCAGACGGTGTTGTAGAAAGATATAAAAAAGCTTCATCTTGCAATAACATTAATTTCTCTTCACATATCCCGTGCGATAATGCGCCTGAAAAAATGGATTCCCACCAAGTTCCTGTTGTTGTCATTTATCTACGCCCCCGTTTCGATTTCAATATGTAGTTGTATATTTCCCGAGATTCACAAAATAAAACATGGCATCATTCGTTGTAATTGCTGTTTTTTTACATCACGTTCCTTTCAGAAAGAGGATTTTTAAGCTTTAATGTTGTATCGTATAGACAAAGATAGTTTGTTTCAAAAAAGACAAAACTATGTATCGCATTTAAAAAAAAGGGGTGTTTATTTATGAATTTTACGCCACAAGATGTTGAAAATATGATTACAGAGCAGCGAAATTTTTATTTTTCTCGCGCAACAAAAGATGTTAAGTTTCGAAAAAAACAATTAATGAACTTAAAGAAAAGTATTTTAAAGTATGAAAAAGATATTTTGAATGCATTGTATTTAGATTTAAGAAAAAGTGAGTTCGAGGCATATGCAACAGAAATTGGTATTGTGTTGGATAGTATTTCTTATATGTTGAAAAATCTAGATGAATGGGTAAAACCGGAAACGGTCAAAACCCCAATTCAGCTGCAAATGGGGAAAAGCTTTATTGTTCGAGAACCGTATGGTGTGACGTTAATTATCGGGCCATTTAATTATCCGTTTCAGCTGGTGATGGAGCCTTTAATTGGTGCGATTATTGGTGGCAATACAGCGATTGTCAAGCCATCTGAGACGTCTGTACATACGGCCAATATTGTGAAAAAAATAGTTGAAGAGACGTTTGAACCTTCTTATATTCGTGTTGTCGAAGGAGAAAAGGAAGAAGTGACGGCACTTATCCATGCCTCGTTTGACTATATATTTTTTACGGGCAGTGTGGCAGTCGGAAAAGTAGTAGCGAAAGCAGCAGCTGAACGGTTAACACCAATTGCACTCGAACTAGGTGGGAAAAGTCCTGCAATTGTCGACCAAACGGCAAATTTAGAAGTAGCTGCTAAACGAATCGCGTGGGGAAAATTCACTAATACTGGTCAAACATGTGTAGCGCCCGACTATTTGCTTGTCCATAAAGACGTCTATGATCGATTTATGAAACTGCTAAAGGAAACAGTTCGTTCTTTCTACGGGAAAAACGCGCTGAAAAGCCCAGATTACGGTCGTATTGTTAATGTAAGACAATTTGATCGCCTGCACCAAATTTTAGTGGAGGAACGCGATACGATTACTTATGGTGGTCGAACTGATCGAGATGATTTATATATTGAGCCGACTATTATTGAATATGTAAAATGGTCAAGTCCGTCGATGCAAGATGAGCTATTTGGTCCGATTTTACCTGTTATGGTATATGATGATTTACGTCTTGCTATTCATCAAATTCGACAATTGCCAAAGCCTTTAGCGGCGTACTTTTTCTCTGAACATGAAAAAGCAATTCAATATTTTTTAGAGGAGTTGCCATTTGGCGGCGGATGTATCAATGATACGGTAACCCATGTAGGAAATCAGCATTTGCCGTTTGGTGGAGTTGGGCCATCTGGCGTTAATGCTTATCATGGCAAGGCAAGCTTTGAAAATTTTACACATCCAAAATCAATATTAAAAAAATCTTCAAAGCTCGAAACCAACGTCCTTTTTCCGCCATATAAACAAAAAGTGAAGCTTATTCGTACGATTATGAAGTAATAATAAAGGAGGTGTCTAAAGTTTTAGACACCTCCAACCTCTTGATTTTCTGCTGGTGGTAATTTTATTTTGATCGTTGTCCCATAGTTAACCTTGCTCTCAATGGCAATTGTGCCACCATGTTCTTGAATAATCTTGTTTGTAATAAGCATGCCAAGACCTGTTCCTGTTGACTTGGTCGTATAAAAAGGCTCAAAAATTCGTTTAACTAATGCCTCGGACATTCCAACACCATTGTCTGTAATTGTTACCATAATCAATCCTTCAGCATCCTTCGCAATAAAGACAATAATCTCTCCTTCAGTAGCTTGTGCTTCAATTGCTTCAATGGCATTTTTCATAATATTGATAAATACCTGTTTTAATTGATTTTCATTAGCGAGTATAAAGTTATCCTCACTAACGATATGCAGAGAAAATGTAATGCCGTGCTTTTGAAATTCAAGGTGGAATAATTGGCTGATTTTAGTGATGACCTCGTTAAGTGAAACGATTTTTAATTGTTCAACATGAGGTTTGGATAACACTAAAAATTCGCCAATAATTAAATTAATCCGTTCAATTTCAGATTGAATAATTTCCGTGTAAGCCTGACAGTTCCCATCTTTTTCATTACTCATCATTTGTACAAACCCTGAAATAACAGTCATTGGATTACGGATTTCATGGGCTACGCCTGCTGCTATTTCACCTGCCATTTTTAGCTTTTCTGATTGTAGTAAAAGCTGTTCATTGACCTTTTTATAAGAAATATCGCGTGTGATAGCCGAAATAGCTATCATTTTATTTGTACGATCATAAATAGGGGAAAGTGAAATTTCTACATCGAAAACCGTCCCATCTTTGCGCATATCTTGTGTTTCTAGTAACTTAAAGCTTTTACCTTCTAATAAACTCGCATAGCGCTGTTCTGCTTCCAACACATTTTCTGGAGGAACGAGCGGGATCGGTTTGCCAACAATTTCATCGCGTGTCCAGCCATAGACTTCCTCAAATGCTGGATTGACATCAAGAATACGATTATCCAAGCTAAAAACTGCAATACAATCAGTGGCATGTTGGAAAAACAAATGCAAATACGCTTCTTGGGATAGTAACTCTTGTTTTTTCTGTAAATTCATTTCACTAAGTCGATGCCAAAAATGGCGCAAATGGCTTGATTGAATCCAACCGATAATCGTAAGCAATAGTACAACAAAAATAAAGGTTGCGAAATACTGTGATTGCACAATCGTTTCAGTAGAACTACGGTGATAATAAGATAACGCAATAATTTCCAATAACGAAACAATACTGAGGAAGGTATTTGTTTTTATTGAGTGATAAATGGTAATTAATAAGATATAGAAAATAAAGCATATAAAATTAGTCAAAGAAAAGCTGACGATATTTAGATAAACGATGGCCATATTTCCTGAAATAATAATTACCCATTGCATTGCTACTGGCTTAATTTTTAAAATGTTCCCTGCCAATATAGGTAAGAATATTACTAAAATCACACCGACCAGATCCTCGAGGTTGCTATAAAGATTTAGCATGATGAGCACGCCATAGGCAAAAATAGCTGTTATATAAAATAGTAAAACAACTTCATTGCGCATACGTAATAATTCTTTTTGTTGCATAGGTAGCACCTCATTTGTAATCGATATTCTCATCATACATGATTCGTAGCTGTCGATAAATGCCGATTTTTGATAAAATAGTTAAAATTCAAGCTGATTTTAAAAATGGTAGCGTTTTCATTAAAAAAACGTTTCGCGAGGCATTTCATTTCTAGGCGAATAAGTAGTAAAATAAATGCATTAGATAAGTGGGGGTATTCAACTAGTCATTTTTTGTCGAAAAACAACGAATGATGAATGAGTGTTGAGATTGATTGGAGGACTATGAAATGTATGCAGAGGAATTGTTAAGTGCATTACCTTTGAAAAAAATTATTGGCGTGTTACCGGATCAAGTGACGGATATTGTGATCGATTCTCGAAGTGTGCAACCGAATAGCATGTTTGTATGTATAAAAGGGTACACAGTGGATGGCCATGATTATGCACAAAAGGCTGTTGATGGTGGTGCCACGATTGTGGTGACGGAACGAGAACTTCCATTGGCTGACGCGATTGCCCAAGTGATTGTGAAGGATACCGATCGTGCAGTGGGGCTGCTAGCTGCTAAGTTTTTTGACTATCCTTCAAAGGATATGACCATGATTGGGGTAACCGGAACGAACGGTAAAACTTCTGTAACAGGTATTATTCAAAATATTATGCACGGTATGGGCGAGAAGTCTGCACTTTCAGGCACAATTGGCTTTAATTTAAATGGTATTTTATATGAATCTGCCAATACGACAAGTGATGCATTATCAACACAGCAAATGATTTTTCGTGCAAAAATGGAAGGCTGCCGTTTAATGACAATGGAAGTGTCTTCACATGGCTTAGCGCTAGGTCGTTTGGCTGGTGTCGATTATGACATTGCTATTTTTACAAATCTTACGCATGATCATCTTGATTTCCATGGTACGATGGAGGAATATGGGAACGCAAAAGGCTTATTATTCTCTCAACTTGGACAAGATTTAGAAAAAAATAAATTTGTGGTACTTAATGCGGATGATGCTTGGTCAGAGCGCTATGCAGCAATGACACCATTCCCTGTTTGGACTTATGGCTTGCATAATGAGACGGCCGATTTCCGTGCTATTAACTGTGAATACCATGACTACACGACTTCATTTGATGTCGTGATGTCTGAAGGGGTATTTCCTGTGAAAATGCATTTACTAGGGGAATTCAATATTTACAATGTGCTTGCAGCGATGATTGCTTTTTACGGTCGAGGCTATTCAATGGAGTCGATTATTGAACAAATAGAGCAATTGCCACCAGTAAAAGGGCGTATGGAAAAAGTGTGCTCGGATTTACCGGTACAAATTTTTGTCGATTATGCGCATACACCAGATGCCATTGAAAAAGCAATTGCTGCTGCAGGGCCATATAAAAAAGGTAAGCTTATTTTCTTAGTTGGCACAGGCGGTAATCGCGATAAATCAAAACGTCCGGCAATGGCTGAAAAGGCATCTGCGGCAGATTATGTGATTTTAACGACAGATGACCCACGCTATGAGGATTACGATAGTATTACAGGTGATCTTGCAAAAGGTATGTTGCATAAAAATTACGCATGTATCGGAGATCGAGCACAAGCGGTACGACATGCGATTGAAGTAGCAGAACCAGGAGATATGATTATTTTCGCAGGTAAAGGACATGAAGATTACCAAATAATCGAGAATACGAAATATCCACATAGTGATGCCGAAATTGCTATTCAGGCAGGACAATTGAAATTTGTATAAATTTCGAAGGCTCCCTTGAACGATATATGCTGATTTTAAGCGCTTCCGCTATAGAAAACCTTTTAGCTGTGACTAAAAGGTTTTCTTTTTGCGGAATTCATGTAAAAAGGTTGTACGAAAGGCAAGACTTCTTTTATTATTAGTAGGTATGGAAAAAGGAGAATGAAGAGATGACTTCAAATTTAGAAAAAGATATATTAGCACGACGTACGTTCGCCATTATTAGTCACCCGGATGCTGGGAAAACGACGATAACGGAAAAGCTTTTACTTTTTGGTGGCGCCATTCGTGACGCTGGTACAGTAAAAGGGAAGAAATCAGGAAAGTTTGCAACATCTGACTGGATGGAAATCGAGAAACAACGTGGTATTTCGGTAACATCTTCTGTTATGCAGTTTGACTATAGCGGTTCACGCATCAATATTTTGGACACACCAGGACACCAAGATTTCTCAGAGGATACGTATCGTACATTAATGGCAGTAGATAGTGCTGTCATGGTTGTCGATGCCGCAAAAGGGATTGAAGCACAAACATTAAAACTATTTAAAGTTTGTAAAATGCGTGGTATCCCGATTTTTACATTTATCAACAAATTAGACCGTCAAGGGAAAGAGCCACTTGAGTTAATCGAAGAGCTTGAAGAAGTGCTTGGCATTCATGCTTACCCTATGAACTGGCCAATTGGTATGGGGAAAGAGTTTCTTGGTATTTATGATCGTTATAACAAACGTATTGAGCAATTCCGTACGGAAGAGGGAGAACGTTTCTTACCAATCGATGAAAATGGCGAGCTAGCTATTGACCATCCGATGAAAGTGACTTCTTATTACTCACAAGCAATGGATGACATCATGCTTCTTAACGAGGCTGGGAATGCCTATTCAGAGGAAAAAATCCGCCGTGGCGAATTAACACCAGTGTTCTTCGGTTCTGCGTTGACAAACTTTGGGGTCCAAACATTCCTTGAAACGTATTTACAATTTGCGCCAACACCACAACCTCGTATTACAGAAGATGAGCAGTTTATTGATCCAGTGGAGCATCCGGAGTTTTCAGGCTTTATTTTTAAAATTCAAGCCAACATGAACCCTGCACACCGTGACCGTATTGCTTTTGTACGTATCGTATCAGGTAAATTTGAGCGCGGTATGAATATGACATTATCTCGTACAGGTAAATCGTTCAAAGTGACGCAGTCCACACAGTTTCTTGCGGATGACCGTGAAACAGTGGATGAAGCGGTAGCTGGCGATATTATTGGTTTATACGATACAGGCACATATCAAATTGGTGACACGGTTGTAGGTGGCAAGAAAACGTTCCAATTTGAAAAATTACCACAGTTCACTCCAGAACTATTTGTGCGTGTAACGGCGAAAAACGTCATGAAATCAAAGCAATTCCATAAAGGGATTTTGCAATTAGTGCAAGAAGGTGCGATTCAATATTACAAAACACTTCATACAGAAGAAGTTATTCTAGGTGCAGTGGGTCAATTACAATTTGAAGTATTTGAGCACCGCATGAAAAATGAATACAATGTTGAAGTAAAAATGGAGCCAATTGGTTCAAAAATGGCGCGCTGGATTGAAAATGAGGAAGACGTCAAAGAGTCTATGTCTTCAAGCCGTTCAATGCTTGTAAAAGACCGCTTTGACAATCTTGTATTTTTATTTGAAAATGAATTTGCAATGCGCTGGTTCGCAGATAAAAACGAAAACATTAAATTATATAGCTTGCTATAAAAAGAAACACGAATCGACAGATTATCGATTCGTGTTTTTTTACAAGGAAAAGAAGCGATTGATGTAGAATATATACAATATAAGGAAATGACTAGTGGCTATGCGTTCTAACATCATTCCGCTACAGGCGGACGCTTTCCGCGGGCAAGCACCGAGCCGCTTCCCTCGCTACGCTCAGTCCAGGGTCTCGGTTCGCTTGCTTTCCCGCAGGAGTCGCCGCCTTCCGCTCCATTGAATTATTCGTTATTTCATTAGGGAAAACTATTTAAGGAAGTGTATAAACATCGTCCCGCTACGATTGGACGCTTTCCGCAGGCATGCAGAGTAGCCACCTGTAGCGTCATGATGCCAGTAGCCCTGTTTGAATTGCACAATATTTGTTTTACTTTATAAAAAATTCCCCTTTTCGGCTATCATAGGAAAGAAGAGAAAGAAAAGGAGTATCAATAAATGAACATTAGCGATTTTTCAATTAAAAGGCCCGTTTTTACGCTTGTTACGATGCTACTTGTCATTATTTTAGGTGGCGTCTCATTATTAAAAATACCCATTACGTTAATTCCCGAATTAAATCCACCGATTGGCGTCGTTGTCACCTCCTATCCTGGCGCAAGCTCAACGGAAGTAAATGAAAAGGTCACGAAACCTTTAGAGGCGACATTGGCCACCTTGCCAGGCATAAAAAAGCTGCAATCGACCTCACAGGAAGGCTCTAACTTAATTGTTCTAGAGTTTAATTGGACAACCAATATGGAAGATGTGCAACTCGATATTTTGCAGCGTATTGATATGACACCGTTGCCGAACGATGCACAAAAGCCAAGTTTTTTAAAATTCGACCCGTCCCAGTTCCCGATTATTCAGCTTTCTTTACGGGCAGAAAATGACCAGGTGGATGTGCGTGTATTAGCCGAATCATTGGAGAAAGAGCTTCGTCGTACAGAAGGCGTGGCTAGTGTTAATGTTTCCGGTAAGTTAGTTGAAGAAGTACAAGTATTATTGGATGACTCAAAATTAAAGGCGAAAGGCTTAACCCAAGCTGATATTATTCAAATTATTCAAGCGAATAATGTATCACTGCCTGGAGAGCCTGTGTTAACGACAGATGGCAAATTGTTGACGACGCGCATTATCAGTACCTTAACGACACCTCAAGATATTGCAGATTTAATCGTGTCCGTTAATCCGATAGATGGTCAAACTCTTACGGTTGGAGATGTGGCGACCGTTGAGCGCGAGGAGCAAAAATCGTTAACAGAAACGCGTGCTAACGACCATCCGGCTGTGTTAATGTCCGTGTTGCAAGAATCTGGCGCCAATACGGCGGAAGTATCCAAAGCCTTTCAACAATCGCTAAAAGACTTATTAGCACAGGAGCAATATCAAGGAATCGTCGCAGATATCTTAGTAGATCAAGGAAATTATGTAGATTTAGCCATTAGCAATATAGCTTCCTCATTACTTTTAGGCGGTTTATTTGCAATGCTTGTGTTATTTGTCTTTTTACGTGGTGTGAAAAGCCCGATAATAATTGGAATTGCCATACCTTATTCCGTTATCGTCACATTTGTATTAATGTATTTTGCAAATTTCACGCTTAATATTATGACACTAGGTGCACTGGCGCTAGGTATCGGCATGCTCGTTGACAATGCCATCGTTGTCATTGAAAATGTTGAACGCCATTTAGGACTTGGGAAAAATCCAATAGAAGCAGCAAGACAAGGTACAAAAGAAGTAGCGCTAGCGATCACTGCATCTACCTTGACAACGATCGCAGTATTCATACCGGTTATGTTTATTGAAGGCTTAATTGGGCAAATATTTACGGAATTTGCACTGACGATTTCCTTCAGTTTAATTGCATCATTATCAGTAGCTTTAACCGTTGTGCCGATGTTAGCAAGTCGTTTGTTAAAAATGAAAGAGCATAATATTAATGAAGTACGAAAGGCATCATCGTTTTATAAGCGCTACAACGCTTCTATTGTTTGGGTGTTGAAGCACCGCCTTTTCGTTCTGTTGTCGGCAGTTGTTATCTTTGCTTTATCGCTCTTTGGCTTAACGAGAATTGGAACAGAATTTTTACCGGCAACGGATGAAGGTTATGCTTCCATTAGTGTCAATCTTGACAAAGGGGCAGCGGTAACAAAAACAGAAAAAGTCGTTGCGGCAATTGAAGAGCGTTTAAAAGAAGAACAAAAAGTGGATGTTTATGTTAGTTTAATTGGCGGCACGCAACAATCGCAAGCGCGTGGACAAACAACTGCAAACCAAGCAGAAATCTATGTCAAACTCGTTCCATTAGCAGATCGTAAACGCTCCATTTTTGAGTTTGTTGAGGAAGTTGAAAAAGATTTAAACGATGCGTTAGGGGAGCAAGCTGCTATTACATTTAATGTTTCGACTTCATCGGGTTCGTCTCCAAATACGTTGACATTCCGCTTAACCGATTCGGATGAACAACGTTTACATGCGTCAGTTGATAAAGTACAGCGAGAATTAAGAAGCCTTCAAGCTGTGACGAATGTAACGACGGATTTAGATGAAACGATACAAGAAATTCAAATAGAGGTGGATCGTGAAAAAGCGAAGGATTACGGCTTTGTACCGGCACAAATTGCTCAAACAGTCAATCAAATGACGAAGGGGCAACTGACGACACAAATGATTGTCGATGGTGGAACGGTGTTATCCGTCTATACAGGTTTTGGACAGACGTTTAACGATAGTGTCGAATCTTTAAAAGCTATGGAGCTTCGTTCGCCAGCAGGACTTTTCGTTAAGCTGGATGCTATTGCGAACGTTTCTGTACAAGAAGGGCCAGTATCCATTAGGCGTTCCGATCAAGCGGCAGCCGTGGCATTTTTTGTCGATTATAAAGCGAAGGAATCATTAGGTGGAATTTCAAAAGAGGTCGATCAAGCGCTTGAAAAAGCGAATTTACCTGCTACAACGCAAGTTGTCTTTAGTGGTGACCGAGAGCTTTATGATAGTGCCATTGATGACATGCTGTTAGCTGTTGCTTTGGCAGTCGTCCTTGTTTATATCGTTATGGCTGCGCAATTTGAGTCGTTTAAATATCCTTTTGTCATTATGTTTACAGTGCCACTTATGATCATTGGTGTTGCGATTGCGATGTTTGCTACGAAAACATTACTCGGTGTAACGTCTGTCATTGGTATATTGGTGCTAGTCGGCATAGTTGTAAATAATGGTATCGTCCTTGTCGATTATATTAATCAGCAAAAGATGCAGGGCATGAAGTCGTATGATGCGATTTTACTTGCTACACAAGATCGACTGCGTCCCATTTTAATGACAGCATTGACAACGATTTTAGGCTTGCTACCCCTTGCACTCGGTATCGGTGAAGGGACGGAGATGAATCAGCCGATGGGCATTGCCGTCATTGGTGGACTAATCACATCGACTTTGCTGACATTATATATTGTGCCAACTGTTTATAGCTTAATGGATAAAGAAACGAGAAAATTGCCTTAAGTACAAGGGGGAAATAGAGATGAGTGTTCATTTTTTCACAGGTTTTCCAGGGTTTATTTCAAGTCAATTAATAGGTGAGCTATTCCGCAAAAAGAAAACGCAAAAAGTTATAGCACTTGTTTTAGCAGGGGAAATCTCAAAAGCGATGATAGAAAAAGGCAAAATTGAAGTGGAATATCCACATTGTAAAATAGAGGTTGTGGAAGGGGATATCACGCTACCGAATTTAGGAATGACTGATGAAGCCATACGGGATATCCTGCCACAAATTGAAGTGTTTTGGCATTTAGCCGCTATTTATGATTTAGCTGTCCCGCGCGATATCGCTTGGAAAGTCAATGTTCATGGAACGGCGATGGTCAATGATTTTGTGCGTACGCTACCAAATTTACAGCGCTATATGTATTTCAGTACAGCGTATGTTGCGGGGACACGTGAAGGAATAATACGTGAAAATGAATTGATTCGCCCGCCCGCCTTTAAAAACTACTATGAGGAGACAAAATTTGAGGCAGAGCTTCGTGTAGAAGATTTAAAATCGGAAGTACCTATTACCATCATTCGCCCAGGAATTGTACGAGGGCATTCTGAAACAGGAGAAACGATTAAATTTGATGGGCCATATTTCTTTTTAAATATGGTGGATAAATTAAAATGTTTACCTTTTATCCCATATATAGGGGTATCAAGCTCTGCGATAAATGTTGTGCCAGTCGACTATATTTTACATGCCGCCACTTTTCTAATGGATGACAAAAGTGCGGAAGGTAAAACATTGCATTTAACAGACCCTAATCCACATCCTGTGCAAGAGGTGTATCGCTCAATGGTAAAAATTATAACGAATCATTATCCGAAAGGTCGTTTCCCATTAGCGTTAGCAAAAAGATCGTTACAAGTGCCGTTTATTCGCAAGAAGCTAGGGGTCGAGCAAGAAACGTTAGATTATTTAACATGGAACGCTGTCTTTGATACGACAGAAGCGGTAGCAATACTGGACAAGGGGAATATTACATGTCCTGATTTTATCCAAACGATGCCAAAGATGGTGGACTTTTATCTAGCGCATAAAGAAGATAAAAACTACCATATTTCCATAAAATAATGATGGATTTCTTTGTCAGCTTTTAATGATAGTGCTATAATAAACGAACAAAAGAAATATCCTTGGACATTTTGTTAAAGGGGAGTAGCTAGCAGATGCGAGCGATGCATCTGATTTCACATTCGTCAAGACATGGCTTATACCATCGGGTGTGATAGCAAATGGTGTTACTTTGCAATAGACGATAGCTGTATTAAGAGAAGTGACAAATAGAAATTTGCTTAGCAAGACCTTTGCCTTCCTTCAGGCAGGGGTCTTTTCTTTTTCATTTTACTAGTAAATGATCGCAATTTTGGGTATACAGAGTTTAAAGGAGGAAGAACAGAGGATGGAAGCAATATTATTACAATATGGCTGGGTACTCATCGTACTAGTTGTATTAGAAGGATTACTAGCAGCAGATAACGCAGTAGTTATGGCTGTTATGGTGAAACACTTACCGCAAGACCTACAAAAAAAGGCACTTTTTTACGGATTATTTGGAGCATTAATATTCCGATTCTCTGCGCTCTTTGTTATTACGGTATTAGTTAATTACTGGCAAATACAGGCGGTTGGGGCAGCCTATCTGTTGTTTATGTCAGCGAAAAATATTTATGATTTGAGAAAAGGGAAAGATGATGAGGAGGAAAGTGATGAGGCAACTGTAAAAAAAGGATCAGGCTTTTGGATGACGGTCTTAAAAGTTGAGCTAGCCGATATCGCATTTGCGATTGATTCGATGCTTGCTGCGGTTGCGATTGCTGTGACACTTCCACACTTAGGTAATTTTGATATTGGCGGCATTAATGGTGGACAATTTATAATTATGCTATTAGGCGGCTTTATCGGTGTCATTATGATGCGTTTTGCAGCGCAATGGTTTGTAAAAGTATTAAACGACTATCCTTCACTTGAAACAGCCGCATTTTTAATTGTTGGTTGGGTAGGGGTAAAACTTGCTGTTTTAACATTAGCTCATGAAAAAGTGGGCATTTTACCTGAAGAATTCCCACATTCTACGGCATGGGAATTAACTTTCTGGATTGTGTTAGTCGGTATTGCTTTTGTCGGTTATTTAGTTGGCGTACGCAATAAAAAGCAAGAAAAGTAACGATGAATGCTTTGTAAAAATTAATAACGAAACGATTATTTCTAGATCCGCATTGCTTTCTGTGGGCAAGGCACGAGCCGCATCGCTCGCTGTACGTTTGCTTGTTCTGCAAAAAGTATTGCGGATTTTTGTTTTCTATTGAATAAATAGCTCGCAATTGCTAATTTTATACTGTATAGAACAGACCCTTTCTTTTTTTATTGATTTTTTCTATACTAATATCTATCAAGTTTGGCATTATGAATGGAAGGAGCTGATGGGGTGCCTTGGAAAAAATCATCAAATAGATTAATTACACCGTTTCAGGCACTTGTGTCTTATTATTTCATAGCAATAGCAATATCCTTCCTATTGTTACGACTTCCTGGCGTCCATCAAGCAGGTGTTGACGTTTCATTATTAGATAGCTTATTTACAGCAGTAAGTGCCGTTAGTGTAACGGGTTTAACAACGTTTAATATTTCGGAGACGTATACAACATTTGGACTTGTGATGGTGCTAGTTATTTTACAGCTTGGAGCAATTGGTATTATGTCGCTTGGTACCTTTGTTTGGTTGCTTGTCGGCAAAAAAATCGGCATGCGTGAACGTCAATTGATCATGATTGATCATAATCAATATAATTTATCTGGCGTGGTTCAATTAATTCGAGAAATATTGAAAATTTTAATCGGCATAGAATTAGCAGGAGCCATTATTTTAACTGCGCATTTTATGAATTATTTCGATACATTTAAAGAAGCGCTCATACACGGAGTCTTTGCATCTGTTTCAGCTACGACGAATGGTGGCTTTGATATTACCGGTATGAGTTTATTGCCATTCCATAATGACTACTTTGTCCAACTCATAACAATGGTATTAATTGTGTTAGGGGCAATTGGCTTCCCAGTACTCGTGGAAATTAAAACATTTTTAATGAATCGACACGCGAATTTCCGTTTTAGCCTTTTTACAAAAATAACGACGACTACGTATGCGATTTTATTTATCGTCGGGGCGCTTGTTATTTTAGTGCTGGAATCATTCCACTCCTTTAAAGGCATGCCGTGGCATGAGGCGATTTTTTCAGCGATGTTCCATTCCGTATCGACACGCTCAGCGGGACTGACAACATATGATGTAACTTCCTTTAGCGAGGCGACAGATATTTTCATGAGCTTCCTAATGTTTATTGGTTCATCTCCAAGTTCAGTTGGAGGCGGGATTCGAACGACGACTTTCGCCATTGCGATTTTATTTTTAATCACCTTTGCAAGGGGAAGAGAAGACATTCAAATATTCGGACGGGAAATCCATTTAATCGATGTCTTCCGTGCATTTGTCGTTATTTTAGTCGCTTGTTTTATGGTGCTAATCGCTACAATTATCCTCCTTATTACGGAGCCACATGCGACACTTATACAAATTATTTTTGAAATTACATCGGCATTCGGAACATGCGGTATGTCTTTAGGGATTACTTCAGACTTGTCGGTAGTAGGTAAAATCATTATTATCATTTTAATGTTCATAGGACGAGTAGGTTTAATTTCCTTCCTGTATTCACTTGGTGGTGGAGGAAGAGGTAAAAAATCTAAATACCACTACCCGAAAGAGCGCGTTATTATCGGGTAAACATTCAAAGAAAAAAGTGTTAGATTGAACTCAATCTAACACTTTTTCATTATAGTGTATATGCTAATTTAATCCTTTTCAGGATAATTAACGTGCAATGGTGGTGGCACGAGCCAGCCTTTGTTTTTATTTAAGCGTAACAATTTGGCACCTAGTTGGGCTTTATTCATGTGGAATTGACCATACATCAAGGCGATGTCCTCTCTTGTCGACATGCCCATTGCTTGACTACAAGCAACTAATCCAGCGGCTAAATCTGCGGATAGCGCAGCGCTAATTTCAGGGTCATTTACTCTTGCGCCTGGAGGAATGTCCTCTAATCTCGCTACAGGTCTCTCAGGTGGTGCAGGAGGTAATCCAACTCCATTTGTTTTGAGTATTTTTTCAAGCTGTTTTACTTCATCTCTTAATACTTGAATAATATCTTCAATTATTTTTCGAAGATCTTCATCACCAGTATGATTATAAAACGTTTGATAGCCTGCAATTAAACCATAATCAACGCCTAAATTAGTCCATATTCCAAAAACTTCGCCATAATGTAGCGGCTCATCTTTTGGATTCCCACTTAGTATTCCCATAGTTGTACATCCTCTTTTCTTTGGTTTTTCAAACAAAGTTAGTATGGATGCAATTCGAAATTTAATTCGTAAGAAAAGTGAAGCTTATTTTTTCGAAAAAAAATCAACAAATATGTTTATTGTTGTTTTGATGCGGGTACAACAAACTGTGTGTGGTTATAAAAAAATGGCCACAATGTTGATGTTGTACAACTGAGGTGCACTCGATAGTTGAAGGAAATAAAAAAGTGAACCCAGTAATGAAAAAGAATTAAAAGGAGAACGACAATATGACACTTACAAGCACAGCTAAACAAGATTTAAAGGACTTATTAAAAGAGACGCATAAACGCGGTATTATGAAAATAGATTACAGTGATCGAGTAAGCAGCATGACAGATAGTGAAGCATTAGGATTGCTCATTTCAGTTGTCAGACGAACTTTATAGCATCCGTCATGAATGACTTTCTTCTATTATATAGTATTTAATATTTAATATATCATTTGAGATTGATTGTTCTAACCAACAAACAAATAGAGTTTTAATCTATTTTTAGATGGCTCGTAACATCATAAAATAAGCAAATGGCAGATAAAAGAAAAGTTTTAATAAAAAATATCTAAAAATTTAGAAAATTTACAAAAAAATATCCTAATTTAAAATGTGGTTTTATAGGTATTATTTACAGGTTTGGATACTTAAATGAGAGAGACATTTGAACTATTCATTTGTGCTATCATTGTGAGTCCTTTCCTAACACTACAAAAGGGTAAATTTTTATGAATGGACCGATTGAAAACATTTCATGAAGCCAAGTTTTTTCTTTTGAAAAATGAAAGAAGCGCTATTTCTTCAATTAATTTAAGGAAATAGCGCTTTATTATTAAAGTGAAGGGATTGTTGCAAAGTATGGTGCTTGACCGTGACGGAAGTAGGTTAAAAGATAACCGCTTTTTTGTACAATTTTGCCATTTGAGAAATTCTGATAATCCAAGTAATGCGGAATGATAAGCGTATGCTTAAACAATTCTTTCTCTGTTAAATTAAATTCCGCAAATTCTTGCCCTGCCATTTCAGGGTTTTCACGTAATGCGGCATAAAGCGCTTTTTGCTGTTCTTCTGTTGGACGCTCTTGCCACCATAATTTACGTGGCTGGAATTGCTGTGCCTGTAAATAATCAAGTTGCATGAGGCTTTGAATAATTTGTAAATTGGCACCTTCTACTGTCTCTAAAAACTCAAGTAAACGTCGGAACAAATCTTCTAACTGATGGCCGATACGTGACCAGCCTTTCGTTTCCCAATACGTTCCAAAGTTTTGGAAGAAATCAAACGGTGTGTCAAATACTTCAGTTACTAAGTATTCTATCGTTTGATCCATTCGATGGTCATTCCAATATTTTTCGAGTACATCTTCTGCATGTTTGATGCGGACGATATCATCAAAGGTTAAAACGTTATTTGAGAAGATTTCATATGGAGCTAAATCCACATAGGTATAGCCGAATTTTTTAGCTTCTAAACGCAGCCCAGTGCCTCGTAATAATTTTAGAAACCCTAGCTGTAACTCTTCAGGACGCATGGCAAAAACATCATTAAACGTTTGACGGAAGCTATTATAATCTTCTTCTGGTAGACCGGCAATTAAATCTAAATGCTGATCAATTTTACCGCCCTCTTTAACCATAGTTACTGTTCGTGTTAGTTTTTCAAAGTTTTGACGGCGTTGTACGAGCGTATTTGTTAAATCGTTGGTAGACTGAACACCTATTTCAAAGCGGAAAAGCCCTTTTGGTGCGTTGTCGTTTAAAAATTGAATGACTTCAGGACGCATAATATCGGCTGTAATTTCAAATTGGAAGACAACACCTGGCTGATGTTCATCTATTAAAAATTGGAACATTTCCATCGCATAACTACGGCTAATATTAAATGTACGATCGACAAATTTAATCGTCCGTGCTCCATTATTCATCAGATAACGAATATCTTCCTTTATACTTTCTCTATTGAAATAGCGCACGCCAACTTCAATAGAAGATAAACAAAATTGACAGCTAAAAGGACAGCCACGGCTTGTCTCAATATATTGGATTCGCTTGCCTAAATGTGGCAGATCCTCTTCAAAACGGAATGGACTTGGTAATTCACGTAAGTCAATTTTAGGTGCTTGTGCGTGAATGCGAACTTTTCCGTCTTCTAAGTAACAAATGCCAGGAACATCTTCTAATGGGATTTCACCATGTAGATGACGTAGTAACTGTTTAAATGAAGTTTCTCCTTCACCCATCACAATGAAATCAACTTCCTCAATCCGACGTAACCAATCGTGGACATCGTAAGATACTTCAGGACCGCCGAGCAAAATTTTAACATCCGGACAAACGGTTTTTAACATTTTGATAACGTGTATCGTTTCTTCAATATTCCAAATATAGCAACTGAATCCTACGATATCGGGGTTTTTTTGAAATAAATCTGATACAATATTAAATGCAGGGTCTTTTATTGTGTATTCTGCAATAACTGGATTGTATTCAGGTAAAGCAGCAGATTTTAAATAACGCAATGCTAAATTTGTGTGAATATACTTTGCGTTTAAAGTAGTTAAAATAGTATTCATGCAGTAATCTTCCTTTCAATTTCTAATTGTAACAGTCAAGTAGCTGACAAACAATATAATTCCTTAGACCTATTTATTTTGTGAACGGTTCGTGAAATAATTTTAAATACTTAAATTTACTAAATTTTGTAATAATAGAATCGTACAGTCATAAAGTATAGTAAAGGCTCAAAATTTGAATGAGAGGTTTTTTACTCTTTTGAAAGGTTCGGTGAGAAAGTTGAAGCAAAATGATATAAATCAATGTTTTGGAAATCTTATGAAAAGTACTTCGTCACCAACACTTATACTCAATAAATCAGGAAAAATTTTGAATTGCAATGATGCTGCAAGTAATCTGTTTAACCTAAATTTATCTTATAATGGCTTTTTAATAATGGACGAGCCATCTAATATGAAATGGGCAAACTTCGTGAAAAACTTACAGTGTGAGTTAAGATCTGAAGAAATATTTAACATTCGTAATAATAACAATGAATATGAAATGATGCATTTTAATTGCTTCTTTGATCCAAATACTGAAGAAATCGTCGCACATTTATCAACGATCAATAACGACAGAGCCATTGAGTTGTATGTGAGCAAGGAGCAGGAAAAATTACAATCCTTTAGCGCATATGATCATTTACCTTATGCTGTTATTGTAAGTGATGCGAGTGGCATTATACTTGGTTTAAATAAGTATGCAGAAATGTATTTAAAAATAGAAAAATCACAACTACTTCATAAAGCACACCAGCATATATTTGATTCATTTACAATGAAAAACGGACAAATTACGACTTATCTTTCTAAGTTGATGGGTGAAAAGCATGCCAATATTCATGTTGTGGATGAAACGCAAGTAAGTAGAACGTGCTACTATGAAATCTCCAGTGTCTTTGATGAATATAACAATATAATTATCACAGTTATTAATGACGAAACAGAGAAGAAGCAGTTGCAACATAAAGTGGAGCATCAGGAAGCGTTAAATGTAGTGGGACAAATGGCCGCAAGTATCGCGCATGAGATTCGTAATCCGCTAACGTCTTTAAAAGGTTTTACTGAACTTTTAAAGCTGAACGCCGATGAAGAATCACGCATGTATTTATCTGTTATCGATAGTGAATTACAGCGGATGGAGCAGATTTTATCTGAGCTTTTAGTATTGTCCAAGCCAACAACTATGAAAGTAGAGTTAATCGAATTAGATCAGATTGTGAAACAAGTGATTGAATTTATGTTGCCGGATGCGTTAATGAAAAAAATTATGATTCAATATATACCGTCAGCTACGGAAGTCTACATTGGTGGCAATGAAAATCGGTTAAAGCAAGTATTTATGAACCTTATTAAAAACGCAATGGAAGCGATGAATAATGGCGGTACCATTACGGTTGAAATGAGTGTTATTGACTGTACGATTGTAGAATTAACAATTAAAGATGAAGGCAGTGGAATGGATAGTACGACAATACAAAATTTATTCCAGCCTTTTTACACGACGAAATCTACAGGGACAGGACTAGGCCTTGCTTTCGTGAAAAAGGTCATCGAAGAGCATGAAGGAATTATAGGTGTTCAAAGTGAAGTACAGAAGGGGACATGCTTCCATATGCAGTTCCCAGTTTACGCATATAATCAATTGGACCCATTAGAAGTTCCGGCAAAAGATGCTGCTTATTTAGTAACGTAAATTGAACTTTCAATAGACTTACTATTGAATGCTTTTGACAATGCTTTTCAAAAGTCGCTATAATGACAGTTATAAAGAGCGAATTGAGAGGACTAGGCTATGACGTCAGAAGATTTAAAGCAAACTTTAAAATTATATATTGTATTATCCCGTGCCCATAAAGCAATTAATGAGATGACCAACCATTTTTTTCAGGAGAATGGCTTGAATCCTACTGAATTTGCGGTTTTGGAACTCCTTTATCATAAAGGCAGACAACCATTACAACAAATCGGTAATAAAATTTTACTTGCCAGTGGGTCTATTACGTATGTAATTGATAAGCTTGAAAAAAGAGGCTATCTTTTACGGGTTTCCTGTCCATCAGATCGTCGCGTTACCTATGCAGAAATTACAGCGGAAGGTGAAGCGTTTATGGGCGAACTATTTCCAAAGCATGAACAACATTTACATGAATTAATGAGTGCTTTATCCGTCGAAGAAAAAGATGAAGCCATTACATTGTTAAAAAAATTAGGGCTTTCGATAAAAGATTTGTCTTATTAAAAAGAGTTGTCTCAAATGGAGTTTGAGGCAACTCTTTTTTATGCGTCAACAAACATTTTCAAAGAAGAAAGTGTTTGTTTTATAGAATGGACGATTAGTATAGCTATTTTTGACGGCTAGCATTCGTTTTAAAGCACTTAGCAAACGTCTCTATAGTTTTTATTGGAAAATAAAAGAAAGGCTTTAGAATTTAATCTAAAGCCTTTCAAGGATAACGCGTTATTTTTTAGAGATTGTGGCAGCCATGGCAAGCATAGCAGCTGTTAAGTCTTGTTCATCATTATCATGAATCGTTAATTTTGAAATAAGTCCATCTTTTTCAAAAACTACGCCGATCACTTTTTCAGTATCAAAGTCTACAACATAGCCTTCAATATTTTTAATATCTTTAAATGCAGAAAGTTCTTCAGGTGATAATGCTACTGGACTTCCAACAGCATTCATGTAGTCTTGCATAGATGTTTTCACTGCATCATAGCTTGTTTCAGAAGTAGTTGTTGTTTCAATACGCATAAATACTTCATCATCAGCATTTGATACTAACATATCTTTTCCTGGTTCTTCTTGAGTTAATTTAAATCCAGGTAATTGTTGGAATTTATAACCTTGCTCTTTACTTTTAGATTCTGACGCTGTCTCTTTTTTGTCGACACCATTTTGTACATATTGCACTTCTTGCTTTGGTGCAGTTTGTTCTTCTGTTTGTTGAGCATCATCTGTTGTAGGCGTTTCTTGCTTGTCGTCGCCTGCAGTTTCATGATCAGATGGTTGTTGAGAGTTTGATGGTTCCTGTTGTTCAACATCTGATTGTTCTGTTTTATCAGAGGTATTACACCCCACGACTATAACAGCTGTTAGTAATAATGCAAGCATGGAAAATAATTTTTTTTGCATGAAAAGCCCTCCTTTTCTATATTAAACGCTAATAAAAGATAAAATGTTTCCAATTTTTTTTGTTATGATGTTAAAGGTAATACTAAAAACAATAATAAAACAAAAACGACATGCGCTACAATAACTAAAGGCATACTTTTTCGCCATTCATAAATAAAGCCCCATATTAGGCTTGTTACGAGCGCTGCGATGATGCCTAGCTTAAAACCACTAAAGGCAATCGAAATGGCACATAAAATGGCTGTTACAAGTACTGCTAAAACAGGGCGCATAAAGCGCTTCAGTTGTTGCTGAACATAGCCACGCCAAAACAGCTCTTCACCAATGGCTACAATAAATACAAGTAAAATATAGTGCCAAATATTTTGTGGACCGTAAACAGTTAAAAACTTTTTCACTGTACTGATTAGTCCATCATGAATATATGGAGCAAGCCAATAACCAAAACGTATGATGCCGTAGGTGATTGTACCGTATCCAATGCCGAAAATTAGAAATTTCCAAGTTGGCAATTGATCTTCAATTGAACCTGAAAGAATAGCGATCGCTATACATACGAGCAAAGTGAATGCATACAAGTACCAAAAAACAGCTGGGTTAGCAAAAGTAAAAGCAAGCATGCCATAAACGAATAATAAAGAAAGGAGTAATATTATTGTTTGTTTCGAATTTGTTTGCATAATTCGACCTCCATACTTTAATTTTACCAAAAAAATAGTCCCTTATCATCTGTTAAGACAAAAAGGGACTATTCAGACTATTAAGCTTCACTTGCATATAAGATTTTATAACGTTTATGGTTGACGACCGTTTTCTCTTCTATTTCAAGGGAATCAAAATTCTCCATATATGTTAGATCAACGATCACCGAATTTTCATTTACTTTTTCAACAATACCTTGCAAACCATCTTTAAACTCGATAATATTTCCAACTTCAGCTATTTTCACAGACAGTCAGCTCCTTCATCGACTAATAATATACAGTTTGCATGAAAAAAAGGAAAACGTAAAGCCTTTTTTTGAATAATTCATAATTTAATACACAAAATAACGGAAGAGAAGGGAATAGAAAAACATGGAACAATATGAAAAAATGCTTAGCCAATTACAGAACGGAGAAATACAAAGTATCGAAATTAATAAAGATCAATTTTATGAATTTCGGGAAGTATTAGTGAAGCACCCATTATTTAAACATTTTAGAGGTGAAGCAAAGCAAAACGGGATTATTATCTACACTTATTTGGAAATACCTAGAAGTTAATTTTGTCGAACATTGTCGGAACTTAATGCTGTAAGAAATGAAATATAAATGTATAATAATGGTATGATTATTTGTATGTTGGAGGGTTGTATGAATGGTCAATCTACTCTTGAAACAAATGGAACAAACTCGTGAAATGATGATTCGCTCTGGTGTGGAAAACGGGTTACAGAATGCAAAAACCATTCAACTGAGTCGCAGATTAGATCAGTTAATGAATACTTATTATAGACAGACAACACTTGAAGAAGAAGATCAGGAAGATTTGTTTCAGTATTCAGAGTAAAACCTATAGATTAGATGTTTAAATATGAATTTTCTGGGGAATACTTATTTTGAACACAGCAACATTCTCATTTCCCCCTTTTAGAGCAGTGATTCCCATCAACTGCTCTCTTTTTTTTGCTTATTCGGTATATATGCTGTACATAGAAACTTTAGTACAAGTAGTAAGAATAGTTTGAATTATTGAATTGATTCAACTACACTAAAAACATAAATGAAATGGCGTGCATGGTGGTGCCTCTTAGTTTGATGTTTGCCTATCAGACAGAGACTGCCGAGTGCCTAATGAAGATTGAATGATTGTGATGAAAAATCGCCTAAGTAAAGGAGTTCGTACATATGGGGAAAGAACGTATTGCATTTATCGGTACAGGAGTAATGGGTGCGAGTATAATTAAACACTTATTGAAAAATGGTCATGAGGTGTCGGTATATACTCGTACAAAAGAGAAAGCGGAGCCATTAGTGGCGTTAGGAGCTAGTTGGGCTAGTTCGCCAGCAGAAGCGTTTAAAGATAAAGATATAGCGCTTACGATGGTTGGCTATCCAGCAGATGTGGAGGAAGTTTACTTCGGTGACAATGGTTTATTCCAAACTGCTAAAAAAGGCGATATTGTGATAGACATGACGACATCTGAGCCAACTTTAGCAAAGAAAATTTATCTTCATGCTCAAAGCGTTGGGGTTGAAGCATTAGATGCACCTGTTTCGGGTGGCGATGTCGGTGCTCAAAATGGTACTTTGTCCATTATGGTTGGTGGTGACCAACATACCTTTAATCGTGTGACACCTGTCTTGCAGCAATTTGGCGCAAATATTGTTTATCAAGGTGAAGCAGGCGCTGGGCAGCATGCCAAAATGTGCAATCAAATCGTTATTGCTTCAGGCATGATAGGTGTCTGTGAGTCACTTGCATATGGCTTAAAAGCGGGGCTCGATTTAACTACTGTGTTACAATCCATTTCATCAGGGGCTGCTGGATCCTGGTCTTTAAGTAATTTAGCGCCACGGATGATAAAGGAAGATTTTGCACCAGGATTTTATATTAAACATTTCGTGAAGGATATGAAAATCGCTTTAGATGAATCAAAAAAAATGGGTATCTCTTTACCAGGGCTAGCGTTAGCTTATGAAATGTACGACAAGCTGATCGCAGAAGGCTATGGTGAGAATGGGACACAGGCTTTGCTAAAGCATTATCAATAAATCGTAAAATGGAAAAGTGTTAGATTGACTACTATCAATCTAACACTTTTTTATCGTCATAAAGAGACTACGAATCACGACTAAAAGTTCACGAATCGCCTGAATAACGCTCTATTCTTTATTAAATAGTTGGGCGTCTAAAGAGAATCGAGATGCCCCAGCAAGTGCAAAGTATAGTGCTATCGCTGCTAATGCTAAATCAAGCTCATAGCCAGCCAATCCGTCCGCTCCGATAAAGCCAATGCTTAGCTTTGCTGTAAATATAGCAACAATCATTGTCATTGTTAGTAAAGCGCCAAAAATTCTTGTTGCTAAACCTAAAATAAGAGCAGCTCCGCCCACTAATTCAATAGCCGCCACGATATACGCCATAAAACCTGGTATACCTAGACTAGTAAAGAAGTCCGCGGTATAACTAATGCCCCCTTGGAATTTTTGAAAACCATGCACAGCAAAAATGATGCCGAGCACGACACGTAAAATTGTTGAACCAATATTTTGCATAAAGTAATTACTCCTTTTCTTGAACTTACATTTCGTAACTTAGTTTATTTTTAAAAACAACTTTTGTCAAGTAACTAAGTGTTGATTTTAAGAACTGATTTTTAAAAGGTGCTATAATCATAAATAGGAACTAGTAATAAAGGAGGGGAGTAAAATGAATCAACAAACGATTTGTCCGCGATTTGAAAAGGCACTCATGCTATTGAATCATCGTTGGAATACGTTGCTTATTTATCAATTACTGGATGGCCCACAACGCTATTCGACGATTAAAAAACAGTTGAATATTAGTAGTCGGGTGTTAACAGAGCGATTAAAGGAGTTAGAGCGTGAGGAAATCGTTTTACGCACCGTGATTCCTTCTACACCGGTCGTTATTGAATATGAGCTAACACAGAAAGGTTATGCCCTCACACCTGTGCTAAAAGCAATTGAACAATGGTCTTCGGAATGGGTAACGATTACTGAGGAATAATAAGAAAGATATTCAAGCGAGGGGGCTTGGATATCTTTTTTAGTTTTTTAGAAAATAGGTGGCATGCATTAACCAATTAATGGTCTTTTAGCAGTTATGTTTTAGTAGAAATACTGTTATATTGTAAATAATATTATTTTTAATTTAACAAATGGTATTTTTTAATACAGGAAGGAATTAATTTAATATTATAAGGAAGAAGGGGAGGGATTGAATGAATCAAAGGCATGTAGGGGAACGACAGCATCGCAGTCAGCTAGCACTCTATTTATCATTGCCAATACTATCGTGGGCATTTTACGATTTTGCTAATACAATATTTTCTTCGAATATTAATACAGTATTTTTCCCATTTTATATGGACGAAGTATTAGGAACAAATGAAGTTATGCAGCAAGTAGCGAGTACATTTATTTCGTATGCGAATGCTTTAGCAAGCTTTTTCCTAGTCGTTTTTTCGCCACTGTTCGGTGTATGGATTGATCAAACAGGCTATAAAAAACGGTTTATTGTGTGGTTTGCCTCAATTTCTATTTTATTTACGTTTATGATGGGCGTATTTGCAAATTTAGAAACGACAACAAATTATTCAGGGGTACCACTTAGCTTATTTTTAGTCGTCGCAAGTTTTGTTATTGCGAAGTTTTTCTTTAATTCTAGTCTCGTATTCTATGATTCGATGATGGGGGATCTTGGGACAAAAGAAGAAATGCCCCTTATTTCAGGTTATGGAGTAGCGATTGGTTACTTAGGCACTATTTTTGGGTTGCTTGTTTATTTATATGTCGGAAACAGTGATTTCCACCGTGCATTTATACCAACAGCCATTTTATATTTATTATTTTCATTGCCCTTATTTTTCATTAATAAAGATACGCCCATCCCTAAAGAGCAGCGTAAGACGACAAAGTTTTTTGATGGCTACAAGGAAATACTTCGTACATTTAAGGATATGAAGCAATATAAAGCAATCTTTACGTTTATGATTGCTTACTTCTTTTTAAATGATGCCATTGCTACGACAATTGCCATGATGGCTGTATATGCGACAACGATTGTAGGCTTTTCATCTGGTCAATTTATTATTCTTTATTTAGTGTCGACCGTATCGACCATTATTGGCTCACTTGCCTTTGGCTATATAACAAAAGCCATTGGCGCCAAGCGAGCGATTACCATTGTTGCGTTATTAATGATTATCGCACTAACTTTTGCTGTTTTTGCAACAGAGCAGTGGATGTTTTGGATTGCCGGCAGTATGTTTGGAATTTCGTTAGGCTCTATGTGGGTAACTTCAAGAACCTTTATTATTGAGCTATCTCCGGATGAAAAACGAGGGCAGTTTTTCGGTCTATTTGCTTTTTCTGGAAAAGTATCATCAATTATCGGACCAGCTGTTTATGGAACGGTCACATTATGGATGAAAGATTACGGCACATTAGCAAGTCGTGTAGCATTATCAACATTAATATTAATGACAGTTATTGGGTTATTCGTGCATCTAAAAGTTCATGATAATAATGGAAATAGCAAGTAGGAGAATTGTAGCGCCTATGATACAATTGAATTATAAATTAATGTTGAAATAGAAAGGAGCGGGGTTGCTTTGGAACATAAAGGCATATTATTAGAGAGTGGCACAAATGAGCTAGAAATCGTTGAATTTGAAGTAGCTAACAATAAATTCGGTATAAATGTTATTAAAGTAAAAGAGATTATCCAACCAATTCCAGTAACGTTTATTCCACACGCGCACCCGCATGTAGAAGGAATTATTCAATTAAGAGGCGAGGTATTACCGGTAGTTGATATGCTACGAGTACTCGGAATACAAGGTGCAGAACGTAATCCACAACAAAAATATATTGTTGCTGAGTTTAATAAACAACGAGTTGTTTTCCATGTAGATAATGTGACACAAATTCACCGTATTTCCTGGAATCAAATCGAAAAACCTTCGGATATGTATCAGGGGGGAACTTCGCAAGTAATCGGTGTTATTAAGCAAAATGAACAAATGATTCTATTGCTAGATTTTGAGAAAATTATGGTGGATATTAACCCTGATTCGGGTATTAGTGTAGAGTCAGTGAAAAAACTTGGTAAGCGTGAGCGTTCTGAAAAACGTATTTTAATTGCTGAGGATTCACCATTATTACGCAAACTATTATTTGATACAATGAAGGAAGCCGGTTATGAGAATGTAGAGTTTTTTGAAAATGGCCGAGATGCTTATGAATACTTAGAAGCATTAGCAAATAGTGGCAGTAACGTAACGGAACATGTGCAATTGGTTGTTACAGATATTGAAATGCCACAAATGGATGGTCACCATTTGACTCGTAAAATTAAAGAACATACTGATTTACAAAAGCTACCGGTCATTATTTTCTCTAGTTTAATTACAGATGATCTTCGTCATAAAGGCGATCAAGTAGGGGCAGAGGACCAAATTAGTAAACCCGAAATTGCAGAGCTTATTTTACGCGTCGATCAACTTATTTTATAGGGCTAGAAAAAGGAACTTCACAATTCTAATAATTGGTATCCTGAAATATTAATAAAAACGAAAGTCGGATACCTTTTTGGTTCCGACTTTTTTGTATAAATGACGGTGCCATTAACACAAAATAAGTAGTACTATCGATTGTCCTGAAAAGGAAGTGATGATTTGAATAATTTAAAAACGGCTATAATTGATATTGGCTCGAATACGATACGTTTAGTACTGTATCAGTATGATAATGAAGAGGGACTTCGAGAACTAGGCAATATTAAAACGGTTGCACGTTTACGTACATATTTACAACCTTCGGGTAATATGTCGGAAGAAGGCATTCGCATTCTAACGGAAACATTATGTACATTTAAAGCGATGCTTGATGATTTTGAAATTGTCGATGTGAAAGCTGCTGCAACGGCTGCCATTCGCCAAGCGACGAATAGTGAACAAATCATTGCGTTAATGAAAGAAAGAACGGGTATACAAATAGAGCTTTTATCTGAAGAGGAAGAAGCGTATTTCGGTTACGTTGCCGTAGCACATTCGATGGGCACGCCTTCTGCTGTAACGATTGATATAGGTGGAGGCAGTACGGAAATAACGCTATTTAAAAATAAAGAACTGCTTAAATCTTTTAGTTTTCCTTTTGGAACGGTGTCGTTAAAACAACGTTTCGTCAAAGGTGACATCATGAATAGTAGCGAAAAGAAAGAGCTGATTGCCTATGTCAAAGAGCAGTTCCAATCCCTTCCTTGGATACAACAAGTATCTTTACCAATTATTGCAATAGGGGGCAGTGCCAGAAATATTGCCCAAGTGCATCAACAAAGGCATCAATACCCGATTGCCAGTGTACACGGCTATGAAATAGCTAAAGCGGATTTAGATGAGCTTAGTATGTTTTTGGGCGGTTTAAGCTTCCAACAATTAAACCATTTGGACGGGCTATCGACGGACCGTGCAGATATTATTGTCCCTGCCTTAGAAGTGTTCCGTGTACTAATGGAAATTGTAGGTAGTGAAGTATTCCAGCTTACGAAAAAGGGTTTACGGGAAGGGCTCATTATTCATCGTATTTTACAAGAAGATCAACATGCTTTTGATAAATATAATGTGTTTGAGGGAAACGCTAGAAGATTAGCTAGACAATATGGACGGTCGGAACTAGAAGTTGATTATTTAATGCATTTAGCAGACCAATTATATCGCGAGTGTTGCCATTTAAACTATTTCCAATTTAACAACTATGATTGGCAATTGTTAAGAAAGGCTGCCAAGATTTTTAATATTGGGGAGTATATAGAGTTAAGCTCCGCTAGCCAACATACCTTTTATTTAATCGCCAATCAATCCATTGATGGTTTGAATCATAAAGAGCGACTAAAATTAGCACTTTTAGCATCGTATAAAAATAAAGATTATTTTCAACGTTTCGCTGCTCCTTTTTTAGAATGGATGAGCCGTGAAGAGTATCGCAAATTGCGTGATTTTGGCGCCCTGTTAAAATTCGTCTATGCGTTAAATGTATCGAAGAGAACCATTGTGCATGCAATTGACATGCAACCTCATGACGATTTTGTTCAGCTTAACGTATATGTCAAAAAAAATGCTGCTGCTGAAAAATATCAAGCCAATCGACATAAAAAACATCTAGAACGCGCTCTAAAGATACCAATTAAAGTAAACTTTATGGAAGAAGGGTGGAACCAAGATGACAACGGAAGTAACAAACAATCGATTACATGAAGACGAATTTTCAGAAGCACATAGCCGATTACTGGAAGAAATAGCTAAACCTCAATATTATAATAATCGTGAATTAAGCTGGTTAGCATTTAATGAGCGTGTTTTAGAAGAAGCAGAGGATGTGAATAATCCTCTGCTAGAACGTTTGAAGTTTTTAGCGATATTTAGCTCCAATTTAGATGAATTTTTTATGGTGCGTGTAGCAGGGCTACAAGACCAAGTGCGTGCTGGTTTCCATAAAGCTGAAAATAAATCAGGTTTAACACCTAAAGAGCAATTAGCAAAAATTGCTGAGCGTACGCAAGCATTAGTGCGCCGTCAAACGGAAGTATATCGACATTTAATTTATGATTTATTACCACAACATAATGTACATATTGCCGACATGAAAGATTTAAATAGTACGCAAAAAGCGTATATTAATGAAATGTTTGCTGAGACCATTTTCCCTGTGTTAACGCCTGTAGCAGTAGATGCCTATCGCCCATTCCCAACATTGCTAGGAAAGACTTTAAATTTACTCGTCCTATTGGAGCAAGATGAAACCGATTTTGAAAGCCGTGAAAAGGTGGCAATCGTGCAAGTGCCTTCCGTTTTAGATCGTTATATTAAAGTACCTAGTGCTGAAGGCGAAACGGTTATAGTTTTACTTGAGGATGTGATTGTGGCTCATATTGAAAAACTTTTCTATGGATACAGTGTAAAATCTGCACAAGCCTTCCGTTTAACACGGAACGCAGATTTAACGATTCATGAAGAAGGAGCCCGCGATTTACTTGTAGAAATTGAAAAAGAACTGAAGAAACGAAAATGGGGCGTCGGTAGCCGTCTCGAAGTACGTGTCGGGGAAATGAATGAAGAAGTCCTGGCTTATTTATTGGAAGAATTTGAAATCGAAGAGACGGATGTTTTTCATATTGATGGTCCATTAGATTTAACCTTTATGTTCTCATTTGTAAAAGGTATTTCTGTAGGACGGGAACATTTAGAATATGAAAGCTTTATTCCACAGCCACCATTGGATTTACAATCAGATGAAAATATTTTTGAAAAAGCATTACAACAAGATATTTTCTTCCATCATCCATATGAATCATTTGCCCCGATTGTGGACTTTATTTCGGAGGCTGCTGTCAATCCGAATGTCTTAGCGATTAAGCAAACATTATATCGAGTTAGTGGCAATTCACCCATTATCCAAGCATTAAAGCTCGCTGCTGAAAATGGTAAGCAAGTGACTGTTTTAGTAGAGCTAAAAGCACGTTTTGATGAAGAAAATAATGTCCACTGGGCGAAACAGCTTGAGCAAGCGGGCTGTCTCGTTATTTATGGCATGAATAATTTAAAAACCCATTCTAAAATTACGCTTGTAGTCAGTCGTCGAAATGGAAAAATTGAACGCTTTGTCCATCTCGGAACAGGAAATTATAATGATGCCACTGCCAAAATTTATACGGATATGGGCATCATAACAACTGACAAGGAATTTGGCATCGATGCTACGAATTTCTTCAACTATTTAAGCGGCTATACGGAAAAACCTACATTCAATCATTTAGTTGTGGCACCGTTCGATATTCGCGATGAATTTATCCGTTTAATGGATGAAGAAATTAGTTGTCATAAAAAATACGGAAATGGCTTTATTCGAGCGAAGATGAACTCATTAACAGATAAGGACTTAATGATGAAGCTATACGAAGCTTCGATTGCTGGCGTAAAAGTAGAGCTGATCATTCGCGGAATTTGCTGTATACGACCAGGTATCCCTGGTATAAGTGACAATATTACTGTCACGAGTATCGTTGGTCGATTCCTTGAACATTCTCGTATTTACTGGTTCCATCACAATGGCGAAAATAAAGTGTACTTATCTTCTGCAGATATGATGACAAGAAATATGATAAAACGTGTTGAAATTCTATTCCCTGTCTATTCAATCGAAGCAAAAGCCCGTATTATGGATATAATGAACACACAACTTGAGGATACAGCAAAAGCTCGAATTCAAGATTGTAATGGCAAATATCATTATAAAGAGTTCGATCGAAGCGAAGACCCTATTAATAGTCAGGAAATTTTCTTAAAGGATGCTCTAAAACCGACGCTAGATGAAGAATAAAGCGTATTAGACGACTAGAATAAACACGCTACCTAGAGAGGGATATAATGAAAAAATATAGAGAGAATGTAGCGCAATTCGCAAACTATCGACAGATGGCAATGCTTAATCCATTTGATGCAGTTGTATGCTTGCAAAAAGCAGATGATGACGAATATGAAATCGTTCATTTTAACGACAAACTCGCATTATCTAGTGTGGTGCAGGATGTGAAAGCCACTAAAGCACAGCAATTTTTTAGCAAGCAATGTTGGCAGCAATTATTCAATATTGTACATCAAGAATTTAACATTGCACGGAAGATTGAGCTTTATTCAGAGACGGAGAGAATGCAAAAATCATTTGCTGTAAGTGTTCAGCAATTAGAGACATCACTGATAGCTGTCATATTACGTGAGGAACAGAATGATACGAAGCCTTTTTTGCAATTTGTTGAACATTATGTATGTCCTGTGCTAACGACTGATTTACAAGGTCGTATTATTCACCAAAACGTTGCCGCTACGTCTATATTGTCGAGGGAACATCACAGCCTAATAGGACTTGATATTTTTTCATTATTAGAGTGCAACTATGTAAATGCAGTACAATTGTTATTTGCTAAAACAATCGAGGGTGCTACATTGGATATGCCAAAATGTTTATTTAAAGGCAACTTATTAAGTCGTGAACCATTTTATTTACGTATTCATCCGACCTATTATAATGGGGAAATCATTGCCGTACATTTCTTTATTAGAGACGCTGAATTTTTGAAGAGTGATTATAATGCCTTTTATTATTTAGCCTTAAAAGATGAATTAACTGGTATTTGGAATCGGAGAGCGTTTAAAGAGCATTGGCTACAGCATTTGAATGATAAACAAAGTGAAAATCAACAGGCAACCATTATTTTGGTAGATATCGATCGCTTTAAAAAATTTAATGAAGCCCTCGGTGAGAGCAAGGGTGATGAATTAATGCGGATGTTTAGTCAAAGGCTTCAAGCACTTTGTCACGCAAAATGCGCGCTCTATCGTTATAATAGCGACGAATTTATTTTTATTTTAAAGGATGCATCGGTCGACAACATCGAGCAATTAGCTAATGCAGTGTTAGAATCGTTGAAACAACCCTTTATGATTGATGACCAAGAATATTTTATTAGCGTTTCAATTGGTATTTCCTTAAGCCCAGCAGACGGCAAGGATCTTGAAACACTTGTAAGAAAAGCCGATCAAGCTTTATTTTCTGCTAAGGAGCACGGACGTTCACATTATCGCTATTATCGTGACGATATGACGAATGTCTTTCCAAATGAAGCGCTGATGGAGGCCCATTTACGTCGTGCAATTGAGTTCAATGAGCTTAGTATTCATCTCCAACCACAGATGAATTTAAACGATAATAGCATTAATAGCTTTGAGGCATTGTTGCGATGGAATAATCGGAAGTTTGGCTTTGTCTCACCGGCACAGTTTATACCGATTGCCGAAGCAACAGGCTTAATTGTAGAAATTGGTGATTGGATTATTAGCGAGGTTTGTCGTTACCAAAAGGAATGGAGCTTAAAAGGATATCGTCCGGTGCGAATCGCCATCAATATTTCGCCAAAGCAATTTAGAAAAGAAAACTTTGCTCGCAAGATTAAAGCAACATTGAAGAAATATGATGTGGCACCACAATTAATTGAAGTGGAGATTACAGAAAGCTCCATGACGAATGTCCATGAAACCTTTTCAATTTTAACGGAATTAAAGCAGCTAGGGGTTTATGTGTCTGTCGATGATTTTGGCACAGGCTATTCATCACTGAGCTATTTAAAGCGCTATCCAATCGATATTATTAAAATAGATCAATCGTTTATTGCTGATATCGCAAAAGATGATAAAAATGAGGCGATTATTAAAGCGATTATTTCGATGTCTCATAATTTAGGGCTTGAAGTCATTGCAGAAGGAATAGAGGAGCCAACACAAGTGGCATTTCTAAAACGTCACCGTTGTCAAAAAGGACAAGGCTATTTATATAATAAGCCATTACCTGTGGAATCCATTGTTGCACAATATTTTGTAGGGTAGCTTTTAGCAGAGTACAGCGGTGGATTTCCGCTACGGACGGGCGCTTTCCGCGGGCACACCGTAAGCCGCAACCCTCGCTAACGCGCGGATTGTTGCGTCTTACATTTTGTGCTGTCCCGCAGGAGTCGTCCGTCCTCCGCTCCAATCAACTTGGTAGCGTGTGCGCGAATATAGAAGGCATCGAGTTACAGCTTGCTATCTCTATTAATAAAGTTAAACACAGCGTTGGATTTCCGCTACGGACGGGCGCTTTCCGCGGGCACATCGTAAGCCGCAACCCTCGCTAACGCGCGGATTGTTGCGTCTTACATTTTGTGCTGTTCCCGCAGGAGTCACCCGTCCTCCGCTCCAATCAACTTGGTAGCGTGTGCGCAAATATAGAAGGCATCGAGTTCCTGCTTGCTATCTCTAATAATTAAGTTAAACACAGCGTTGGATTTCCGCTACGGACGGGCGCTTTCCGCGGGCACACCGTAAGCCGCAACCCTCGCTAACGCGCGGATTGTTGCGTCTTACATTTTGTGCTGTCCCGCAGGAGTCGTCCGTCCTCCGCTCCAATCAACTTAATAGCGTGTGCGCGAATATAGAAGGCATCGAGTTACAGCTTGCTATCTCTATTAATAAAGTTAAACACAGCGGTGGATTTCCGCTACGGACGGGCGCTTTCCGCGGGCACATCGTAAGCCGCAACCCTCGCTAACGCGCGGATTGTTGCGTCTTACATTTTGTGCTGTTCCCGCAGGAGTCACCCGTCCTCCGCTCCAATCAACTTAATAAAAGACAATGAGCAATAACTTCATTATTTCTTTTGTCAAAACACTAAGCCCCTCGAGAAGCACGAGGGGCTATTTTTAAATATTTTTATTTTGAAGGTTGTGCCTTCATGCCGTTTAGCACAACTGCTGTGAAGTGTGCCATTTCCGTAACTAAATCAAATTCTTCGTTATGAATTAACCAATCATAAACATTTGCTCGCATACATCGTTGAATAATGTGTTGCATTTGATTGGCTTGTAAATCGTTAACGAACTCTCCTTGTTGAATGCCCTCATGAATATACGAATTAATGATTTGAAAAATTTTACGCTGTGGGCTAATTAAATAATGGTTCTGTTCAACTTGATTGGTCATCGCGGCAGTATACACTGTGCGCAATAAATCTTTCCCAACAACAGTTGATAAATATACCATTTGCTCCTTATAAAGCAATAAGATTTTTTCACTTGCTGGTAATGTTTGATCGATTTTTTTCTCGACCGTACTATAAAAACTATCTAGCTCCTCAAACTTTTCTAAAATAACATCATATTTGGACGGGAAATGTGTATAGAATGTACCTTTGGACACTTTACAAGCTTTCGTAATTTGTTCAACAGATACATGCTCAAAACCATGTTTATTAAATAATTCTAATGATGTCTTAAGTAACTTTTCCCGCGTTTCCAATGCCTTTTTCTGGCGTGTAGTTAACGAATTCATGCCGTTCTGCCTCCGTATTTAAATATCCTATAATAATAATCGTGCCATATATTCAGAAAATATAAAATTTTTTAATTGACGAGCTCTAATAAGTTTGTTTATGATTTAAGTGACCGAAGTCAGTGACTGCGGTCACTTAAGAGTATCTCGTTATTAATGTTACGACAAAAACATAAAGTTTGCTAGTGTATCAGCGCTTATTAACGCAATTCACAGGAAATGGGGGAGCTCAAATGAAAGAAAAATTAGGTTTTATCGGTTTAGGTAATATGGGTTTACCGATGTCGATTAACTTACTTCGTGCAGGCTATGAAGTGTATGGCTTTGACACAAATACTCAAGCAATGGCGCAATTTATTGCAGAAGGGGGTGTAGGTCTAACAACCGCTAAAGCAGTTGCACAGCAAAGTGAAGTCATTATGACAAGCTTACCGACACCTCAAGTAGTTGAACATGTCTACACATCACAAGAGGGCATTTTACAAAATGCTAAGCAAGGAAGTTTACTTATTGATTTTAGTACAGTAAATCCAGAACTAAATAATACGCTACATCAACAAGCTCAATCTTTAGGTTTACGATATCTTGGTGCCCCAGTAAGTGGTGGTGTAATTGGCGCAGTAAATGCCACTTTAACTATTATGATCGGCGGCGAAGAAAAGGATTATCAAAGTGGCGCTTCAATTTTCGAAATAGTCGGTAAAAATATTTATCACCTTGGTACTTCACCAAGTGTTGGTACACGTATTAAATTGCTGAACAATTTAATGATAGGGTTCTATACACAAGCTGTAGCTGAAACGATTGTACTTGGAGAAAATATGGGGATTTCAGCAGATACACTATATGAAGTATTAAGTAATAGCTACGGACAAAGTCGTATTTATGAACGCAATTACGTAGAATACATGAAAAATGAAAATTATGAGCCGGGCTTTTCTACGAATCTACTACTAAAAGATTTACGCCTAGCGCAAAATATGGCGACTGAAGCAGGCGTACCTCTTCGAATAGGGGAACAGCTAGTGAATCTTTACAATGATATAGCTGCAGAGGGCTATGGAGAACATGATATGTCTGCTGCTTATTTAAGTTTGAAAGAAAAATGTACGATTACACAAATTTAAAGGAGGATAAAAGATATGACGACAGCACAAGAAGTGAAAACATTAACGCATTTTATCGGTGGAGAAATGATTGAAGGGAAAAGTGGTCGCTACGGTTCGGTTTATAATCCAACAACAGGAGACGTTATTGCAAAAGTTCCACTTGCCACAGTAGAAGAGACGCGTGAAGCGATTGCTAAAGCGAAGTTGGCATTTCCAAATTGGCGCGATACATCCGTATCTAAACGTGCGGAAGTCGTATTAAAATTCCGTAATTTAGTCACAGACAATATGGAAGAGCTGTTACAAATTATTTGTACGGAAAGCGGTAAAACGATTGAAGATGCAAGAGGTGAAATTACACGAGGGCTAGAGTCTGTTGATTTAGCTATCGGTGCACCGCATTTAGTAAAAGGAGAGTACTCTGTCAACGTTGGAGGTCAAATTAATGCTTATTCTGCCAAGTATCCGCTAGGCGTTGTAGCGGCAATTTCACCTTTTAACTTCCCAATCATGGTGCCGTTAGCCCAAACAAGTATGGCGATTGCAGTCGGCAATGCCGTTGTGTTAAAAGCATCAGAGCGCGTTCCGATGACAGCTTTATTTGTTAGTGAGCTATGGAAGAAAGCGGGATTGCCAGATGGCATTTGGACAGTAGTGAATGGCGATAAAGATGCCGTTAATGAACTTTTAGAAAACCCAACTGTGCAAGCGATTTCATTTGTAGGCTCAACGCCGGTTGCGCAATACATTTATGAAACAGGTTCAAAATATGGTAAACGTGTCACAGCGCTAGGCGGAGGTAAAAATAATATGGTTGTAATGCCGGATGCAGACCTCGAACAAGTGGCCAATGCATTTATCGGGGCAGCCTATGGTGCGGCATCGCAACGTTGTATGGCCATTTCAACAATTATGCCTGTTGGTAAAGACACAGCAGATCGTCTCGTTGCTATTTTAAAAGAAAAAATTACGGCATTAAAAGTAGGTGCTTATACAGACAAAGATACAGACTTTGGTCCAGTCATTTCACAGCAATCAAAAGAAGCAATTCTTGCTGCTATCGATAAAGGCGAAGCAGAGGGGGCAACGGTTGTTTGTGATGGTCGTGAGCTAGCTATAGTCAACGAATCCAAAGGGTTTTTTGTCGGTCCAACTTTATTAGATCATGTAAAACCAGGGATGGAAATTTATGAACAAGAAATATTTGGCCCTGCTCGTAACGTTGTGCGTGTGGATTCATTAGACGAGGCAATTGAACTGATTAATGAACATGAGCTTGGCAATGGTGTTACGATCTTTACAAACGATGGGCTAGCCGCACGTAAGTTTACAACGGAGATAGATGTAGGGATGGTAGGCGTCAATGTTCCAATTCCAATTCCGGTTGGATACCATAACTTTGCTGGATTTAAAGGCTCACGTTTCGGTGAGGGTCATATGTTTGGACCGGATCAGGCGCGTTTCTTTACAAAGACTAAAACTATATCAGAACGCTGGATGACAAATAATGCTTCATCTGCATCGACATTTGCATTTCCAAGTAATAACGATTAATGGCGTAAATAGCGCTGGATAAAGAAAATAAGCATGGCGATGATTTCAGCGGGCTCATGCAAATAGCGAAAACAGCTCCTTGTTTGCCTGCTGAAACATTCACCTGTAGCGCAATAATGCAAATCATAGCACTTTCTATAAAAAGATAGGTGGGGTGTGAAATGTTAGCGTATATCGGACTTTTTGGAAGCTTAGCATTATTGGTTTTTTTAACAATGAGAGGGGTCAATTTACTTATTTCTGCACCATTAACTGCTTTAATAGCGGCGTTAACGAATGGTCTTGCTTTCTTCCCACAAACTGCAAATGACAATCAAGCCAATTTTTTAACGAGTTATATGGATGGATTTACGGGCTTCGTTGGTTCTTGGTATTTAATGTTTATGGCAGGTGCAATTTTCGGGAAAGTAATGGAAGATACAGGTGCAGCTGATAGTGTTTCCAAATGGATTGTTGAAAAAATAGGCGTACAGTATGCCACATTTGCAGTAGTTTTAGCTGCAGCCGTGTTAACGTATGGTGGTGTTTCGGTATTTATCGTTGCATTTTCTGTTTATCCGATGGCCATTAGTTTATTTAAGCAGGCGAATTTTCCACGTCGTTTTATTCCTGCGGCACTTGGTTTAGGTTCTGTAACCTTTACGATGACTTCAGCAGGCTCACCAGAAATTCAAAACTGGATTCCGATACCTTATTTAGGGACGACACCCTATGCAGGCTGGCAAGTAAGTATTGTCGTTGCCTTATTTATGGCGATTGGTGGGGCACTATGGCTCAATTGGATGATTAAGCGTGCCGTGAACAAGGGGGAAGTCTTTATTGAACGCGCAACAGATCCAGTTGTAGACGAAACGCGTAAGCTCCCTAGTCCCATCTTAAGCTTAGTGCCATTACTAGTCGTTTTACTAATTTCATTTATTTATCATGATTCACTTGGTACATCGGCTTTAATAGTGGCGTTAACAAGCGGTTGTATTACGGCGTATTTAGTCAGCTATAAATATGCAAAATCGGTTAGTGCAACACTAGCAGCTGGCGCAATGGGCGCAGTTATAGCCATTGCCAACACGGCCGCAGTAGTCGGCTTTGGTGGTGTTGTAAAAGCGACACCGTCATTCGTAGCGACTGTAGACTTGATGACCAATATTCCTGGAAATCCATTAATAGGTGGCGCTGTTGCCATCGCAGTTATTGCAGGTTTAACAGGTTCGGCGTCAGGGGGACAAACGATTGCTATGCCATTACTAGCTCCTCACTATATTGATATGGGGGTTAATACAGAAGCGTTGCACAGAACGATTGCGATTGCATCGGGCTCGCTCGATTCATTGCCACATGGTGGGTATGTAGTGACAACGATTAATTCTGTATGTAATGAAAAACATAAGGATGCCTATTTACCTTTTGGTGCTTTAACAGTCGTTATACCAATTATCGGCACGATCATTGCAATACTATTATTCTCATTAGGAATGTAGGAGGGACATAAAGAAATGAATGGCAAAACAGTATTTATTACTGGTGCTGCTTGTGGAATCGGATTATCCATCGCTCAGGCATTTGCTGAGCAAGGCGCACACGTTGTGATTTCGGATATAAATGAACAATGTTTAGCTGATGCGGTAGCACAAAATCCACAATTAACAGCCTATACATGTGATGTGACAAATGAACAAGCGATTGCTGAGGCGATTGCGTTTACAGTTGAAAAATTTAACACAATTGATATTTTAATTAACAATGCAGGGTTCCAACATGTTGCTTTCATTGAGGATTTTCCAACTGAAGTGTTTGAGCAAATGCAAAAAGTGATGCTTGTCGCGCCATTTATTACGATGAAATATGCATTACCTCATATGAAGAAAAACAAATACGGACGCATTCTAAATATGGCATCGATTAACGGCGTAATTGGTTTTGCAGGTAAGGCCGGCTACAATGCAGCCAAGCATGGGCTAATTGGCTTAACAAAAGTGGCGGCACTCGAAGTAGCCAATGACGGCATTACGGTAAATGCCATTTGTCCAGGGTATGTCGATACGGAATTAGTGCGCAATCAGTTTACAGATTTAGCAAAGACGCGAGGTATTCAAGTAGAAGAAGTACTGGAACAGGTGTTATATCCACTTGTCCCGCAAAAGCGCTTGTTAGATGTTTCGGAGATTACAGGGCTTGCACTTTATTTAGCAAGTGATGTGGCCAAAGGTTTAACAGGTCAGGCAATTGTATTAGATGGCGGTTATACAGCTCAATAATGAAGGAGAGATGGGTTATGATTCAAACAAAAACAACCTTCACTGTAAATTCTCCAGCGACGATTGTTTATGGAAGAGAAGCATTCGAAGAGGTTGGTGTATACGCCAAAAAGCTAGGGACGAAGGCGTTAATTGTCAGTGACCCTATAATGGAAGGCTTAGGGTTTGTTCATCAATGTAGGGCGTTTTTACAAGCTAATGGATTGGAAGCGGTTACATATTTAGGTGTAACAACGGAGCCAGTGGATACGTATGTAGCACAAGGTCTTGAAATATTGCAAGCTGAACAATGTGATCTCATCATTTCCGTTGGTGGCGGAAGTTGTATTGATACAGCTAAAGCAATTGCTGTCGTTGCCACAAACGGTGGCTATATTGGTGACTATATGAAACTGGCGAAAGTAGCAGAGCAACCACCAATTCCACATATTGCGGTTCCAACAACAGCAGGTACAGGTTCTGAAGCAACAGACGCTACTGTTATTACAAACACGACGAATGATGTCAAAATGATGATTAAGCAACCCGCTTTTATGCCACCAATTGCCATTGTTGACCCGATGCTAACACTAACTTCACCACCAGCCATTACAGCGGCGACAGGTATCGATGCTTTAAGCCATGCAATTGAAAGCTATATATCACGTTTAGCACATCCTTATTCGAATGTACTGGCGTTGTCTGCAATGGACTTAATAATCAATAATATATTGAAAGTTTACGAACAAGGTGACGATATTGATGCACGCGAGGCAATGTCTCTAGGGTCCATGCAGGCAGGACTAGCATTTTCTAACGCATCTGTTGCCCTCGTGCACGGGATGTCACGACCGATCGGTGCACTTTTCCATGTTCCGCATGGTATTTCCAATGCCATGCTGTTACCAGCGGTACTAGAATTTACGAAGGATGCATGCGTGGATCGCTTAGCGGATATAGGGAAATATTTTAACAAGGATGGAAAATATGGTACTCAAGATGAACTAGCCACGTTAGCCATCGACTCCATCAAAGCATTATGTAAAAAGATGCAGATCGGCAATTTACAGCAATGGGGAATTGAGGAGCAAGCATTTTACGCGTCCATTCCAAAAATGGCAACCGATGCCATCGCAAGCGGTAGCCCAGCAAATAACCCTAAAGTGCCAACACAGGACGAATTAATGGAGCTGTACAAGGTTGCTTATCATTATGAGTTTTAAATAATACCCGCGGAAAGCGACCGTCCGTAGCGGAAATCAAAGTTAAAGGGCATCAAGCATAGTGCTTGATGCCTTTTGTGATAGTTGGAATTTTCATTAGCAATGTACTTATAAAAAAAGAGAGAGTTATAGAATTTATATGACATTTTCCAGAAAATATAGTAAAATAAAATGAATGGTTATTCATTTTTTTGACAGCAGAGGGGGAAATGGAAATGGAAATGGATATGTTACAGGGGAAAACAATGATTATTACTGGTGGTTCAAGCGGTATGGGGCTTTATATGGCAAAGCAATTCGTTGCAGAAGGGGCAAATGTTGTAATTGTTGGTCGTAACGAAGAGCGATTAGCACAGGCAAAAGAGTTTATAGCAGAAGCAGGAAACACAATTGAAACATTTCAAATGGATGTGCGGATACCGGAGCAAGCTGAAGCGATGGTTGCGTTTGCTGTTGAAAAATTTGGACAAGTCGATGGATTAGTGAATAATGCTGCTGGTAACTTTATGGTTCGCGCAGAGGATTTATCGCCAAATGGTTGGAAATCGGTAGTGGATATTGTTTTAAATGGCACGTTCTATTGCTCTTCAGCAATCGGAAAATATTGGATCAAACATAAAATAAACGGTTCGATTATCAATATGGTCGCGACCTATGCATGGAATGCTGGTGCTGGTGTTATCCATTCATCCGCAGCAAAAGCTGGTGTTTTGTCTATGACACGTACATTAGCAGTCGAATGGGGGAAACGTTATGGCATTCGCGTAAATGCCATTGCACCGGGGCCAATTGAACGTACAGGCGGTGCCGCTAAACTGTGGGAATCAGAGGAAGCTACTGCCATTACCATTAATTCTGTTCCACTTGGTCGCATCGGTACACCAGAGGAAGTAGCCGATTTGGCAACATTTATGATGTCCGATAAAGCGAGTTATATGAATGGTGAATGTGTCACATTGGATGGCGGACAGTGGCTAAACCAATCCCCGTTTTAATTTGCTTAGCGTAAAAATTGGATGCGGGCTTTTCAGTTTGTCTCCAAAAAATCATTGCATAATGAGGAGCCGTGTTGATACATACTAAGGGCAAAGAAAGGAGTTTTGCCTATGGGTATGTGGTTGATACCAGCGCTAATTGCAATAACAATCATTGCGGTTATTTCCTTTGTTTCAACGATGCGGATTGCCAAAATGACGTCACAGCGAGAATCGGAAAAAGATACGCCGGTTTCGGAGACTGTTGAAGAATTTGCAACGATGCTGAATCCAATTGTTTGGGTATACATTGTCTTTTTACTTTTTTTAGGGATTATGATTTTTTACTACTGGAGTAAAGTAGGCTATTAATGAGCTGTAGATAAAGTATCACATGTGCATCAGCCAATGTGATACTTTATTTTGTAGCAAAATCGATATCGTTAAAAATTATTTTTCCTCAAAATTGAGATTTTATAAGAACATTTTTATAAAAAATCTCATTGGCATTGCTTAAATAATCGAGAAATGTAAGTAGATGACTCCTAATAGGACAGGGACCAACTAGCCATATGCATTGTTGAACAAAAACTCTTCTTGACCTTGTCATGGTCATATTCGGAAACATTGTGATATGATAAAAGAGAAGGATCCTGTTCTGCAAAGCAAGGACAGAAAAGGAGAAGAAGTTCATGATTTCAACTAACAGCAAAGACTTATTAGCAATGCCAATTAGTGATTTTATTATTTCATCCGAAAAGGTTGCGCATGTACAAAGTGGTAATAGTGCCGAGCATGCACTCCTTGTACTAACACGTACAGGGTACTCTTCAATACCTGTATTAGACTTGAAATATCGACTTCAAGGTTTATTGAGTATGAAAATGATTACCGAATCCATTTTAGGTCTCGAACATATTGAATATGAAAAATTACCAAATATTAAAGTGGATACAATAATGGAAAAAAACATAGCCGTTTTAAAAATGACGGATACATTCCAACGTGCTTTAGATTTGGTTATTAACCATGCATTTTTATGTGTTGTAGATGAAGATGGTACATTTGCAGGGATTTTAACAAGACGTGTTATTTTAAAACAGTTGAAAAAATATATCTATCAAAAAGAACAGTAGTGTAAGAGGGGACTCAGATGAAAATCATGAAGTCCCCCTTTACTTGTATTGGAGGTTTAGGTAATTGATGGCAACAGAAGCGGAAATCTTGAAAGTTTTAGCTGAGGAACGCAATATGCGAAAAGCAGCGGAGCGGTTGTTTTTATCGCAGCCGGCACTTTCACAACGGTTGCAATCGATTGAAAAGGATTGGGGTGCACAGCTTTTTATTCGTTCCCAAAAGGGACTTACAGCAACACCAGCTGGGGAGCATGTGATAGCTTATGCAACAGACATGCTAGCGAAAAAAGAAGAAATTTTTGAAATGATTCAATCTTTAACGACGAAAGTGAACGGGACATTGAAAATTGCCTGTGCCTCCATTGTTGGACAAAACTGGCTCCCGAAAATATTAAAAGATTTTGTCACAAAATATCCAGAGGCTAAAATCTCACTGATGACGGGATGGAGCTCGGAAATTGTTAAAGCTTTGTACGAAGGAGAGGCGCATGTCGGAATTGTGCGCGGGCAGGTCGATTGGAAAGGGGAAAAGATTCATCTTTTCAGAGATACACTGTACTTAGTAGATCAGGAGTTAAAAACAGTTGAAGATGTGTTAACGACAGATCGTCCATTTATTCAATTCAAAAGCGATTCCAATTATTATCAGGAAATTCAACAATGGTGGCAGCAGCATTTTGCATCAAATCCTCGACGACAAATTTTAGTGGATCAAATTGAGATTTGCAAGCAGATGGCGTTAAATGGCATAGGCTACGCTATTTTACCTTCCATTACATTAAATGAGCATGATAATATTCATAAAATCGCTTTAACTAACGATGAGAAAGAATTTGGCTTAACGCGTGATACATGGTTAATTGGCTATGAGTCTTCTTTCGAATTGCGACAAGTAGAGGCATTTGTAGAAGTTGTGCAAGATCATGCCCGTTGCTTGTTTGACTATAAATAAATAGCACCATGCAAAGTGTTAGATTGACCGCAATCAATCTAACACTTTTTGTTATGCATATTTCTTTGGCTATTAATAATATTTCAGCAAATACCACTAGTTGATGGTAGCGAAGACGGTGACTCCTGCGGGAACGCACACAGCGTAAGACGCAACAAGCCGCGCGCTAGCGAGGGTTGCGGCTTACGTGTGTGCCCGCGGAAAGCACCGTCGTAGCGGACATCAACGGCAAAGTAAAATTTATTATGAACACCTATGCACCTGCTCCAAAATTAAAAGACTTTGCCCAAGTATCGCTCCCTAAATCTTAAGAGTTTATGAATATTCATGAAGATATCATAAGAAATGGAACAAAATGCCCTGTAAAACGTATAATTATGTAATAATCTTAAAGTAAGAAAAAGGGGTTGAGCTTTTGAAGAAAATAAATATTACAGCACTATTATTACTAGTAATGCTTGTTATGAGCTATGCTCTGCCTATTGCTGAGGCAAGTGCCGCGCCTACATTAGAGGTACAAGCTAAGGCAGGCATTACAGGAAAGGCTAAATACGAATCGGTGACACCATTGCAAGTAACGGTCAAAAACAATGGTGCGGACTTTTCTGGCGATATGGCGATTAATACCTTTAATTCCTATCAGGTAGCATCAGCACTAGTCATACCAATCGATATAGCTGCTGGTGAAGAAAAAACATTTACGCTTTATTTAGACGGTCTAGCAGATTATGGCTATTCTGATGACGATGTATTTGCCTTTTATGAGGGAAGTATTGAAAAAGGGAAAAAAGTTGCTTATAAAGGAACAAAACGTTTGCAGGCTAATTTTTTAGAAGCAAACTCCATATTTATTTATACGCTAACAGAAAAAAGTGACCGTTTATCCTCCTATTTGCGCTTATCTCAATTTATGCCATCCAATAAGGTTGAAGTCTTTCATTTAAATCAACTAAAGGATTATACATTACCTGATGTTGCGCAAGGCTTTGCCATGGCCAATGTGATTGCGGTAGATGAAATGGCCATTGCTGATCTATCACAAAAACAACAAGAAGCACTATTAACTTGGGTACAAGATGGCGGTACATTATTACTTGGTGGCTCTGAGCAAATTAATGCAACAGCAGGCATTTTTAAAGAATATTTACCACTAACGTTATCCCAACAAACGACGAGCGTCTCCGCAGAAAGTTTAAAAAACGTATCTGGAGGCGGTAATTTTACACAAGCCATTACGGTTTATACAGCAACAGAAAATGAAGGAAGTATTCCAGTATTAAAAGATAATACTAGCATTTTAGCTGCCAAGAAAAAGATTGGTAGTGGGGAAATTGTGCAAACGACATTTTCGTTAGGTGATGAGCCTTTAGCGTCAATGGATGGCTATGCGGCATTGACAGCCAAAATGCTAGACCTTCAAACGAAGGGGCAGCAAACAGTGATGCAAGGTCAATCGACAATGGATCAACTTTCTTATGAATTAGGTAGTATTAATGAGCTATTCCCATCATTTGAAGTATCTGTTAGCTATATGCTTATCGTTATTATTCTTTATATTTTAGTAATAGGTCCACTCCTGTACTTTGTATTAAAGAAAATGGATAAGCGAGAGCATGCATGGTGGGTAATCCCTGCTATTTCGGTTGTGCTTTCCATATTACTGTTTATCGTTGGGGCAAAAGATCGTATTGTCCAGCCGCAAGTACAACAATCAGCATTTTATAAAGTAAATGAAGATAGCAGCTTAAATGGCTATTATGTTGAATCGATTTTAACTAATCGCGGTGGTGATTTTGTTGTCAATACAGACAAATCGACGACTGCACTAGCATTTCGTAATAACTATAATCTTTCCGGAACAACAGGTGCATTACATGAATCCTCGTATATAAAAGAGAACGCCAATGGATCTACGCTAACATTACGTGATTTAAGCTACTGGTCAGTTCAATCATTTGGAGGCAAAACATCTGCTCAAAATATTGGCAAAATGGATATAGATCTAACATTAAAAGATGAAAAGCTTACAGGGACAGTGAAAAATAACTTCCCATTTGTTTTGAAGGATGTCACGGTTATCTCAGGTACAAAAGAAGTGAAGCTTGGCGATATCGAACCAAATGCTACACTAAATGTGGACAAAGAGATTAAAACGGCAATGCTGCAAAAGCCTACAAACTTTAATAATTATAATTATGATTATCCAAAAACAAAGGAAGAGGTTGACCCACTTCGGATTGACCGCATGAAATCGCAAGCACTACTTTTAGTAGAAAATGACAAACAACCTGTTATTACTGCTTGGGCGGAACAAGCAATCGTTGGCGTAGAACTTGAAACAAGTGTGAAGATGTCGCCAATTTCTTACTTCATACAGCCTTTTAATGGGAAAGTTGAAATGTCCGGTCCATTTACGATGAAACGCAATAACTTTTCCTATAATTTGAGCGCACAATCGTCCAATGCCTATTTTGATAAGATGGATGAACAACTGAATACTTGGTACTTGTCAGACGGTTTATATGAACTATCTATCGAGTTGCCAGATCATTTTATGGACTTCGTTCAATCTTTAAATGAACTGACAATTGCGAATAAAGATGTGAAACGGATGCAGTTATCTATTTGGAACAATACAACAGAAGAGTACGAGCCATTAGTTGATACGAAACAGGTGTTTTCAAATAATATTACCCAATATTTCAATGATAAAGGTGAGCTTCGTTTAGAAATAAAATTTGGACCAGACCAAACGGGCGAGCAGACAAAATTACCTGACATTGAGCTGAAAGGAGTGGCGAAGTAATGATAGAGATTCGTGATTTAACAAAAAAATATGGCTCCTTCACAGCACTAGATCATTTAAATCTGTCACTGGAGGAAGGGGTAGTATTTGGTTTTGTAGGTGCCAATGGTGCTGGTAAATCAACGACGTTTTCAATTTTAGCAACATTGTTATCCCCAACTTCAGGCGATGCACTCATCAATGGAAAAAGTGTTATCAAGGAACCGAAGGAAGTGCGTAAACAAATTGGCTACATGCCTGATTTCTTTGGTGTGTATGACCAACTAAAAGTAGATGAGTATTTGGAGTTTTATGGTGCTAGTTATGGCATTGCAGCACAGGAGCGTAAAGTGCTCATACCGCAGTTACTAGAGCTCGTTAATTTAACGAGTAAACGTTATGAATATGTCGATTTATTATCACGAGGAATGAAGCAACGTCTATGTTTAGCGCGTGCCCTTATCCATGATCCAAAGGTGTTAATTTTAGATGAGCCTGCATCAGGTTTAGATCCACGTGCTCGTGTAGAAATGCGTGATATTTTACGAAACTTAAAATCGATGGGAAAAACGATATTAATCTCCTCGCATATTTTGCCGGAGCTAGCGGAAATGTGTGATGAAATTGGTGTTATTGATAATGGTAAACTCATTGCACATGGCAATGTCGCTTCCATTCAAGCCCAGTTACAAGGAGAAAAGCGCATTGTCATAAAGGTTGTGGAGCGCTTACAGGAAATACGTGCGTTTTTAGAAGAAGATCCACTCATTTCTGCTATCGATGTAATGGATAATCGGATGGAAATTGCTTTTAATTACCGTGGCACAGATCGTGATCAAATCATGTTGCTGAAAAAAGCAATGCTGGCGGATCTACCAATTTATGCACTAACTGAGGAAGAAAAAGATTTAGAGGATGTCTTTATGGCGATTACGAAGGGAGCGGACAGTCAATGATGGAAAGATTTTATAATCCGGTACTCGTAAAAGAATTGAAGTTACGCTTCCGTTCTTTTAAAAGTTTTTCAGGTTTAATGTTTTATTTAGCGGTCATTTGTATTTTTATCGCAGGCTTTTTGCTTTTGACAACTGAATTTACAGGCAAAGGCTTCTTTAGACCTGATACAAGCTTTATGATGTTTGCTGTATTGACCATTTTACAAATGGCACTCGTGCTTTTCATTACACCAAGTTTAACTGCAGGAGCAATTAGCAGTGAACGAGAAAAGCAAACGTTAAATATATTACTGACAACAACGCAAAGCTCGACACAGATTGTCATAGGTAAATTATTATCGTCCGTAGCGTTTTTAGTATTGATGTTAATCGCAGGGCTACCGTTATATAGTTTAGTATTTTTATTTGGTGGGGTATCACCTGCCCAACTCATTTCAATCTTTTTATTTTACTTAGTAACCGTAGTGGCAATTGGTAGCATTGGTGTCATGTTCTCAACGATTACGAAGAGAACAATTGTTGCAATGATCGCGACGTATGGCTCTATTATTTTCTTAGGAGGAATTACGGCATTTTTCTTCTTCCTATCAATGGCATTCCACCAAATGGGCAATACAGCGGCTGCTAGTTCGTCCTTTATGACTTACTTCTGGGCTTCGATTAATCCAGGAGCTTTAATGCTAACCCTTATTTCACCATCTATGGGAGATGCATTAGTCGAAATTAGTGGGATTGAAATACCGGTATGGATAACTTATTTAATCATTTATTTATTCATTATTGTCTTAACATTAACGATTGCGATTAAGAAATTACGTGCCAATATGAAAAGTAATCGATGAGGAGGAAACAGCATGGAGCGTCGGAAGCAATTACGCAAATATATTCAACGTGCACAACGCAGTTTAACGTTTGAGAGAAGCCTACCTATAGCACAGTACGGATTGTTTTTAGCATTGCTTTCGAGTGCCTCTCTAGTCCTCGTTTCTAGGCTCTTTGTTTGGCCTTATTATCGCCAAATTGCACTAGCTGTTTTTCTTCTAGGCTTACTTGCTACCATCGTTTTCATATGGTGGCAACGGGTGAAAGAGAAAGAAGCGTTGCATGCACTGGATCAATATTTCTCCCATAATGAACTGGTAACGGCATTATCGTTTAAAGATGATGGAGATCCGCTAGTGCAATCATTACTTGCAAAAGCCATCTACAAGTCGGAACAAGCATTTGCTCAATTTAAAGCGCGAAAGAAAAAATTGTTTCGGCCAAAAGCGTTCGTTGGCTTATTTGCCACAGCTGTTATTTTAGCCATCCTTTATATGTTCCCAGCAGCAACACAAATGCAAGCGATTGAAGTAGAAAAAGAAAAAGCTGTTATTGAGGACATAAAAAAAGAAGTGGCCAAGCTTGAAAAAAAAGCTGAGACAAAAGAAGTGAAAGAGCAATTAAAGGAATTGCAAAATACGTTAAAAGAAGCACAAACAGCGGAAGAAGCATTACGAGAAGTTGTGAAAAAGCAGAAAGAATTAGCGTTAAAAGAACAGCAATTAAAAGATAAGCAAACGGCGAGTAAAGATGGGGCTACCGACAATAACGCATTGTCTAAAGAGGAACTCGAACAATTGAACGAGCTAGCTCAAATGCAGCAACAGCTTACACAAAGTGCAAATACAACACAAACTGCGATGAGCAATTTAGGAAAACCAGCAAGTAACACATTACAAAATGCCATTGCAAGTGCGAATAGCGCAAATAATAATCAACAGTCTTCTGGAAACGCTCAGTCAAGTAATCAACAAGGGCAAGCAGGACAGCAAGGACAAAATGGTGGGCAACAAGCAACAGGCAACGGGCAATCCAAAGGCAATCAGCAAGGCCAAGGACAGGGGCAAGGGCAAGGAAAAGGTCAAGGTCAAGGACAAGGTCAAGGTCAAGGACAAGGACAAGGTCAAGGTCAAGGTCAAGGACAAGGACAAGGACAAGGACAAGCCAATGGGTCAGGCTCTGGTTCTGGTTTAGGACAAGGTGCAGGAAGAGGTCAAGGTGGCCGCGATTTATTAACGACTCCTAGAATTGGCGGTTCAAGTGACACGACTGTCGATAGCGGTCAATTAGGTGATGGGTCGCATGTGTCCGAGCAACAAGGGAATGGACCAATTACGAAAGGCTCTATCCGACCGTATGAAGAAGTGATTGGCTCCTATAAAGATAGCTATTTAGAAAGCTCTGAGCGTTTACAATTGCCGAAGGATTTACAACATGTCGTGCAATCTTATTTCACGACCATTGAGTCGCAGTAGGAGGAAAAGAAATGGCATTTACAGAACAACAGTATGTCGAAATGGGTACGAAATTACAACAAGTAAAAAATGAAATTCATCGTTTTATTGTTGGACAAGAGGAAGCGATTGATTACACTTTATATGCCGTGCTTGCAGACGGTCATGCGCTTTTAGAAGGGCTTCCGGGCTTAGGGAAAACCATGCTTATTCGGACGATTTCTGAAGTGCTGGATTTATCGTTTTCACGAATTCAATTCACACCGGACTTAATGCCTGCTGATATTACAGGAACAAGCATGATTGAGCGTACAGCAGATGGTAGACAGCAATTTACATTCCAGCCAGGACCCATTTTTAGTCAAATGGTATTAGCGGATGAAATTAACCGTGCTACACCGAAAACGCAAAGTGCCTTACTTGAAGCAATGGGAGAAAAAACGGTGACCATTTTAGGTGATACGAAAAAAATGGCAAAACCATTTTTCGTATTAGCTACGCAAAATCCAATTGAAATGGAAGGAACATATCCGTTGCCAGAAGCGCAAATGGACCGTTTCCTTTGTAAAATACTTGTACCATATCCTGAGAAACGTGAGCTAATGGAAATTATGAAACGTACAACAGGTGCACAAGAAGTGAGCTTACAAAAAGTATTAGATACAGATGGATTAATTTTGGCACAGCAAATGGTGAAGGAAGTGCTGATTGCTGATGAAATGCTCGAGTTTGCCGCTGATTTAATTGTGGCAACACATCCTGAAAGAGCAGATGCCATCGATGAAGTACAGCACTATGTATTGTATGGCAGTGGCCCTCGTGGCTTACAAAGCTTAATTAAATTAGCAAAGGCGAGAGCATTGATGAGTGGGCGTTTTCATGTCTCTGTCGGGGATATTAAGTCAGTGGCGAAGCCTGTATTACGTCACCGCATGTTGTTGAATTATGAAGGGGAGGCTTCAGGTAAAACAGCAGATGATGTGATAGACACAATTTTAGAGAAAGTACAACAAGGCGTAAGTCGATGACAAAACATATTTTGCCCGAAGATTGGTTAGCGAAAATAAGTCGTTTCCAAGTGGCGACTGCCTCCAAATTGCGTGGCCAGCATAAAGGCTCGCATCGTTCGCAGCGCTTTGGGGCATCCCTCGATTTCTCCGATTTCCGCGAATATCATTTAGGTGATGACGTGCGACAAGTAGATTGGAACGTCTATGCAAGAACCGATAAATATTTTATTAAACGTTTTTTAGATGAACAAGAAATGCGCGTGCATATTTTGTTAGATACAACAAAATCAATGGGTGAGCGCGCAAAATGGACGTTTGCTCGGCAAATTGTGGCGTCACTTGGTTTAATGGTACTTGGGCGTGATGACCGTTTATCGTTTTCGTATGTGCAAGATGACTTGCTACCACCATTTCGACGGAAAGGGGCTATGTATCGTCGCGCCTTTTTGCAAGTGGTATCAGCTATTGAAGAGGCAAACTATACAGCTGGATTTGCCCAAGGTGCCTTAAAAGCTATACCGAAGGATAGTACGGTGCTATTTATCGTGACGGACGGGCTTGAACCGATTGAGGAATGGCAACAGTTATTAAAAAGATTGCCCCGTTTTGCAGGGGATGTTCGCATCGTTCAAATTGTTACAGAGGAGGAACTATCTCCTCAATATTCAGGTGATGTGCGGTTACTTGATCGGGAAACAGCGCGTGATGTCAATGTCACGATGTCAGCCAAAGTACTTAATACGTATGAGGCAAGACGTCGCCAACACGAAGAGGAGTTTGAAGCAATTTGTCGTCGCTTTGGCGTACGTAAGTTGCAGCTCAAAGTGGAAGATGGTTTACAGCATGCGATTTTTCAACAATTTCTGAAAGCACATTGGATTAGGTGAGGTGAGCCGTTTTGGGCTTTAGTCAAATTATTTTTAGCTGGACGGCCATCATCCCGGTCATTGTCCTGCTCTATTATTTCTTTCGAAAAAAATATACCGATCAAACGGTGTCTTCCACACTTTTTTGGTATGAAATTATGCAAGAAACGCGTGTATCTCCATATTTAAAGCATTTACAAAAAAATGCCTTACTTTATTTGCAATTGCTTGCATTGCTTCTATTCGTGCTAGCATTGATGAATCCTTATATGAAAAAAAGCACGATTGCTGGCGCGCAGACGATATTTATCGTGGATACGTCCGCTACAATGCTAGCTGGTAAAGAACAATCTACTTTTGATGCACATAAAAAAGAAATGCTGGCATTAGTTGAACAACTGGATGGACGACCTGTCACGTTAATTACAACGGGCAACTCACCACAAGCAGTTTTACAACAGGAAACAAGTGCAAAAAGTATTGAAAAAGCAATCCAAGATTTACACGTAACATATGAAACAGCGCAAATAAATAAGGCACTTGATGTTGCACAAGCTTTTGTCGGCGATACGCCAACATCTATTTATGTCTTTACAGATACACTCGATAAAAAACAATTGCCAATGGAAAAAGATTCAGTGAAATGGCTTGTTTATGGTTCTGAGAAAGATTTAACGAATGTGGCCATTACACGTTTTGCCGCTACGACAGACGGTAAATCTACAATGGCATTAGTGCAGTTACAAAATGATTCGAACGAAGAACATAAGCTGACCCTTACACTGCAAAATAGTCAAGGGGAAGTAGTTATAGAGGAGCAACTATCTTTGGCTGGCGATGAGGCGACTACGAAAACATTTAAAGATTTACCATTAATCGATACGCTAACAGCTACCATTGATGTGGCAGATCATTATGCAGTTGATAATAGTCAATCAGTCGTGTTGCAAACAGCTACATCCAATATCGTCGTCGATCAAAACATGCACCAACTAATTCAAAAAGGCTTCCAATCGATCAATGGTCATGTCAAAATTGTACCCGCCTTACAGCTAGCAGATAACCAGAATGCTACCATCGTGACAAACCAAACGTCATTACTACAAAAAATGGACAGACCTATTGTGTTTTTTGGGCGCGATGATGTTGAAAAAAAAGAAATCAATGGTGAAGTAAAAACAACGAGCGATGCTTTATTTGCATTTAGTGACTTAAACGATATTTATGTAAGTGCTGTATATCCAGCGTTTGATAATTATAAAACAATTGCCACAGTAGGCGATCTACCATTTATTCAACGTTCTCCACAAGGGGATATTATCGTCCTCGCTGATATTGCGGATACAGATTGGCCGTTATATCCTTCCTTCCCATTATTTTTATGGAGTGTGGAACAACAATTATCTGAATCAGTAGGCTCACTTGGCATTTTCGCACCGAATGAGCAGCGTGCAGTTGCGTTATCTCAAGGAGATTGGAGCATCTACTCTCAGGATGATGAATTTTTATCGACCATTCGTAATGGATTATTAACGGCTCCAATGCAACCAGGTATTTATACAGCTCGTTCAAATAGCGAAGAAAAACGTTTTATCGTGCAACTCCAGGCTCCTGAACGTGTGATTGCACAAGGGACAAGCTATACGCTTGGAGAGCTCCAGCAAAATGGCAAGGAAGAAGTATCAAAGGCTTCGTATGTCCCTTGGCTAATACTGATTATTTTATGTTTACTTGTAGCAGAGTGGGAGGTGCAACGACGTCGTGGATTTACGAATTGATACACCATTAGCGTTATTGCTATTACTGCCATTGTTTCTGTACTTTGGATGGACTTATTGGCGAGAGCGTATGCGCCTGAAAAAAAGTCATCTTGTTGTGATGAGCATTCGCGTAGTAGCAGTCGGTTGTTTAGTCTTTGCACTGGCGGCACCTTATATTTTACTACCTGTAAAGGAAGAGCAAGTACTATATTTAGTGGACCGTTCTGCTTCGATGACTAGCACTGAAGCAGAAATGACAAGTTTTATTGAGGAAAGTTTAAAAGCGAAAAAGGATGAACAACTTGCAGGGATTTATTCTTTTTCATCAACGCTTCAAACCGAAGCGATGTTATCAAAATCGCTAACGGAAGTTCCGAAATTTACGGAGATAAAAGATATAGATCAAACAAATATTGAGCAAAGTGTTCAGCTCGCAACAGGGATTATCGATCCGAAAAAGGCAACAAGACTTGTCGTACTAACGGACGCCAATGAAACACAAGGCAATGCGCTTGAATTTGCAACAAAGCTAAAAGGTTCCAATATTAGCGTAGATATTGTGCCTTTCTGGCAACGTGTCACAAATGATGTTTCGCTGACAAGCTTTGTTACACCACAAGTAGCGTACGTTGGCGAGCAACAGCAACTTGTTACGGAAGTGAATGCAACGGCGGCTGGTCAAGGTGAATTATTACTGTACGAAAATGATAAGTTAATTCATCGTGAAAATGTGGAGCTTACACAAGGTTCCAATGTTTTTACGTATAAACATACCGCAACTGCAGAAGGGCTCGTAAAATATGAGGCTCTTGTGCAAGTTGGTGAGGATGCTATTTTTGAAAATAATAAATTAACAAGTGTGACGATGGTGCAAAGTGAGCCACATCTACTCATTGTTAACGGCTATGATACGGCATCACCGATTGCTGCAGCTCTAGGGTCAAATGCCATTTCCTATGATGTGATCGATGCAGCAAGTTTGCCAAATGAGCTTTCTAGCTATTTGCAATATAACGCGATTATTTTTGATAATGTGCCCGGCCATGTAGTCGGCGAAGCAAAGATGAGCGTCATAGAGCAGGCAGTGAAAAACTTTGGTGTGGGATTCACAATGGTTGGTGGAGAAAATAGCTTCGGCTTGGGTGGCTATTTTAAAACGCCAATTGAAACATTATTACCTGTAGAGATGGAGATAAAGGGCAAAGAGCAATTGCCATCGCTAGGACTCGTTATTGTACTGGACCGTTCCGGTAGTATGTATGGCTCAAAATTAGAGCTTGCCAAAGAAGCGGCAGCTCGTTCGGTTGAAATGTTACGTGATGAGGATACGCTTGGCTTTATCGCCTTTGATGATCGTCCTTGGGAAATTATCGAAACGGCACCACTCGGCAATAAAGAAGAGGCAGTTGATACGATTTTATCGGTGACGCCAGGCGGTGGTACAGAAATATATAGTTCGCTTGCAGCGGCATACGATAGTTTAGCTAACTTAAAATTGCAACGAAAACATATTATATTACTGACAGATGGACAGTCACAATCGGGCAACTACGAGGATTTAATTGAAACTGGGAAGGAACAAGGAATAACACTATCCACCGTTGCGATTGGGCAAGATGCTGATGGCAATTTACTGCAATCTTTAAGTGAAATGGGTAGTGGTCGTTTCTATGATGTAATTGATGAACAGACGATTCCTTCCATTTTGTCACGTGAGACAGCGATGATTTCACGTACTTATATAGAAGATAATCCATTTTATCCGACCATTTATAATGCATCTGGATGGAATCCATTATTTGCAAATGGTGTGCCTCAAATGAATGCCTATATTGGTACGACAGCGAAGCAGGGCGCTGCGGTCATTGCAGAAAGCGAGAAAGAAGATCCCGTATTGGCACAATGGCAATATGGACTTGGCAAAACGTTTGCTTTTACATCCGATTCAACGGGGAAATGGACTGGAGACTGGGCAAGATGGCAGAATTGGGGGACATTTTGGCAAACCATCATTTCGCAAATGCTACCAAGCTATAATGATGTGGCCTATGATGTACGACTCGATTCAGATGGTTCATTTATTATCACAGATCCGACAAATGAAGCGGCCTTTTTAGATATTGTTGCTGTTGATGAAGCCGGCGAGGAACTTGATTTACAGCTTGAAACCATTTCTGCTTCGCAAGTACGAGCAGTTGTCCAAGCGAAACCAGGTTTAATCTTTTTCCGTATTGCTGACGAAGAGCAAGCCATTTATCAGGCAGGTCTTAGTGTACCGTACAGTGCTGAATACGAATTACGTCCTTTTAATGAAACCATTGCTGAAGAACTAACGAAGCAAACGGGCGGCTCTATCTTAAAAGAACCATCACAAGTGTTCCGTGATTTCACCAACAAAGGAGCGGAGCGCCAAAATATTGCAACTTGGTTGCTACTAGCAGGGATGTTATTATTCTTTATTGATATAACTATTCGTCGCTTCGGTTGGGGCTTTATGACAAGGCATAAACAAAAAGAAAAGCCTGTAGAAGATACTACTATACAGGCGGAAGACACAAATGTTGCACAGTTATTAAAAGGCATGAAAAAACGCCCTTAACAAAAACGATAGTACAGCGCGAGAAGCGGGTACTATCGTTTTTTCTGTTTCGTAAATGCTAGGGACGTTGCGCTTTTTTGTAGATTGCTAGCAACGATCATGCCGAGCATTGCGCCAATAACACTAGATGTCAGAAAGGCAGGCATAAAAAATAAGGCTCCTACAGTCGTCCCCATCAATAGTTGGGCATAAGGGACAGCGACAAGTGAGGCAAGGATACCTGTGCCGAATACTTCACCAGCACCAGCCAGCCATTTTTTGCCGCTGTATTGATAGGCATAGGCTGCACATACTGCACCGATAACGCTTCCTGGAATCGCTAAAAGAGAGCCCGTACCAGTTAGTATTCGAATAATGGCTGTTATGAAAGCAACGATAATGGTTGGTACTGGTCCCAGTAGAATGGCACTGATGACGTTAATAGCATGTTGGACAGGATAAGCACGAGCAATGCCTGTTGGGATGGAAATAACAGTAGAACCCGCTACTGCAATGGCTACTAATAAAGCCATAGTGGTTAGTTTTCGAATAGACATGATGATTACTCCTTTTCGTTTTGTACGATGAATCGCGGATAAAGCAGAGCAAATCGCTGATAGAACCTGATGAATCGCGGATAAAGCAGAGCAAATCGCTGATAGAACCTGATGAATCGCGGGTAAAACCGCACAAATCGCCGATAGAACTTGCCTGATGGATACAAAAAAGCCGCTTCCTTCTAACATAAGGAAGCGGCCTTGCATTTGTAAAATTACACGAAAGCAAGTGTCGCCACTTCCCTCCGCTAGTGTGAACTAGATCAGGTTCAAAGGGTCCGTATATGATCATATACGTCTCAGCCTTGTAAAGACTCCCCTAGTGGTATTATACGATTTAATTTTCGTTGATTTCCGCGGGCACAACGTAAGCCGCAACCAATCAACTAGTAACCCATTGTTTAAATATTTGTCAATAACATTTTAGACGATTGTTACTCAGGCTGCATCAGTTGTGGAGCCTTTTTCATTGTCCAAATGAGCGCTAATAAGAAGCAAGTCATTAAAATAATGGATCCGAAAATATAAGGACTGTTTATATTCCAGTCAAACAAAAGACCCGCAAGTGCTGGACCAATCATATTTCCAAGACTCATATAGGCATTGGTAAGACCGGCGGCATAGCCTTGCTCACTACCAGCCAGCTTAGAAATGAGTGTGTTAACGGCTGGACGAATTAACGTTGTTGCCGTTGAGAAAATTGTTGCGACAACTAAAATCAGTGCGAAGCCAGAAACAAATAATATGAGGAAAATGGCTACTGCAGCAATAAATAAATTGACTAAGACCACTTTCATTTCCCCAAAGCGCTTAAAGAGTGGTGTAATAACAAACATTTGCACAACAACACCAAATGCACCACCTACCGTTAAGATAATCGCAATATCTGCAGGTTTGTAGTTAAATTTGTCTGTGACGAATAATGATAATGTCGTTTGGAAATTGGCGATTCCGAACGAGAACACAAGCATGATAATCAGCATAACAAAATAGGGCATCTTAACAGAGCGTGCCATCTGCTTTACAAGATTGTCTTGCTTTTGAGCTTTTTGAGCTGCAGTTGGTTTTGTAGAAGGTAATAACAACAACGAAAGGATCGATGCAATAATAGCAGCTCCTCCAGCCATAAAGAATGGGAAATGCAAACTAACTTTAGAGAGGAACCCACCGATACCTGGTCCAATCATAAAACCAAGTGACATGGCAGCCCCTAACATGCCCATACCTTTTCCGCGTTCTTCATACGTTGTGATATCTGCTACAAACGCCATAATAGGAGGTGCTACAAAGGCAGAACCTAAGCCTCCTAAGAAACGAGCAACAAAGAGCATCCATACATCTGTAGAGAGCCCAAATGAAATTTGCCCAATACCAGTTACAATCAGACCAAAAATAATCAAATTTTTTCGACCATATCGATCCGACAGATTCCCAGCAATAGGAGAAAATATAAATTGTGCAAAGGCGAACGTTGCTATGAGCATACCGAGAACTTGTCCTGCTGCACCGAATATATGTAAATATTGAGGCATAACAGGAATAATAATGCCGATACTGCCCATTGCGATAAACATATTAAACATTAATATATACAAAGCCGCCTTGTTAGACTTCTGCTGGGTCATCAAATACCCCCCTTTTTTCTATTGAAACATTACTACAGTCTATCATAAAGAAATAATGCTTGGCTATCAGATTATAGTCGTAGATGGATGGTATGGTAATCGCTACAAGGCGACAGAATAAAGGAAATCGCCACTAAAAATCGTGAATCGCCACAAAACAGCTATGAATCGCCACAAAGAAAGTGAGAACCGCCACTAAATACCAATGAATCGCCACAAAATACCGTGCGGACAACAATAGCCACGAAAAAAGTGTTAGATTGATTTCCTCAATCTAACACTTCTTCTTATGTGCCTGTATTTTAGTATTTATCGAATACTCATTTTAAATTCTAAAAATAATTCATTGTATTTGCCTAAATAATCGGGCCCTAAATTTTTATAAACTTCTAATGTTTTACGTTGTTCCTCGGAAGGGTAGAAGCGTTCATCTGTTACAACTTCTTTATCCATTAAGCTCATCGCTGCTAGATTTGGCGTGGAATAACCAACATAATCAGCATTTTGTGCGCCGGATTCTGCTTTCAACATAAAGTTAATGAAGGCATGTGCGCCATCAATATTTTTAGAAGTTTTCGGGATGACCATGTTATCAAACCATAAGTTTGAACCTTCCTCTGGTACAGCAAAGTCTAAGTCTTCATTTTCAAATAACATATCAGCTGCTTGACCAGACCATGTAAGCGCGACAGCTGCCTCGTTATTAATCATTAACGGTGTAATTTCATCGCCGATAATCGCTTTCACGTTTGGTGCAAGTGTAATCAGTTTGTCTGTAGCTTGACGTAGCTCTTGGTTATCTAACGAGTTCAGCGAGTGCCCAAGACTGTTCAAGCCCATGCCGATTACTTCACGTGCACCATCTACTAAAAACACTTTACGTTTTAACGAAGGGTCCCATAAATCTTCCCACGAAGAGAAATCTAAGTTACCGACTAAATCTGGATTATAAACAATACCAACTGTGCCCCAGAAATACGGAACAGAGTATTCATTGTTATCATCAAATGGCAAGTCTAAAAAATATGGGTCAATATTTTTTAAATTAGGGATTTTCGATTTATCTAACGGAAGTAGTAAATGTTCTTCCTTCATTTTTTCAATCATGTATTCAGAAGGCACTGCAATATCGTAAGCTGTACCACCTTGTTTAATTTTCGTCATCATAGCTTCATTTGAGTCAAATGTTTCGTAAATGACGTGGATACCCGTTTCTTTTTCAAATTGCTTTAGCAAATCAGGGTCTATATATTCTCCCCAGTTAAAAATAGTTAAAGTATCTTTACCACTTTTACCACCAGTAGCACTCATGGCGTCAGCCGCGTACACTAACAGGGCGGAGACGACAAGAATGGCGATAGTAGCTTGAATTAATGACTTCATTGATGTCCCTCCGTTCTTTTACTTGTACGACTAGTGAAGAAATAATAGCCAACAACAACTAAAATTGTCACGAAGAATACTAAACCAGAAATAGCGTTAACCGTTAAGGAAATACCAGCACGTGCCATTGAGTATATTTCAACAGAAAGTGTACTAAAGCCATTTCCTGTCACGAAAAATGTTACGGCAAAGTCATCCAATGAATACGTTAAAGCGAGAAAGAAACCTGCAAATATACCAGGCTGAATATACGGTAAAATAACGCGCATCATGACATCTTTTTTCGTTGCGCCAAGATCTAATGCCGCATCAATTAACGACTTATTCATTTCTAACAATTTTGGTAATACCATGAGCACCACAATCGGAACACTAAAGGCTACATGGGCTAATAATACGGAAGCAAAGCCTAATTTAATACCTACCATTGTAAATAAAATTAAAAAGCTCGCACCGATAATAACATCTGGACTAACGATTAAGACGTTATTTAAAGAAAGTAATGTATTACGCATTTTCGAATCTTTCACAGTGACAATACCGATTGCGCCTAATGTGCCAATAATTGTCGAGATTAGGGCAGAAAGCAACGCCACGATAACCGTATTAATTAAAATAACGATGAGCCTTGAATCCTCAAAAACTGCTTTGTAGTGATCCAGTGTAAAGGATTGGAAGTTCGTCATAGAATCGCCACTGTTGAATGAGTAAAAGACTAAGTAAAAAATAGGTGCATACAGGACGATAAAAACGATCGCTAAATATACTTTTGCAGATGTTGACAGTTTGCTCATCGTACGCGACCTCCTTTATCTCGTTGACCTGTAATAAGCATAATGATCACCATAAATAAAATTAAAAATACCGCAATGGTTGAACCCATACCCCAGTTTTGCGTTACGAGGAATTGCTGTTCAATAGCTGTACCGAGCGTAATAACGCGGTTTCCTGCAATTAAGCGAGTAATCATAAATAATGATAGCGCAGGAATAAAGACTACTTGAATACCTGATTTTACGCCATCCATCGTTAGTGGTAGCACAACGCGACGGAATGTTGTAAACGCAGAGGCACCTAAGTCACGTGCAGCATATACAAGCGTTGGATTTAGGCGATCCAATGAGTTGAAAATCGGCAAAATCATAAATGGTATAAAAATATAAACGGATACGAAGACAAAGCTAATATCTGTAAAGAGCATTTGTTTCGGATTAAAGCCAAATACTTCAAGCGCTGCGTTAATCGGACCATACAAACCGAAAATGCCAATAAACGCATAGGTTTTTAACAGTAAATTAATCCATGACGGAATAATAATGAGCAATAGCCACAACTGCTTATGTTTTGTCTTTGTTAAAAAATAAGCTGTTGGGTATGAGATTAGCAATGTAAAGAATGTAATTAAAAACGCATACCAGAACGAGCTAAGCGTCATTTTTAAATAGACAGAAGAGAAAAATGCTTTGTAGTTATTGAGCGTAAAATTGCCATGTAAATCGAGTAGGGAGTAGTAAACAACAAGAGCAATTGGCGCAATAACGAAAAGGGCAATCCATAAAACGTATGGAAATAACGCTGATTTCGACGTTTTAGTTTGCATCTTCGTCATCTCCATAGGATTCTAGACGTTTATCGAACTCTTCCTCAGTTTCATTTAGGCGCATAACATGAATCGCTTCTGGATCAAAGTCTAAGCCTATTTCTGTCCCTACTTCAGCTTTTTTCAATGAATGGACAAGCCATTCATTACCGTCTTTATCGTATGTGGATAGCTCATAATGTACCCCGCGGAATAATTGCGTATCTACTTTAACAACTAATTTCCCTTTGTCGACAGTTGTAATTTCTAAATCCTCAGGACGAATGACAATATCAATTTTTTCATTTGGTTTCATCCCTTGGTCAACACATTCAAACACTTTTCCAGCAAACTCAACGGTAAAATCTTTAATCATCACGCCATTCACAATATTTGATTCACCGATAAAGTCGGCAACGAAACGGTTAATCGGTTCATCATAAATATCAACTGGTGTACCTGATTGTTGAATTTGACCTTCGCTTAAAACAAATATTTCATCACTCATCGCAAGTGCTTCCTCTTGGTCGTGTGTGACAAAGACAAAAGTTTTCCCAAGTCGTTGCTGTAATTCACGCAGTTCATACTGCATTTCTGTACGAAGTTTTAAATCTAAAGCCGAAAGGGGCTCATCAAGTAAAATTACTTCTGGGTCATTGACAATGGCACGAGCGATGGCAACTCGTTGACGTTGACCACCTGACATTTCCGAAATTTCTCGATTGCCATAGCCTGCTAAGTTCACAAATTTAAGCGCTTCTCCGACACGTTCTTTAATGTTGCTTTCAGGTAGTTTCTTAATGCGTAGACCGAATGCCACATTTTCAAAAACATTTAAATGTGGGAATAACGCATAATCCTGAAATACTGTGTTTACTTGGCGTTGATTGGCTGGCACGGCATTAATTTTTTTATCGTGGAAAAACACATCTCCTGTTGTTGGTTCTGTAAAACCAGCAATAATACGTAAAATAGTTGTTTTACCGCAGCCAGATGGACCAAGCAATGTATAGAACTTTCCTTTTTCAAGTTCTAAGTTAATATTTTTTAGGACGACTGTCCCGTCACTATATGATTTTGATACATTTTCAAAGCGAATAATTGTATTTGTTGTCATTGAAGCGCCTCCTTAAGCTATAAATAAGAATCTGTTGCGACGAGTAAAATTTTCGTTTCGTCGTCATGTGCATTAAAAATTTGATGATGATCGGCTGCGTCAAAATAGAGCGCGTTGCCTTCACTTGCTATATATTGTTCATTCCCTAAAACGAGACGAATACGCCCTTTGACAATATAAATAAATGTTTCGGATAGCGATGGTTCGAACTGTTTAAATTCTCCATCAGCCGCAAGTGTCAAAAAGATGGGCTCCATTTCTTTCTCATTAGATGTCGGAATGAGCCATTGAATTTCATATTTTTTTTCTTCATCTGTATAGGTCGATTGATCTTCTTCAGTGTAGACAACCTTTTGTTCGGGGGCGTCATCATCGAAAAATTCTTTTGGTGTCGATCCTAAAACTTCTAATAATGAAAAAAGCGTTTCAATAGAAGGCGAATTCAAATCTCGCTCCAGTTGTGAAATATAGCCTTTACTTAAATCTGTACGTTCTCCAAGCTCTTCTTGGGTAAGACCTTTTTTCAAACGAAGTGCTTTAATTTTTCCTCCAATTTGCATCCTTTCCCTCCTAGAAGAAGTTTAGCAATCATAAACTTTCAGAAAACGAAGTTTACTTTAACGAAACTTTTAGTTTACTAAAAACATTACTATTATACATAATAATAAAAAATTTGCAATCGTTTTTGTTAAAAAAATAATGAGGAATTTTATAGAAAAAAAGCTTATAAATTTTGTTGCAAAAAATTGTGGTATAGGAGCATACATTTACGAAAAATAGGGAATAGCTAATATGTAGCAATGATTATTTTTTGGTTATTTGACAAATATTTGTCAATGTATTCGACGCGAATAGCAGGGCGAAGTGAACTTCGTTGAAAAACTGTTCTTTCTTTGCTATCGTAGAAGACGGTTCGCATGTGCGAATAGAAAATAAAACTACATATTTATTCGGAGGGATTTATAATGGCAGAACGCATGGTAGGTAAACAAGCCCCAGACTTCACAATGGAAGCAGTACTTCCAGACAAATCTTTTGGTAAAGTATCTTTAGAAGAAATTAAAGCACAAGACAAATGGACTGTACTATTCTTCTACCCAATGGACTTCACTTTTGTATGTCCAACAGAAATTACTGCAATGAGCGATCGTTATGACGAGTTCGAAGATTTAGATGCAGAAGTAATCGGTGTATCAACGGATACAATCCACACTCACTTAGCTTGGATTAACACAGATCGTACACAAAATGGGCTTGGCGATTTAAAATACCCATTAGCTGCTGATACGAACCATGCGATTTCAAAAGAATATGGCGTTTTAATCGAAGAAGAAGGTATCGCACTACGTGGCTTATTCATTATTAATCCAGAAGGCGAATTAAAATACCAAACAGTATTCGATAATAACATTGGCCGTGACGTAGATGAAACTTTACGTGTACTACAAGCTTTACAAACTGGCGGTCTTTGCCCAGCAAACTGGCGTCCAGGTCAAGCAACGCTATAATTTAGCTATCATTCCTCCATATAAAATGCAGGATAATGCTAAAAGTACAATGCATTCAGCTATGGAAAACCTATGCTGAATCAGGTTTCATGCTCTAGCCTTTCGCTAAGGCGTGAACGTTGCATAAAATAAATAACGGTTCCCCACGATACACTTGTGGGGATATTTTTTTCAAGGGAGGATTTTTTTATGAAACTTCGTGATCAAATGCCTGAACTTGCAGGCGCAACAACTTGGTTAAATGGGGAAGTAACGAAAGCAGAGTTAGTAGGCGAAAAACCAACTCTAATCCATTTCTGGTCAGTGAGCTGTCATTTATGTAAAGAGGCAATGCCGGATGTGAATAATTTCCGTGATCAATATAAAGATGAATTGAACGTAGTTGCAGTGCATATGCCACGTTCTGAAGCTGATACTGATTTAGAGACAATTAAAGCTGTTGCAGCTGAGCATGATATTACACAACCAATTTTTGTTGATAGCGAAATGAAGCTTACGGATGCATTTGAAAACCAATATGTACCGGCTTACTTCGTGTTTGATAAAGATGGTCAGCTTCGTCATATGCAAGCTGGTGGCAGTGGCATGAAGATGCTAGAAAAACGTGTCAATCGAGTACTTGATGAAATGCGTAATGCATAATCTTACTATTTGTTAGGCGGGGATATACAAATCCTCGCCTTTTTTATATAGTAACTAGTTAATAGAATGTCGAAAGGTTGCAACTAAAATAGGCAACATGGCGAATAGTCTCCTGTTTTGACAATACATATAAGCAAGAATAAGTTAAAATAAAGTAATTGTAGTTTTCGGAGGGATTTTGAATGATGAAAAAAGAGTTTGCTGTTATTGGACTTGGTCGTTTTGGAGGGAGTATTGTTCGTGAACTCATGAGCCAAGGAGCGCAAGTAATGGCGATTGACCATTCATCTGAACGCGTGGATGAATTTGCTGCGATTGCCACGCAGGCCGTTATTGCAGATTCAACAGATGAGTCGGTATTAAATTCATTAGGTATTCGCAATTTTGAACATGTGATTGTCGCGATTGGCGAAGATATACAGGCCAGTATTTTAACAACGATTATTTTAAAAGAAATAGGTGTTCAGCAAATTACAGTGAAAGCTCAAAATGATTACCACGAAAAAGTGTTAAGAAAAATTGGAGCGGATTTTGTTGTCCATCCTGAGCGTGATATGGGTATTCGTATTGCCAATAATATGCTATCGAATACTGTGCTCGATTATTTAGAGCTGTCAGATGAGCACTCAATCATGGAGTTAAAAGCGAATGATGCGATTGCAGGGTACTCGATTATGGATTTAGATATCCGTGCAAAATATGGCATCAACATTGTTGGCATAAAGCGAGGGTCAGATATTATCGTTTCTCCCCAAGCAAGTGACAAAATTTTACTTGGGGATATTATGCTTTTGATTGGTGCCGATGTAGATATTAATCGATTTGTGAAAAAGGCGATGAAAGAATAAAAAATTGCAAGTTCAGCCAAAGGCATCAAGAAGTTCACAATGATGCCTTTTGTTTTTTTAACCTTTTGATTGTTGGAACAGCGATTTTGGTTTAGCTCGCAATGTCAGCAAGGGGTGGGGGTTTCCAAAGCTCAAAGTGGGAGAGCGGACGTTGACTAAATCCAATAATTTATGAAGCTTATGGGGGAGTAGGTTTAGCACATGTTTAAAGTGAGGAAAGAACCATTGCTGCGGTTTTTGAAAATTGTATTTCCAATCGTCTTATTAGCGATTGCTATTTATGAAATTCAACAAGCGCTAAGTGGGGTAGATGTAAATGTACTTCGAAATGAAGTGAATCAATTGCAAGTATGGGAACTATTATTAATTTTTATCATTGCCTTTTGTGCGATTACACCAATGCTTTTTTACGACGTTATTTTAACGAAACTACTAGGCATAAAAATGAACAAACGTACATTAGTAAAAAATTCATTTATCGTTAATACATTTTCCAATTTAATTGGCTTTGGTGGTTTAGTAGGCGTGTTTCTACGAAATTATTTTTACTCAAAATATAAAGCAGATCGAGAAGGATTGTTAAAGAGCATTGCCAGCGTTACACTATTTTACTTAACAGGCATCTCCTTATTAGCATGGCTGATGTATGGCTTCTTTTGGGACTTCCTGTTACTAAAGGAAGAGCGTTGGTTATCAATTGCAGTTATTCTTGTCAGCTTATATGTTCCTGTGTTTATTGGGATGCATCTTATTCGTTATAAAAAAGGTAGTTCCCTAACATGGAAAGTGTCCCTACAGTTAATGATGACTTCAGTTGCTGAATGGCTTGCAGTGTTTGTTGTCATTTGGCTGCTAACGATTCTTGTGCATATACCGATTTCGTTATCTACGCTTATTCCGATATTTTTAATTGCTTCCTGTGCTGGCATTGTCAGTATGATACCGGGAGGGGTCGGCTCATTTGACCTCGTGTTTTTATGGGGCACACAAAGTATTGGTATAGGTGAAGAAAAAGTACTTTTTTTATTGATTTTATATCGCCTTGGTTACTTTATACTGCCATTTTTAGTATCGGTACTGCTATTTGTGAAAGATTATTGGGAACGCTGGAATCGATCATGGGATGACTTGCCGAATGTAATATTCCAAAAGTTCAGCCATATGCTGTTAACGATTTTAGTATTTCTTTCGGGTATTGTGTTATTGCTTTCGGCATCCGTGCCAGGCGTTTTAAGTCGGCTGAAAATAGCGCAGGAGTTTTTATCTTCACCTATTATGAATATCTCGCATCAACTAACGGTTGCAGCGGCCTTTATACTCCTAGGATTGTGTCGAGGCATTAAATATAAAGTGAAAAAAGCGTATCAGCTTGCCATCATTGTGCTAAGTAGTTCGGCTATATTTTCTATTATTAAAGGCTTCGATTATGAAGAAGCAATTTTTTTGCTAATTGTAGCCGTTTTGCTCATGGCATCGAAAAAACAATTTTATCGCGAAAGTTATGTGCTGACATGGGGCGCTATCCTATTTGACCTTGCGGCAGTGACTTTTATTACGGCGATGTATTTATTGATTGGCTATGTTAACTTACCGACTGCCAAAATTCATATTCCAACAGCGTTACAATATTATATTCTGACAGATTATCGGGATTTATTTTATAGTGCCATAATAGGTATCCTCATAGCATGTATCATTTTTTATTTTGGCTATTTTATGCGTGGACCTAAAAAAATGCAGAAGCTTTTATCAAGTGAGCAAGAAGAGAAAATTTATCATCACCTGATGCACTATAAAGGCACTGAGTTTTCTCATTTAATTTTCCTACACGATAAATTTGTCTATTGGAATGAAAAAAATACCGTATTATTCGCCTATCAAATCGTTGCCGATAAAATCGTGGTGTTAGGGGATCCGGTAGGGCAAGAAAGTGATTTTTTATCGGCCATTCATGAATTTTTAGAATTAGCGGATAGGCATGGCTATACACCTGTTTTTTATGAGATTAACAATCGTATTTTCCCTTCTTTACATGAGCATGGCTATAGTTTCTTTAAACTGGGGGAAGAGGCTTTTGTAGATTTAGAAAATTTCACGTTTACCGGGAAAGAAATGAAGGGAAGCCGAGCAGTAAAAAATAAGTTTGAACGTGAGAACTATACGGTGTCATTATTAAGTCCACCATATTCGCAGGAGGTTATGACGGAACTAGAAGAAGTGTCGAGGAAATGGTTACAAGGAAGAGCGGAAAAAGGATTTTCTCTTGGCTTTTTCGATGAAAACTATTTGAGCAAGTCAAACATTGCTGTGTTAAGTGGAGCACAGGGGGTCATTGGCTTTGCTAGTATCATGCCAATGTATGACAATGGCGAAAGAATTTCAGTCGATCTTATGCGTTTTAAACCGGGTGCACCATCAGGTACAATGGATTTCATTTTCTTATCACTGTTTCAATGGGCGAAAGAACAAGGTTATCGCGTCTTTAATATAGGCATGTCGCCGTTATCTAATGTTGGTCAATCGAGGTATTCTTTTTTAAGCGAAAAAATTGCAGCCCAAATCTTTTTACATGGACAGCACTTCTATCATTTTAAAGGCTTAAAAAATTTCAAATTAAAATATGCAGATTTTTGGGAACCTAAATATGTAGCATACCGTAAAAAATCGTCCTTACCGTTTACGATGGCGCAAATAACACTATTAATTGGTCGAAAAAGAAAATAAATGACTGTGCTAAAAAGGGTAATATGCTATAATTTTCCTAATTATAGTGAGAGGAATGATGAAGATGAAACAGCTATGGAATGTGATTGACAAGTAGCATATAGTGGATATGCCACTTTTCAATCATTTATTAAAAACTTACATGATAATTGAAAAGAGGCTGCTTATGTACACAGATCAAGAGTTAACCATTCGTCCCATTATGGAGCGTGATTTAGAACGTATTTGGGAGCTGATTTATAAAGACGAGCAACCCGAATGGAAAAAATGGGATGCCCCTTATTATCCGCATCATGCAAAATCGTTTCAGGATTTTATCGGTACAGCACAGCAATATATCAATCAAAAAGATTTTTGGGCGATTGAGGTGAATGGCATGATTTGTGGCGTCATCTCCTATTACTGGGAGCACGAACCTTCGAAATGGCTAGAAATGGGTATTGTCTTTCATGAATCCGCTAATTGGAGTAAAGGGCTTGGTACGAGAGCAATGACATTATGGATTGACCACTTATTTTCCACAATGCCACTTGTTCGCGTCGGCTTTACGACATGGTCGGGAAATAAACGCATGATGCGTGTCGGTGAGAAATTAGGGATGCAATTGGAAGCGAAAATACGCAAAGTGCGATTTTATGAGGGTGTCTATTATGATTCCATTCGGATGGGTTTGTTAAGAGAAGAGTGGGAAGCTAGAAAAGAATCCTTAAAGCATCTACCAATAACTAATTAGCATATGGACCTGCGTTCGATAGAGTATCGGACGCAGGCCTTTTATTTTGAGCGACTAAAATAAAATGGAAAATTGTGTTTGATTTCCGATGATAGCTTTGTCATAATAGAGAAAATTCAAGTTGTGGGGTATATTATGATATTTACTAAAAATTGTATAATAGAACCTTTAAAGCATCATCATGGCGAGGAAATCTATGCTTTATATAGTCATCAGGATGTCAGAGCTTTTCTTGGCGGAGTGCCAACTAATAGTGCCATCTTTTCTTCTTTTGACAGCATGCTGCATTCACCTTATCCAAACTCTTATTTTTTTATTTCCTTAAAGGATAGCAAAAACTTTATCGGTTTAGTATCGATTGATGAATACCATGAACAAACAACCTATGAGCTAAGTTATCAATTTTTACCGCAGTATTGGGGGAAAGGCTATGCATTTGAAGTATTATCAGCAGTTTTACATTATGGATTTACTCATTTACAATTAGCAAAAATTGTAGCAGAAACGCAAACTGCTAATATTGCCTCCTGCCGTATACTTGAAAAATTAGGGATGCAAAAAATAAAAGTATTAGAGAGATTTGGTCATGAACAAGCGGTGTATCAATTATTGAGAATGTAAAGGATAGGGATCGTAGATGAGAAATTATATACAATACAATGCCAATCAACATAACGAAGTCATGATTGCCATTCCTGCGCTCGGCGAACGCAAAGAGATGTATGCTGCATTGGCTGAAGCCTTACCAGAAGTACAGATTGTAGCAATCGATTTACCAGGGCACAATGGTTTGCTCGACGCGGAATTTTCATTTCAGTCATATAGTAAGACAATAATGGCAGTGATGAATGAGTTAAACATGATAGAAGCGCATTTTGTAGGTAATTCAATTGGTGCATGGATGATCCAACATTTTTATACAAACTATCCGTCCGCAGTGAAGTCATTAACATTATTAGACGGTGGGCATTATTTCCATGGTCAATATGAGCTTGATGAGGATATCGAGATACAGCTGCCGATTATTGAAAGGTTGGAAGATTTACAAGAAGCTGTACGTGAAGAAGTAAAGAATATGGAGATTGCTTCTGCAAAGCATCAACAATATTTGTACGACTATTTTATTGGGAATTTCGTGAAAGCGAAAAATGGCTACTGTCATCATAGTATGGAACAAGCTTTAAACGATTTAGCAAAAGCGGTAGATCAGCATAATTATTGTCTAGAAGAAGAAATTCCTATACCCGTGTTATTACTGTTAGCAGACCAACAGCAAGATGCTATGTTCTATCAGAAATTAATGAAATTCCAAGAAAGGCAGCCCGCTGCAAAAATCAACATCATTCCTAATGGCTTTCATTTTTTGCCACTAACCAATCCTCAAGAGGTAGCTGGCTGGATTGGTCAGACGATACTTTAAGGGCAAAACGATTCTTAAATAAGGGCAGAAAATTTAAGTTTAATTAAAAAACTCGTAAAAGTTAGCTGCCTGTCTAACTTTTACGAGCTTAAATTATACGTTTGATTTTTAGCTATCGATGAGTGTAGTTGATACCAGTTGATTGAAGCGGAAGGTGCGACATTTTAGCAGAAATAGCACAAGCGTAAAAATTAGTTGGAGCCGTGTCTGTGGAAAGGCAGCACCTGGAACGGAAATCAACTAGTAAACCATAAAAAGAGGGCACGCCATTGCGGGGTGCCCTCTTTTGTCGTATTAATTAGTTTTCTTCAATATCTTTACGGTTTTTCTTTAACATTTTTGATAGCATTTCATAGACAATTGGTACGACTACTAATGTTAATAATGTTGAAGATAATAAACCACCGATTACGGTAATGGCAAGGTCTTTGGAAATTAATCCGCTACCGCCACTGCCCAGTGCCATTGGAATCATTGCACCAATCGTTGCAATCGCCGTCATTAAAATTGGACGTAAACGTGTGGCACCTGCTTCTAAAATGGCTTCACGCATACCAAGTCCATCGCGTTCCATATGAATAATGCGGTCGACAAGTACAATGGCATTGGTTACGACAATACCTATTAACATTAATAGACCCATCATCACGGATACCGAAATCGTTTGATTCGTTACATATAAACCAACAAATGCACCGATAACTGCAAACGGTAGCGAGAAGAGAATCGCGAATGGTGCTAAACCTTCACCAAATGTTACAACAAGTATGAAGTATACGATGGCAATGGCTGCTAACATCGCAACGCCCAGTTGTGTGAATGTTTCTTGCATATCAGCTGCTACACCGGATACGCCTGTTGTCACACCTTTCGGTAAGTCTAATTTATTGATTTTTTTATCAGCGGCAGACGTTGCTTTTGAAATATCATCGCCAATAATTGTGGCAGATACCGTTGCAAAGTATTCGCCTTTTGAACGTGATAATGAATTCAGCGTAGTACCTTCTTCGACATCGACTAATTCACCAATTGTCATCGTTGTACCTAAAGCTGTTTGTATTTCCGTTTTTAACACATCATCGATCGATAACGCTGCCGATTTAGCATCGCGTTGGACAATGACGTTAATGTCTTTACCGTCACGTTCAACTGTTGTGAGCACTTCTTGTGACGTTGTTGAATTTAACGCCATCACAATTTGAGCAGTCGTTAAACCATATTGTAAAACATTTTTTTGCTCTACTTTTAAAACATGTTCTACATAAGGATCTTCATAATCCGACTTAACATCTTCTAAGCCTTTTACATCTTTTAATGTAGCTTCAACGTCTTTTACTGCGCTGCGTAGATTATCTAAGTTTTCACTGTACAATGTGTAGCTGACTTCATTTGAAGACATCGACATGGATGTGAAGTTTTGGCTTTTCCATTCACCTGATTGCTCAAGATTAAATACATAGTCTTCTACTTCTTCACGTGCTCCAGGGAAGTCTTCCATATCTGGGTCAAAGATGAGGTACATTAATGCACCACCAGCTCCGCCACCCATCATCATTGCTGATGGATCCGTGTTTGTCGCATCAGTAATAGAAACTTGTAAAATATCTACATCTTTACGTTTCATTAATTCTTGTTCTACCTTGGCAACATTTGCTTCTGTTTCACTTTTTAACTCACCAGTACCAGGTGTATAAGTTAAATACATGACCTTTTCTTCTTGAGAGCCCATAAAGCTAAAGCCGATTAATGGTGTTAAAGCAAGTGAACCAACAAGCATTAAAATAGCAATGGTAGAAGTAATAATTTTATGATTTAACGCTTTTTCTAATACACCTCTGTACCAAGTAGCTAGTTTACCAACTTCCTGATGTTGGCTTTCTTTTTTCTCTCCATAGATTTTTTTACGGAATAAGAAATGAGATAAAGCTGGTACAATGGTAATCGCTACTAATAATGACGCGCCTAAAGCGAATGTCATTGTTAATGCGAATGGCATAAATAATTCACCAACCATACCGCCTACGAAAATAAGTGGAGCAAATACCGCTACAGTCACTAATGTAGAAGATAAAATTGGTTTAAACATTTCAATTGTCGCTTCACGAATAAGGGCGCGACCAGTTAATTTTTCTTGTTTTAAATGAATACGTCGATAAATATTTTCGACTACGACGATGGAGTCATCGATTACACGTCCGATGGCGACGGTGATGGCACCAAGTGTCATAATATTTAACGTAATATCCATCCAGTTTAATAATAGTAACGCCATGAAAACGGACACTGGAATAGAGATAATCGAAATGATTGTTGATTTAAAATCGCGTAAGAATAGTAAAATAATTAATACAGCGATGGCGCCACCGAATACTGCTTTTTCAATCATTGTAAAGACTGAATCTTCAATAGGTGCACCTTGGTCCAGTGAGATATCCACTTTTAAGCCGTCAATTCGTTTTTCTTCATCTTTAATAAGGTCTTTTACTGCATTGACAACAGTTACTGTATTAGCATCTTGACCTTTGACAATTTGAATCGCAATGGCATCTTGACCATTTGTACGTGAAACGGATTGAACTTTACCTTCTACTTCGATCGTTGCAATATCACCTAAGCGAACGAACGGTGAAGGTTGTGTTGCTGAAGGTGTCACCGGTATTAATAAATCTTTTAATTCATCAACAGATTTCACTTTCCCATCAACGGAAACCGCTTGTTCACCAACTGTAAATTGATATAAACCAAGTGATAACGACATGTCACTTGCTTGAATCATTTGCTTCACAGCATCTTCAGTTAAACCAAGCTCAGCCATTTTTGCTTCGTCATACTTAAACGAAACTTGTTCAATATGTTGACCGGTAATAGTAGCTGAGGCTACACCGTCAATTTTTTCGATTTTAGGTAGTAATAAATCTTCTACTGTTGATGTCAGCTCAACGATATCTTCTTTCGAACTACTTACTGATAATGCGACAACCGGCATCATGTTCATGCTAATGGCCATAATTGTCGGTTCTTGTGCGCCTTCAGGAAGTTTCACATTATCTAATGCTGACTCTAATTGGCGTTTTTTCTCATCCATATCTATGCCGTAGTCATATTCGACTTGTACTTGCGCAACGTTGGATGAAGAAGTAGAATAAACTGCCTTGACATCTTCTAAACTTTCGATTGATTTTTCAAATGGTATGGACAGTTCATTCATAACTTGTTCAGGCGTTGCACCTGGATAAACGCCCATAACGATTAAGTATGGAATCGATATATCAGGGATTGATTCCATTTTCATTCTTGTACCTGAATAAATACCTGAGACAGTGATGATAATTGTTAATAACCACACTGCCAATTTGTTTTTCAATACAAAATTAACTAAACCTTTCACCTTCACACCTACCCTTTATTGACTTACTAGATTCAATTATTTATAATAATGACTAATCGGTCAATTGTCAATGAAATGCATTAGGAGAGATTCGAAAATATGTCAAAAAAGCAACTGATTATGGAGAAAGCATTAGAACTGTTTTCTGAGCAAGGCTTTGAAGCAACATCTGTGCAGCAAATTACAGAACGCTGTGGGATTTCTAAAGGAGCATTTTATTTGTCTTTTAAAACAAAAGATGAACTTCTTTTCTCAATGGTTGACTACTACCTACAGCAGTTTATAGCGGATATTGACCAAGTAGTCAGGAAGTCGAATGAAAAAGATGTCGTGTTGGTAGATTTTTATAAAGGCATTTTCCAAGCGTTTAAAAAACATGCAGCTTCTTCACGTGTGTTTTTTAACGAAAAGGTATTTCTTACAAAAAAAGAGCTGTTTCATAAGGTGAGTGCTTATGAAGCGGATATGTCGAAGTCTATCGTCCACATGCTTGAACAACTTTATCAAGAAGAGCTGCAAGAGACGAAATATGATGTTATGTATTGTGTAAAAGGATTTATGAAAGGCTATGCTGAGCTGTTTATGTTCTCAAATATACCGCTTGATTTAGATCAATTGGCCAAATCATTAGCGGAAAAGACAGATATTATTGCACGTCATACGACCATTCCTTTTATTACAGAGGAGCTTGCGCAATTAGTAGCTAGACCATGTGAGCCGGAAATTATTACGCAGCAATCTGTATTACAGTTAATTGACCAAAATCTTAGTCATTTAGAGCCGTCTATTGAGCGTGAGTCGTTGGAGCTTTTAAAACATCAAGTAGCACACACGACATACAGTAAAGCAATAATAAAAGGGTTGATTGAAAACATCCGTTTACAGCCGGGGTGTCAATGGATCGCCTATGTATTAAATAAATACTTCCAATTTTAAAATTTAGAATAGAATTGTTCACTGTACTAAGTGAATGATTCTATTTTTTGTGGGATGTGTCTTTTTGTATTAGAGGAGTAAAATTCGTGTTGCTATTACTATATACGAAAAAGGAGGGAAGAGGTTTCAAAATTTTAGAAATTTTATTGGAAATAACATGATGAGGGGAACGTGCTAATGAGTAGATGATTGCAGGACGCAGAACATTCTATTACTTTATGGAAGTGAAAAGAAGTTTATAAACAAAAAGAAGCTATACGTTGAACGCATAGCTTCTTAAAATAGAAGATTATACTTCCATAATAATTGGTAAAATCATTGGACGACGTTTTGTTTTCTCGAATAGGTAAGGTCCTAAAACGTCAGTAATTTCATTTTTAAGTTCAGTCCATTGTGGTGTTTTGCTTTGAATTGTTTCGTTTAGATGACGGTTCAGCATTTTTTGTGCTTCATTAATCATTGTGCCCGATTCACGCATATAAACAAATCCGCGTGAAATAATATCAGGACCTGAAACGATTTTTTGGTTTTCCATATCAACGCTCACAACAACAATTACTAAACCTTCTTCTGAAAGGATACGGCGATCGCGTAACACGATATTGCCAATATCACCAATTCCATTGCCATCGATATAAACATCGCCTGAAGGGATGCGACCTGCCACATGCGCTTCATTTGCGCTTAATGCCAGGACATCACCATTTTCCATCACGAATGTGTTTTCCAATGGAACATCACAATCTTCTGCTAAATGCGTATGCATTTTTAGCATACGGAATTCACCGTGGATTGGCATAAAGAATTTTGGCTTCATAAGACGTAACATTAGTTTTTGTTCTTCTTGTGAGCCGTGACCAGAAGTATGGATATTATTTAATGCACCGTGAATAACTTCTGCGCCAGCACGGAACAGTAAATTAATAATTTTATTTACGCTAACTGTATTCCCTGGTACTGGTGAAGAAGAGAACACAACTGTATCGCCAGGCTGGATTTGGATTTGACGGTGTGTACCGTTGGCAATACGAGATAGTGCTGCCATCGGTTCACCTTGAGAGCCTGTACATAAAATCATTACTTCATTGGCAGGTAAACGGTTAATGCTTTGCGCATCAATAAATGTATCTTTTGGTGCGTTAATATAACCTAGTTCACGACCGATTGTAATGGCATTGTCCATAGATCGACCGAACACAGCGATCTTTCGTCCGTACTTAATGGCTGCATCTGTTGCTTGCTGTAAGCGGTGAATATTTGATGCGAATGTTGCAAAAATAATACGACTATCCACCTTGCGGAAGATTTCATCAATACTTTTTCCAACTGTACGTTCAGACATTGTGAAGTTTGGTTTTTCGGCATTTGTACTATCGGATAGTAAGCAAAGAACACCGTCACGGCCGATTTCAGCCATTTTTGTTAAGTTTGCTGGTTCACCTACAGGTGTAAAGTCGAATTTGAAGTCCCCTGTGTGCACAATATTACCAGGAGGTGTTTTTACGACGATACCGTAAGCATCTGGAATACTATGCGTTGTTCTAAAGAAGCTAACAGATGTTTTTCTAAATTTAATGACATCTTCTTCTTTAATTTCGATTAGTTTTGTTGTGCGTAGTAAACCATGCTCTTCAAGTTTGTTGCGCAATAAGCCAAGTGCAAGCTTACCACCATAAACGGGCACATTTACTTGACGAAGTAAATAAGGGATGCCGCCAATATGGTCTTCGTGTCCGTGCGTAATAAATAACCCTTTAATTTTATCGACGTTTCGTACTAAATACGTGTAATCAGGAATAACATAGTCAATTCCAAGTAAATCGTCTTCTGGAAATTTTATACCTGCGTCAATTAAGATGATTTCATCTTGAAATTGAACGCCGTATGTGTTTTTGCCGATTTCGCCCAGTCCGCCGAGCGCGAAAACAGCTGCTTGGTCATTTTTAACAAACTTCATGTTTGTTAAATTTCCTCCAAGACGAAGTTCGGACTTGCTTGTTCGTACTCTAAATAGTTACCTTCAAGCAGTTGAATGAACTCAATGTTGTAATGACGGTCTTGTAACTTTTGACGTACTTCACGTTCTGAAGCAGCTTCAAGGTATAGACTTTTAGTGTTTTCGCGAACTGGAATCTCATTTGCTTTTTCTTGATAATAAACTTTGTAAATCATAGTTTGCTCTCCTTTAATTGCGTACATTATTATTGCAGATTTGGCTATTACCACACACGTGCTACAAGAAAAAACCGCGAATTTCTAGTATACTTTAAACTAATAAGGAAATGAGCGTTTGAATTTCTTGTATCTCAATACTTTCATCTTGCACTTTTCATAAAAGTACTGAGACAGTGGTTGCGCATAGTCAAATAAATGCATTTCCTTTATATTATCACGCAGCTACTCTAAAATAAAGAAAAGCCCTTCAAATAATGAAGGGCAAATGTTAGGCAATTGATTTTTTTCCGAGTACGCCGCGAAGTTGCTTCAACAATTTCCGTTTTAGTTTCTTCAGCATGGCACATCACTCCTTAGGATCATTATAATAAAAAACGATGCCTGTGTAAAGTATTTTGCCTTTGCAACATAATACATAGAGAAGGGAATAATAGCATGAATAAAATATTATTTTTTGATGTAGATGGGACGCTTTATAACAGTGAAAAGGTAATGCCGGATTCTGCCAAAGAAGCGCTATTACAAGCTCGTCGGAATGGTTACGAGATTGCCATTGCCACTGGACGTGCACCATTTATGATTGACTCATTGTTAGAAGAGCTTGATATCCAGACGTATGTAACTTTTAATGGACAGTACGTTGTCTATCAAGGCGAGGTTGTCTACGCGAACGGTATTGCAAAAGAAGAGTTAGCCAAAATTATTGCCTTTGGTGAAGCGCGTAATGAGCCAGTTGTATTTTTAGACGACAAGCAAATGATCGCCTCTGTTGGAGAGCATAAAATGGTGTCTGAAAGTCTAGATACTTTAAAATATCCGTATCCAGCATTAGACTCATCTTATTATATGCAGCACGAAGTTTATCAAACACTGATCTTTATGGAAGAGAAAGATGAACATTTATATCGTACAGCCTTTCCAAATGTCGAGTTTGTTCGTTGGCATCGATATTCCTGCGATATTTTGCCGAAGGGAGGTTCGAAAGCAGCGGGCATTGAAAAAGTGCTTTCGAGAATGGGTTTAACATTAGCTGATGCTATTGCTTTTGGCGATGGTATGAATGATATCGAAATGTTAGAGGCTGTTGGAACAAGTGTAGCGATGGGCAACGGACATGAGAAGGTAAAAGCGGTCGCAACATATGTTACAGATCATGTAGATGCTGACGGTCTTGCAAAAGCAATGCGTCATTTAAAAATTATTTAAGTTTTTATAAAAGTGCCAGGCGGTCTAATAGAGTGCCTGGCACTTAAACAATTCTGAATATTTTAGTCAATAGTGACAACTTTCAGCTGAACGCCTGCATCCGTAAACTGCTTTAACGTCTCTTGAGAGAGTGCGTTATCGGTAATAATCATGTCAACTTGATCGAGCGAACATACTTGAATGGCGACATCTTTATTGAATTTAGTAGAATCGGTGGCAACATAAACACTTTGTGAAATTTGAATGAGTTGTTTTCTCGTCATTGCCTCTTCTAAACTAAAATCGGAAATGCCTTTTTCAAGCGTAACGCCGCTCGCACATAGAAATGCTTTATTAATATTTAGGTGCTCAAAGCGGAACAAAAAATCATTGGCTGTGACTGATTTCTCCGAATGTCGCACTTTGCCCCCAATAATCATCACTTCAATATTAGACCCAATCAAATCAAATGCTACCGGAAGCGAGTTCGTAACGACTGTCAGTTTTTCTTTTCCTAGAAGAAAAGGCGTCATTTGATAGGTTGTTGTGCCACTATCGATAAAGATGCAGTCACCATCCTCAACGAAAGAGGCACATGCTTGTGCAATGGCGATTTTTTCTGTTAACTGCTCGGTTAATCGATTGTCCATTAACCCTTCGACGGGCTCAATATATTTTACGCCCCCATAAAACTTCTCAATTTTGTTCTCTTGTACAAGTTGTTGAATATCTCTGCGGATCGTTTCCATCGATACATTAAATTCTTTTGTCAAAGTTACTAATTTCACTACCTTATTATTGCGCACGTATTGCAAAATATGTTGCTGCCTTTCTAATGTATACATGACATCACCTCTATTTGTTATTTACTCAAAGTAGTAATGACTTTGTCAACAGTTAGTCAGAATTTACTCAACATTTACACAAATATGTTATTTCCCTTTACAAATCATCATTATACTGTGAGTAACAACTCAAAAGGAGTGAACGATTTGTTGGAACTAAAAAATATTTCAAAAAGCTATAAAAATAAAAATGTTTTAAGAGATATCAATATTACGATTGCTTCTGGAGAAATCGTTTCTTTATTAGGACCAAGTGGTTGCGGAAAAACGACATTACTCAATATTGTATTGGGTCTTACAGAGCAAACGGATGGGCAACTTTTTTACAATGGACAAGACATATCAAAACAACCGATGCAAGAACGGGGTTTTAATATCGTTTTCCAAGACTTTGCGTTGTTCCCTCATTTAAATGCATACGACAATATCGTCTATGGCTTAAAAAATATAAAACAACAAATGTCAAAAGCCGAGATTCAGGACTATGTCGATTTTTTAGAACTAGCCCCACATTTACATAAGAAGATTCACGAATTATCAGGTGGACAAAAACAACGTGTGTCGATTGCAAGAACACTTGTGATGCAACCAAAAATATTGTTGTTGGATGAACCGTTAAGTGCGCTAGACGGTGTCATTAAAGAATCGATTAAAGAGCGTATTAAATCCATTGCGCGTCAATTTAATTTAACAACTATTATCGTGACACACGACCCTGAAGAGGCGCTAACGTTATCAGATAAAGTACTAATTATTAATGAAGGAACTGTATCGCAATATGGAACACCTCACGAAATCGTAACAACACCAAAAAATCAGTTTGTTGAAGATTTTATCTTAAGGCAACTTCATATTAAACGTCATAACATCTACCAACTGTTTGGAGAATCTTATGCTTAAAACAAATAAAATGGTGAAAATTCTCTTTGTACCCATAGCCATATTTTTTCTATTCTTTTTAATTGTGCCATTGCTTTATATGTTTTGGCAGTCATTAAAAAAAGGCAATCGCATAACGATTCAAAATTATATGGAAGCATTACAAAGCATGGAAATTCGAGAAGCCTTTATCAATAGTTTTCAAGTGTCCTTCGCAGCAGCTCTCATTACAACTTGTTTAGCTTTTGCGCTGGCCTATGCCTTGCATTTTACGACGATGAATCGCGCCGTTAAAAAACTCGTCCATGTAGGCATAACTTTACCGATGCTCTTGCCAACGATTACCTATGGTTTTGTGCTGATTTATACATTTGGCAACCAAGGGATTGTGACAAAATTATTCGGGCAGCCGATCGTAACGATTTATGGATTTAATGGCTTGCTAATTGGCTATGTGCTCTACACATTGCCTGTTGCCTTTATTTTGATGCAAAACTCTATGCAGTACATCGATAAACGGTTTTTGCTTGTTTCGATGCTCATGCATGACAAGCCATCGCGTCGATTTTACCATACTGTATTCCGGCCGATGATTGGCACGATCGGTGGCGCTTTTATTTTAACGTTTATTTTAAGTTTTACCGACTTTGGTATACCAGCATCGGTAGGCGGCAGTTATAAAGTTATCGCGACAGAGCTATATCAAGCGATGCTCGGCTCGATTGTACGCTTTGAGCAGGGTGCAGTAATTTCTGTATTGATGCTTGTACCGGCTGTGCTCGGTATCGTGATGCTAACTGTGCTAGATCGATTTAATTTTCAATACAAACATGTTAGTCACAGCGAGCTAGTCGTACATCGTCTGCGTGATCGTGCATTTACAGTTTTTTCATTAATATGTGTTAGCTCAATTTTGATCATCTTCTCGACGATGTTTATTGTGCCGTTTACAAAAGGCTATCCATATAACTTTAGCTTTACTTTCGAACATGTCCAAAATGTTTTAGCAGAAAAGAATTTAACAAAAGTTTATCTGAATTCACTTATCGTTGCCTTCTTTACAGCCGTTTTAGGTGTTTGTATAGCATTTGTATCAGCGCTTGTAAATGTCAGAACGCCGTTGCGAGGAAGGAAGACGTTAGATTTTGCATCCATGGTAACGAACACGGTGCCGGGCATGGTGCTTGGTCTATCTTACTTGTTTTTCTTTAATGGTAGTTCACTAAAGGGGACTTTCTTGATCATTATTGCTTATGCGGTTGTCCACTTCTTTACAACGCCCTATTTAATGGCGAAAAATTCTTTGCAGAAGATGGACCCTACGTGGGAAGTGACAGGGGAATTGTTAAAGGACTCCTGGGTTCAAACGGTCGTTCGGGTTATTTTACCGAATATCAAGCCAACTATTTTTCAAATGTTTAGCTACTATTTTCTAAATGCCATGGTCACGGTGAGCGGGGTAATATTCCTTGTTAGTACAAAAACGATGCTTGTGTCCACGCGCATTAAAGAACTTCAGCATTTTGCGAAGTATACAGATATTTTTGTACTGTCCATTTTTATTTTATGCACTAACCTCATTGTGAAATTAGGTTGTGATTATATAACAACAACTAAAGAAAAGGTGAAGGAGCTGGAATGATGAAAAAGTCTACGGTCATGATGTTAGGTACGGTGAGTTCTGCCATAGTGTTGGCAGCGTGTGGAGGTGCAGCGGCTGATGCAAAAGATCAGGTCATTATTTATTCAAATGCTGACGATGAAGCGATTGAAGTCATGCAAGCTACGTTAGATAACAAGGGCTATGAAGGGAAGTATATTATCCAATCATACGGTACATCTGAATTAGGCGGAAAAATGATGGCGGAAGGAACGGATATTGAAGCGGATGTTGTCACGATGGCATCTTACTTTATTGAAAGTGCTCAAACGTCTAAATCGATGTTTGTTGAACTATCCTCTGACTTAAAGCCTTTAGATGGCGGATCGACATACGCATTGCCGATTTTAGGGAATGTAGGGTCCATTTTTATTAACACGGATTTATTGGCGCAAAAGGGGCTAGCTGTACCGAAAACAATCAAGGATTTAACGAATCCAGAATACAAAGATTTAGTGTCATTCCCAAATATTTTAGACTCCTCTACAGGCTGGTTGTTAGTGCAGGCAATCATGAATGAATATGGAGAAAAAGAAGGGAAGCAAGTATTAGCAGATTTAATTAAAAATGCTGGTCCCCATATTGAAAGTTCTGGTTCCGGCCCTATTAAAAAGGTGAAAACCGGGGAAGTAGCAGTTGGTTTTGGTCTACGTATTCAAGCCATTGATGCTAAAAATGAAGGCTTACCAATTGATTATATTGACCCAACGGAAGGCAACTTTACGTTAACTGAATCTGTTGCTGTTGTAGATAAAGAAGGGGACGAGGCGTTAGCCCGTGAAATAGCAAAAGTGATTGCGACTGAGGCGCGGGCGGATTTGTTAAAACAATATCCAGTAGCACTTTACGAAGGGGAACAAGTCGATAGTGAATACGTGCCACAATATTTGAAGAAATGGGATACGACTTTAACGGTCGATTTATTAGAACAACATCAAGCATTCTTTAAAGAAGCGCAACAATAAAGGAGTATAACGATGAATAACTATAAATTATTAACACCAGGACCATTGACAACAACAGAAGCGGTAAAAAGGGAAATGTTAATAGATCGCTGTACATGGGATGACGATTATAAGCAAGTGACACAAACGATACGCCAACAATTAGTGGAATTAGCGCAAGTTGATGAAACGCAATATACGGCAGTTTTAATGCAAGGCAGTGGTAGCTTCGTTGTGGAGTCTGTATTAACAACGACTATTTTGAATGATATAGACAAAGTGCTTATTATCACGAACGGTGCTTACGGGGAACGTATCGTAAAAATGGCGAAAGCCCTTCAATTGCAGCATGTCGTTTATTGTGTGCCTTACAATGAGCAGCCTTCACCGTTAGAAGTGCAAAATATATTAGAAAAGGATGACAGTATTACACATGTAGCTGTCGTCCATTGTGAGACGACGACGGGTATTTTAAATCCAATTGATGACATAGGTGCAGTTGTGCAAGCGTTTAATAAAACGTATATTGTCGATGCCATGAGTAGTTTTGGTGGTGTGCCGATGGATTTGTCAAACGGCCAAATTGATTTTTTAATTAGTAGTGCCAACAAATGTATTCAAGGCGTGCCGGGTTTTGGCTTTGTTATTGCGAAAATTGAAGCGTTACAACAATGTGAAGGAATAGCCAAAAGTGTTGCCTTAGATTTATACGATCAATGGAAAGTCATGCAAGTAGATGGCAAATGGCGTTTTACATCACCGACACATGTTGTAGCGGCATTTGCGAAAGCCCTTGAGGAATTAGCAGAAGAAGGCGGGGTAGAGGCGCGTTCCAAACGCTATGCTCAAAACAATCAATTGTTGCGTGAAAGATTATCGCACTGTGGATTAAAGGCTTATATTGCTGAGGATATGCAATCACCTATTATTACGACGTTTTTATATCCGGACGAAGCATTTTCTTTCGATGATTTCTATCAGGACATGAAACAAGCTGGCTTTGTTATTTATCCTGGCAAATTAACGGAACTCGACACATTCCGAATTGGGAATATAGGCGATGTGCATGAGGAAGATATAACAGCATTATGCAAAGTTATTGAAAACTATATGGCGGTGAAAAATAATGAAAATTGAAGCGGTCATTTTGGATTGGGCAGGTACAGCAGTTGATTTCGGTTGCTTTGCGCCGGTTAATGTATTTCTTACTATTTTTGAAGATGCAGGTGTGCCGGTGACGTTGGAAGAAGCGCGCAAACCGATGGGGATGTTAAAAATAGACCATATTCGGACGATGCTTGAGATGCCGAGAATACATGAGGCTTGGGAAGTTGTCTACGGTCGAGCATATACAGAGCAAGATGTACAAGCTTTATATGCTCAATTTGAAACGAAGTTAATGGCGTCCCTCGCGCTGTTCACAGATCCGATACCACATGTAATCGAAACGGTGCATCAGCTTAGACAGGCTGGCATACGTATTGGCTCTACAACAGGCTATACGAAATCGATGATGGAAGTAGTGACACATCACGCGGCGGAAAAAGGATATAAGCCTGATTATTTAGTGACGCCAACTGATGTAGGAGATAAAGGGCGTCCGTATCCTTATATGATTTTTAGAAATATTGAGGAACTTGGTATTCAAGCGACGAAACGAGTAGTAAAAGTAGGGGATACGACTTCGGATATGCAAGAGGCATTAAATGCCGGAGTTTGGGCTGTAGGTGTCATTATCGGTAGTTCGGAAATGGGTTTAACAGAACAGGAGTTTATGCGTTTATCTGATGAAGAGCGAGCGGATGCTATCGAAAGAACAAAAGCTGTTTTTGAACAAGCAGGTGCGCATTATACCATTCAAACAATGCAAGAACTGCCTGCACTCATTGAAACAATAAATGCACGATTGGTTTAAATAAAGCTCTTAAAGCGAAAAAGTGTTAGATTGACGGTCATCAATCTAACACTTTTTGCTATGCCGTTGATGTCCGCTACGGCGGGCGCTTTCCGCTCAGCACAGTAAGCCGCAACCCTCGCTAACGCGCGGGCTGCCCTCGTCTTACGTGCTGTTCTGAGCAGGAGTCGCCGCCTACGCTACCATCAACTAGTGTCACTTTTATATTTTAGATAGCTAATGCGTTATTACACTTTGCAAAAGCAGAAAGACACTCTTATATAGAGCACTTTTTGCTGCCGTATCGGACATCAGCGCGATAGCCGCTAACTTGTCTTAGTCGCGTTCGTACGGTACAGCGTTTGGTACTTCTGCAAATGGATTTTTTTCGTTAATTCGATCATAAAACATAACGCCGTTTAAATGGTCTAATTCATGCTGAAAGGCGATAGCTGGTAACCCTGAAAGGCGCATTTTTTTCTCTTCACCGTCGATTGTTTTAAATTTCACTGTAATGCGTGCATGACGAGGCACATAACCAGGTACATTACGATCAACAGATAAGCAGCCCTCGCCAGTTGGCAAGTAAGTATTTTCAACAGAGTGGCTAACAATTTTAGGATTGATCGCCACAAAGCTTAGCTGTTCGCCGCTATCATCTTTCAAATGCAGCGCGAACATTCGGTGTAGGCTGTTTACTTGATTCGCAGCTAAACCAATGCCGCTGCGTAAATCATACTTATCTGCCATTTCAGGATCTTGACTGTTAATTAAAAATTGTAGCATATCAGTTGCCAGTTGTTTTATTTCGTCCGTTAAAGGGAATTGTACTTCATCAGTTTTTGTGCGCAGAGTCGGATGGCCTTCGCGTATAATATCATCCATTAAAATCATGTGTGAATCTTCCTTTCAATCTTTGTATTACCTTATTTATAAGTATACATCACGTATCAAAACATGCACATGAAAAAAGACTTTATTTAAATAAACTTAAAAATATTTTATGTAGGAATGAGATGATAGAGAACTGGGGTATTCTACTATTGGTAATTATGTAGAGAAACGTAATGTTTATGCGCTTGAAGAAAGTTGTTGTAATACAGATTTGTATTATTAGTGATACAGTATAGGACAGTCGGTACTAAACGCTTTTGTAGGAAAATTCTTTAGTATTGGGCGTAATATATGATTGACCGACCGTATTTTATTCAGTATACTGAGTGCTAAGAATAAGTTGTACTAGTTTGAATGTGATTTATTTTAATACAGTTGAAAGGGAGATGTGACAAATGAGCAAGAAAAACAATAATATTATTGATCCACAACAAACGCTAGCTGAAATCGAAGATAAGTTTGAAATGTTTCAAATTTTGAACGAAGAAGGCGAAATTATAAATGAAGAGGCAGATCCGAAATTAACAGATGAAGAGTTAGTTGAGTTAATGACGCGTATGGTTTATACACGTATTTTAGATCAACGTTCCATTTCTCTTAACCGTCAAGGTCGCTTAGGCTTCTACGCACCAACAGCAGGACAAGAAGCATCACAACTTGCTTCACATTTTGCATTAGAAAAAGAAGACTGGATTTTACCAGGTTACCGTGATGTACCACAAATTGTGTGGCATGGTTTACCGTTAGATAAAGCATTTTTATTCTCACGTGGTCACTTCATGGGCAATCAAGTTCCTGAAGGTGTAAACGTTTTAGCACCACAAATCATTATCGGTGCACAATATATCCAAGCTGCTGGGGTGGCACTTGGTATTAAAAAACGAGGTAAAAAAGCGGTAGCGATTACTTATACAGGTGATGGTGGGTCTTCACAAGGTGATTTCTACGAAGGTATGAACTTTGCTGGTGCATTTAAAGCGCCTGCTATTTTCATCGTACAAAACAACCAATTTGCGATTTCTACACCACGTGAATTACAAACGGCTGCTAAAACTATTGCACAAAAAGGTATTGCAGCAGGCATTCCAAGTATTTTAGTGGATGGTATGGACCCGCTTGCAGTTTATGTTGCAACACGTGATGCACGTGAGCGCGCAATCAATGGCGAGGGCCCTACTTTCATCGAGACAATGTGTTACCGTTATGGTCCACATACAATGGCTGGTGATGACCCAACACGTTACCGTACATCAGATACAGATAACGAATGGGCTCTAAAAGATCCACTCGTTCGTTTCCGTAAATACCTAGAAGGCAAAGGTTTATGGGATGAGCAAAAAGAAGAGGCTGTTATAGAACGTGCAAAAGAAGAAATTAAAGAGGCCATTAAAAAAGCCGACGCTGCACCAAAACAAAAAGTAACAGAATTAATGGAAAATATGTATAAAGGCGAAATGCCATCTAACTTAAAAGAACAGTATGAAATCTACAAAGAGAAGGAGTCGAAATAACCTATGGCACAAATGACGATGATTCAAGCGATTACAGATGCGCTTCGCACAGAATTAAAAAACGATGAAAACGTTCTTTTATTCGGGGAAGATATAGGCGTCAATGGTGGGGTTTTCCGTGCAACTGAAGGCCTGCAAAAAGAATTTGGTGTTGACCGTGTATTCGATACACCATTAGCAGAGTCAGGTATTGGTGGCTTAGCAATCGGTCTTTCTCTTCAAGGTTTCCGACCAGTTCCTGAAATTCAATTTTTCGGTTTCGTTTATGAAGTAATGGACTCAATTAGCGGGCAATTAGCACGATTAAGCTACCGTAGCGGTGGTACGTACAATGCACCTGTTACAATCCGTTCTCCATTCGGTGGTGGTGTGCATACGCCAGAAATGCACTCTGATAGTTTAGAGAGCTTAATGACAGCACAACCAGGATTAACGGTCGTTGTACCATCAACGCCTTACGATGCGAAAGGGTTACTTATTTCTTCTATTCGCAATGATAACCCAGTTATTTTCTTAGAGCATTTAAAATTATATCGCTCATTCCGCGAAGAAGTACCTGAAGAAGCATACGAAATTCCACTAGGAAAAGCTGATGTAAAACGTGAAGGGAAAGACTTAACGATCATTGCTTATGGCTTAATGGTACACGAAAGCTTAAAAGCGGCAGAAGAACTTGAAAAAGAAGGTCATTCTGTAGAAGTGATTGATTTACGTACAATTCAACCAATTGATATTGAAACAATCATTGCGTCAGTTGAAAAAACAGGCCGAGCAATCGTTGTTCAAGAAGCACAAAAACAAGCAGGTATTGCTGCAAATGTTGTCGCTGAAATTACAGAACGTGCAATTTTGAGCTTAGAAGCTCCTGTACTTCGTGTAGCAGCACCAGACACAGTGTACCCATTCCCACAAGCTGAGGGTGTTTGGTTACCGAATTATAAAGATGTAATGGAAACAGCGAAAAAAGTTTTAACATTCTAATGTAGCTTGCATATTCGAAGAAGAGCAAAGAGAAAGGATGGGTACACATGGCATTTGAATTCAGATTACCGGATATCGGCGAGGGTATTCACGAAGGCGAAATTGTAAAATGGTTCGTAAAAGCTGGGGATACAGTAAAAGAAGACGATATTCTTTGTGAAGTACAAAACGATAAAGCTGTCGTAGAAATCCCCTCACCAGTTGAAGGAAAAGTAGAGGAAGTTTTAGTAGCAGAAGGTACAGTTGCTGTCGTTGGCGATGTATTAATTCGTTTAGATGCTCCTGGCTATGAAGATTTAAAGCTTAAAGGCGACGATCATGCAGCAGCAAAAACAGAAGCACAAGTACAGTCAACAGCTGAAACTGGTCAAGATGTAGCAAAAGCGCCAGCGAAAGAAGAAGCACCAAAAGCGCCAGAAGCACCAGCAACAGCGGAGGTAGCAGTAAAGCAAGAGACAACAGATCATTCTAAACGTGTTATTGCAATGCCATCCGTGCGTAAATTTGCAAGAGACAATGATGTCAATATTCATGAAGTAACAGGTACGGGCAAAAATGGCCGTATTCTAAAAGTAGATATCGAGAACTTCTTAAATGGTGGAGGAGCAGCACAGACTGAAGAAGCGCCAGTTGCGCAAGACCAAGCAGCTACGCAACAAGAAACTGCACCAGCTGCACCAGTTGTGCTTGAAGGTGAATTCCCAGAAACACGTGAAAAAATGTCTGGTATTCGCAAAGCCATTGCTAAAGCGATGGTGCATTCAAAACAAACTGCGCCTCATGTTACGCTAATGGATGAAGTAGATGTAACAGCTCTTGTGGCACATCGCAAAAAATTCAAAGATATCGCTGCTGAAAAAGGTGTCAAACTGACGTATTTACCATATGTAGTAAAAGCACTTGTTTCAACATTGCGTGAATTCCCAGAATTTAACCGCTCGTTAGATGATGCAACACAAGAAATTATTCAAAAACATTACTACAATATCGGTATTGCAGCAGATACAGAAAAAGGCTTACTAGTGCCAGTTATTAAACATGCAGATCGCAAATCTGTTTTTGCGGTTTCTAATGAAATTAATGACTTAGCGACAAAAGCACGTGAAAGTAAACTTGCACCACATGAAATGAAAGGTGCTTCTATGTCTATTACAAATATCGGTTCTGCAGGTGGTCAATGGTTTACTCCAGTAATTAACCATCCTGAAGTAGCGATTTTAGGTATTGGACGAATTGCAGAAAAACCTGTAATAAAAAATGGTGAAATTGTAGCTGCACCTGTGTTAGCATTATCATTGAGCTTTGATCATCGCATGATCGATGGAGCCACTGCGCAAAATGCTTTAAATCACTTAAAGCGTTTGTTAAGTGAGCCAGAATTATTATTAATGGAGGCGTAACAAAATGGTAGTAGGAGATTTCCCAATCGAAACAGATACTCTTGTCATTGGTTCAGGTCCTGGAGGATATGTAGCAGCAATTCGTGCAGCTCAAACTGGCCAAAAAGTAACAATCGTTGAAAAAAATGTACTTGGTGGTGTGTGCTTAAACGTAGGTTGTATCCCATCAAAAGCATTAATTTCAGTTGGTCACCGCTTTGAGCATGCTAAACATTCAGATGACATGGGTATCATCGCTTCTGATGTGAAACTAGACTTTTCAAAAGCACAAGCTTTTAAAGACAGCGTTGTTAAAAAATTAACTGGCGGTGTTGAAGGCTTACTTAAAGGTAATAAAGTTGAAATCGTACAAGGTGAAGCGTATTTCGTTGACGCTCATTCAGTGCGTATCATCAATGGTGAATCTGCTCAAACTTACACATTTAACAATGTTATTATCGCAACAGGTTCTCGTCCAGTTGAAATTCCAACGTTCAAATTCTCAGAGCGTGTACTGAACTCTACTGGTGCACTTTCGTTACAAGAAGTTCCTGGTAAATTAGTAGTTATCGGCGGAGGTTACATTGGTACAGAGCTAGGCTCGGCTTATGCAAACCTTGGTTCACAAGTAACAATTATCGAAGGCGGCAAAGATATTTTAGCTGGTTTCGAAAAGCAAATGACGCAAATCGTGAAAAAAGGCCTTAAAAAGAAAGGCGTTGAAATTGAAGTAAACGCATCTGCTAAAGGTGTTGAAGAAACAGATAACGGCGTAGTGGTGACATATGAAGTTGGCGGAGAAGAGAAAAAAGTCGAAGCTGATTATGTATTAGTAACAGTTGGCCGTCGTCCAAATACAGACGAAATGGGTCTTGAAGGTGTTGGCGTTGAATTCGGTGAACGTGGTCTCATTAATGTTGACAAACAATGCCGTACAAACATTCCAAACATCTATGCAATTGGTGATATCGTAGCGGGTCCACAGCTTGCACACAAAGCTTCTTATGAAGGTAAAGTGGCTGCTGAAGCAATCGCTGGCGAGAAATCAATCGTAGACTATTTAGCTGTTCCTGCTGTATGCTTCACTGATCCAGAAATGGCGACAGTTGGTTATAATGAAGATCAAGCAAAAGCAGAAGGTATTGAATATACTGCAGCGAAATTCCCATTTGCCGCAAATGGTCGTGCACTTGCACTAAACCAAACAGAAGGCTTCGTGAAGCTTGTTGCGCGTAAAGAAGATGGCTTATTAATCGGTGCTCAAATCGTAGGTGCTGGTGCATCTGATATGATCGCTGAAATGGGCTTAGCAATCGAAGGCGGTATGACTGCTGAAGATATCGCGTTAACAATCCATGCTCACCCAACTTTAGGTGAAATTACGATGGAAGCTGCTGAAGTATTACTAGGGAACCCAATCCATATTGTAGCTAAAAAATAATTGAACACATATACACGACTATAAAGCTTATAAGCTTTATAGTCGTTTTTTTGTATAATTTTACTAACTTTGATACAGTAAAACTATTAAAAACTTATTGAAAACATAGAGGTGGGACGATATGGAATTAGGCTTAAAGGGAAAAGTAGCGATTATTACAGGTTCAAGTAAAGGCATCGGATATTATACGGCCATGCAACTTGTGAAAGAAGGCGCAAAGGTAGTAATTAGTGCACGTGGCGAAAAACAGCTACAAGTGGCCGCTAGCTGTATAAAAAACGAAACGGGCGAAGAAGTGTTGATTGTACAAGCTGATATTACAAAAGAGAAAGATTGTAAAAAGCTAATCGAACGCACTGTGGAGCATTTTGGGCGTATAGACATTGTCATTAATAATGCGGGGACAGCATCTGCCAATCCATTTGAAACAGTTAGTAGTGAAGTGTGGCAAGCTGATATTGATTTAAAAGTGTTTGGTGCTATTAATTGTTCTAAGTATGCCGTACCACATATGCGCAAGGTCGGCGGTGGAGCGATTGTCAATGTAACGGCTGTAATGGCGAAAACACCACCTGCCAGTTCACTTCCGACAACGGTTAGCCGCGCAGCTGGACTAGCTTTAACGAAAGCGATGAGCAAGGACTTAGGAAAAGATAATATTCGTGTCAATTCGGTTTGTATTGGCTTAATTCGAAGCGATCAAATCGAGAAGCGATGGAAAATAGAAGCACCAGCAATGTCTTGGGAAGACTACTCTCAACAAGTTGGTCAAACGATTCCGCTTGGACGTGTAGGCGAAACACAAGAAGCTGCCAATGTTATTACGTTTTTAGTTTCCGATGCAGCAAGTTATGTAACCGGTACTGCTGTCAATATCGACGGCGGTGCTGGACACGCCTTGTAGCTGGTGTTTTTTACTCAAATTATTTAGTTTTAGATTGAAGACAAAACTGCGTTGTGAAGAGGTTTTTATACAAAAGAGAGTGGCCGATGAACGTTTAGGTCGCCTCTTTTTTCTATTGTTTTTCTAAAATTATAATAGACAGAAAATTCCTGCAGTTGTAGAATAAGCGTTACAGGGGGGGAAACGTGACGAAATGTTGAAGCAAAATTTTACGATGATAGTCATACGGATTATTCGTATAATTATCCAGATTGGCATACTTAATATTTTTTACTACATCGGTGTTGGGATTGTGTCTTACTTGCACATTCCGCTTCCTGGAAGTGTCATTGGCCTACTGCTGTTAGCACTTTCACTCAATTTTAAAATAATAAAAGTAGAATACATTCAAGATGGTGCCGGTTTTTTAATTGGTATATTAACATTGTTCTTTATTCCAGCAACGGTTGGTATTATTGATTATCCAGAATTAATGTCCACAACGGGTTTGCTTATTATTTTGGCAGTCATTGCTAGCACGTTAATTGCTATCTATTTATCTGGACTTGTGACTCAACTCATTGAAAAAAGAGAATTAGCAAAAAAGGAACTAGCAGTGAATGTCGAAGAAGGGAAAGGGGAATTATCTGTTGATTGAACTGATTGTTGTGCTTGGCACGATTTTGCTATTTTATGTATTTACAAAGCTTTATCAACGATTCCCACATCCTTTAATGATTCCGTTAGTGACAACAACGATTGTTAGTGCCGTCATTTTACTTGTTTTTCATATTCCATATGCAACCTACATGGTTGGTGGGGAGTGGCTCCAAAAAATGCTCGGTCCAGCAGTGGTGGCACTTGCATACCCACTTTACAATCAAAGAGCCATTATTCTGAAATATAAAGTCTCCATTATATCTGGGATTTGTATCGCAATGTTTACTGGATTGATGACAATTTTCATCATGCTAAAATGGATCGGTGTAAAGGATAGTTGGATGCTGACAGCTTTGCCTAAATCATTAACGACACCGGTAGGTATGCAAGTCAGTGAAACGATTGGCGGAATTCCTTCTTTAACAGCAGTTTTTGTTATGATTGCAGGTTTTGTAGGAGCGATCATTGGCCCGTTAGTCATTAAATATGGCAAAATCGATTCAGCTGTAAGTCGAGGTGTAGCAGTAGGAAGTGCATCGCACGGTGTCGGGCTTGTGAAGCTAAGAGAGTATGGTGAACAAGAATTATCTGTAGGATCGCTTTCTATGGGCTTAACAGCGATTATAGGGGCGTTTCTATGTCCGCTCTTTGTTTATTTATTCATGTAAGAAAAGACCCTTTACAAGGTGGCTATAGTGCTTGTAAAGGGATGTGACCTTTTGAACTAAGATTTTTCAATCACCAATTGAATTGTATGTGCAAGTCCTGTGTGTAAAGTACCTTCCTGACGTATTTGTTCACCTGTAAAGAAATGAATCAGTTTATAAGGCTGACACCAAGTAAGGACAGACACTGGATTATACAATAAATTTAGCTGTTGAGGACCACCTGTCGCATACGATAGTTGATGAATGGAATATAATTCCATAATAATGCGACCGCCGGGTTTAACAGAATGGACGATGCGTTGAAAAACGCGATGCTGCTGCTCCGCGGGAAAATGTCCAAACACCATGACCGCTGCATCGAATGTTGCTACTGGCAAGTCATCTTGTAGTAAATCAATAAGTTCGGTATGAACAGACACACCTTGTTTTTTGGCTAGTTGATGTGTTTTCTCCAGACCGCTTTTCGCATAATCAAAAGCTGTTACACGATGCCCTTTAGAAGCTAAAAAAACAGCATTTCTTCCTTCGCCTTCAGCATATGCAGCTACATTTACATACCCCTCTAACAAATCTACATAGTTTTCTATAAATGCATTTGGTTGTTCCCCATAAACATATTCAGTTGTGTTAAATCGTTCATCCCATATATTCATGCATTTCACTCCCTTATCCATATTGTAAGTAATGTCCAACACGTAATCTAACTTTTCGCTTTCATTGTATAATTTGTGATATCTCTTATATTGAACAAAAAAACAAAATGTAGAAGAAACTGCACGCCATTACATAATTGCAACCTGACGTTGACAAAGTGCACTCCCTGGAATATGGAATAAAAGGGAATGTTTTAATAAAATGATGTTAACAAAAGGAAGGGGAGTTCAGCTATGAAATTTAGTGAAAAGTTATATAAATTAAGAAAAGAAAAAGCTTTATCGCAAGAAGCACTAGCAGAGAAATTAAATACAACTAGGCAAGCTATTAGTAAATGGGAAAATGATCAAGGTTTTCCCGAAACAGAAAAGCTTCTAATGCTTGGGTATATTTTTGAAGTGTCCATTGATTATTTACTAAAGGATACAGTTGAAGATTATCATGAAAGTGAACATGGATACTATGTAAGTAAGGAAATGGCAGAAGGCTATGTTGTATCGCAACGCAAAATCTCACAATACTTCTCTAGTGGATTTAGTCTCCTTATTGCATCCACCATACCTTATTTTCTTTTTCAACAAGAGCCTTTAATTTATACTATCTTAATTAGTATAATTGCTGTTTTTGGAATTGGCATGTTAGCAGCAGGTTTTATTGAAGAAGATCGTTATGCAATACTTAAAAAAGAAGCATTGCTTTTTGATCACAATTACCTGACAGAATTGACTAGTAGATACGAGCAAGTTAAGAAAAAGAATACGAGGATTTTGGTAATAGGCATAAGCTTTATTGTAGCAGGAGGAATATCGTTCTTATTAGTAAAAAAAGGATTGGTGGCTTCAGACGTTTTAATGCCCTACTATCCAATATTAATAGCTTTTATTGCAATTGGAGTGTACCTGTTAATACGTGCAGTAGCCCTCATAGATGCTTATAGAATATTGGTGAAAAATAAGGAGCATGTTCAGCGCTTAAATCATACGCTGCTATATAAATTGAGAAAAAAATTAAATGAATTTTAATCATGAAAAATGATAGGAACAGTTTTTGGTGAGATGGTTATTAAGGGGTCATTATAAGAAATGATAAAGCTACGTCTTCTATATTTAGAAGACGTAGCTTTAAAGTTTTAATAAATCGCTTTACGTTCTTTAATAACGCGAATGGTTTTTAATGTAGTATCTTCAGGTCCTTGAACGGGTAAACCTGCTTCAATATTCATTTGAATGTAATGAATATTTTCTTGCGTAATTATTTCCCCGGGAATAAAAATAGGAATCCCAGGTGGGTAGACCATGATAAATTCAGCGCAAATACAATTGTCCGCTTCTGCAAGAGGCACTACCTCTGTATCTGCATAAAAAGCATCACGAGGTGACATTGCTAGTGCTGGAATTTCAGGCACATTCACCATTGCCTCCGTAATAGCAGCTTCTGAATCAAATGCTTTTGACATACGACTTAATGCATTAATAAGAAGATTAATTTCTTTTTTTGTATCTGCTAATGTCACTAAACATAAAATGTTGTATAAGTCAGATAATTCCACTTCTATATTAGCATTGTGGCGCAACCATTCTTCTGCTTGGTGGCCAGAAATACCTAAGTCTTTTACACTTATTAATAGCTTTAATGGATCCATATCATATGTTGCTGATGAGTGAAGCTTTTCTTTGCCTGCGCATTTTAAATGTGGTATTTGGTTAATGCGTTTGCGTGCATCTTTTGCTAAACGCAGTGCATCATCGATTAAATCATAGCCATGAATTGCTAGCTGACGACGTGCTGTGTCGAGCGACGCAAGTAATGGGTAAGATGTTGACGTTGTTGTAAGCATCGAGAATACCGCTTGTACGCGTTTGGCAGAAACAAGGCCCTCACGAACGTTTAAAATCGATGTTTGCGTCATAGAGCCACCAAGCTTATGTACGCTTGTTGCAGCCATATCAGCGCCAGCCTCCATTGCCGAGTAAGGTAGCTCGTCATGGAATTTAATGTGAACCCCATGGGCTTCATCGACAACGACTGGTATATTACGACGATGGACAATTTCGACAATGCGTTTTAAATCCGCTGAGAAGCCGTAATAGGTTGGATTAATGACAAGAACAGCCTTTGCGTCCGGATAAGCATTTAATGCTTTTTCAACTGCTTCCGCAGAAATACCATGAGAAATGCCATATTCACTATCTACTTCAGGATGAATAAAAATAGGAATGGCACCAGCGAATACAATCGCTGACATAATGGATTTATGAACATTCCGTGGTACTAGAATTTTATCACCTGGACCGACGACGGTCAGTATCATCGTCATAATGGCGCCACTAGTACCTTGAACGGAAAAGAATGTATGATCAGCACCAAAGGCTTCTGCTGCCAGTGCTTGCGCATCCTTGATAGCACCTTTTGGTGAATGTAAATCGTCTAGTGGAGCAATGTTAATTAAATCAATTGATAAAACGTTGTCGCCGACGAATTCTCGGAAAGCAGGATCCATACCGTGCCCTTTCTTATGGCCTGGAATATGGAACTGAATTGGATGTCTGTTCCGATGTTTTAGTAATACGTCGAACAATGGAGTCTCTAATTGTGACAACGCAGGTACCACCTCACTTTTATAATATCTAAGAAAACAAATGAATTATAGCACCTAACGACATGAAAAAATAGCCTTTAATTAAAAAAATAAAAGGATTTTTTCATGATGACGAGAAGTTAGTATGGTACGAAAGGAGAGATTCGATGAAGTGGGAGACACGTATCACTGAACTTTTACAAATAAAATATCCAATTATTCAAGGGGGATTAGCCTATTTAGCTTATGCAGATTTAGCAGCAGCAGTGTCGAACGCTGGCGGTCTTGGGCAAATAACGGCTATGAGTTTACGAGATCCGGACTTATTACGTGCGGAAATTCATAAAGTAAGAACGTTAACAGATAAGCCATTTGGTGTAAATTTTGCTATCGGTATGCATGGCACTGGCTATGAAGAGATGGTACGAGTTGCTGTAGAAGAAAATGTACCTGTAGTGACAATGACTGGCGGTAACCCAGCGCCGATATTTGATATACTTGCAGGAACAACAATTAAAAAACTGGTTCTTGTAGCAGCTCGTAGACAGGCACAAAAAGCGGAAGAGCTAGGAGCAGATGCTGTGATGGTCGTTGGACAAGAAGGGGGGGGTCACCTAGGTCGTGATGACGTTGGAACAATGGTACTCGTCCCGCAAGTGGTGGATAGTGTGAAAATACCTGTTATTGCCTCTGGTGGTATTGGCGATGGTCGCGGCTGGATGGCTGCACATGCACTTGGTGCAGAGGGCATTGAAATGGGTACACGTTTTATTGCAACGAAGGAATGTGTCGATGCATCACAAGCCTATAAAGATGCCTTACTCGCTAGTTCTGAGGCAGATACAACAGTTATTAAACGTTCCATTGGCGCACCAGCACGCGCATTGCGTAGTGATTTCACAGAGAAAATTTTAGAAATAGAACGTGCAACACCTTCTTATGAGGCATTAAAAGACTATATAAGCGGTAGTGCGAATAAGCGTTTTATTTACGATGGAGACAAGGACGCAGGCATCGGCTGGGCAGGACAAGTTACAGGTATGATTCGTGATATCCCAACTGTCGATGAGCTGATAACACGAATGGTTGCAGAAGCGGAAAGTATCCGGTTAAAATGGGGACACTAATGTAAAGGTGGTAAAGTCCAAATGGAATATTCTTATCCGTTTTCGATTGATTGGTCGACTGAAGAGATTGTCGATGTTGTGAAATTTTTTGAAGGCATCGAACTAGCTTATGAAAAGGGCATTAAACGTGAAGTAATGATGGCTAAATATCGTCGCTTTAAAGAAATTGTTCCTTCACAAGCAGAGGAAAAAACAATTTTTCGTGAATTTGAAGAGGCTAGTGGCTATGTTAGCTATCCGGTTGTGAAACAAGCAAAAGAAGGTGCAGATGGAACTATGATTAAAGTAGTTCCAAAGCAGCCACGACGTTAAATGACCATGGAAGTGTGCTAGGGTCTACCCTAGCGCCTTTTTTTATGGAGAAAAACCGCAGCTTTCTGTAGAGGTCTACGGAAGCGCTGCGGATTTTTTTATAACATTTTTTTCATAAATCAACAGCAAAAGTCTGGTGTTATTTGTACATTATTTGCATAAACTACAGCAATATCATTTTTGTAACAAAATGTTCATGAATAGGGATGGGAACAGCTCGTACAATGTCCAATAATGGCGAATGATTAATCGCCTATTTAAGCTGAGTACTCCTCACAACACCTCAAAAAACAATACAGCTCTTAATAAGCCTCGTGCAATTTTTGTAAAACCTTATAAAATTCCGGTTTCACCAGCTCATTTTTAAAGTTGTTGTTCTTGTATGATTAGTATTCCACATTTTTTGAAATCATATGCCTAAATTATTTTCCATGAATAATTTTGTAAATAGGAAGTAATGTTTGGAAAGTTTCTTCTGCTAATTGTTGGAATTGTTTAGCGGACATTTTGATTGCTTCTTCTCGTGGAATATGGCGACCAACTAAAAACTCCCCTTTTTTCACATCACGCAAACGTATAAGCACTTCTTCTAGTTTTTCTTCTTTTGCATCTTGCATCGAAATAGCAGCTGGTGACATATGGTCTCCAGAAATAATAAAATCGTCCGGAAGCTGTTGTAGCAAGGTTTTGTTGTCTAGTAAACGCTGTGCCATTAAATTTTTTTGCGGTGCTTCGTAAATAATAGCAAAGACGATGAATAAATGTGTGCTCCAAAGACCAATCTGAAAGTGAGGCAATGCTTTATAGCCTCTTTTATAAGGAGCGAAAGCAACCCAACTGTCACTTGGTGGATTCACCGTTCTGCGGGCGTGTTTGGCAACATGGGGGTAAAATTCTTCTCCAAGATGGCTGGAAAAGAAGGCGGAGAAGTCTTCTCCAAGTTTATGGAATTTTGGTCGTACACAGGAATTTAAGGCATCCATTCGTTGTTCTAAACCATTTATTTGAAACACATTGAAATCTTTATTAGTCCATTTTAGGGTAGGCATTGGTAATAACTCCTTTCGATTATAAGGTTTATTTTATTAAAAAAATGGGAAAAAATCTTATAACAAGAACTTTATCGAATTTTATTAGGTTTTGTAAAAAAATAAAAAAAGGGAAGTGACTTTTATGAAACAAGTCGTAAAAATTATACGTAAAGTTGACATTGAAAAGCAATATGAACGCATTTTACAATTAGAATTAGATTATGAATTAGCCTCTTTATTTGCAGCGATGAATGACAAAGATGAGGGTGAAATTGCAAAAAGTAAAAAGCGACTAGCAGAAATACGGATGGAGCTGGAAAGTTTGCACGCCTATGCGTAAAAAAAAATTGACCCCCATATGAAAATCACTTGCTGAATATTCCGACAGCAGGTGATTTTTGTTGTTATAAAGGGTAAAATAGACAATATCTCATAATAGAAAATGTTGTTTTTCATTTTTTAGTTATGGCGTTACACATCCAGCTGTCTTAAAGGTGTAATATAGTATTGGACTCTCGTTTCATGTTCGAAAAATATGGAAACGGGAAAATGTTTGGAATACGTAGCGCACTAGCTTTATTCTTGAGCCAATGGCGAGCAAAAAGCGCGTTGAACGAGCGTAATGTTTTCTATATTCGAAGGGTGGGTTTTTATGGATTTAAAGCAAATCGATCAATTTGCGCAAACGATTATAGTTGAAGCGGGAAAACGTATTCGTGATGCATTTTCGTATAATTTAGTCATTGAAACAAAATCGAATGCGAATGACCTTGTGACAAATATAGACCGTGAAACAGAATTATTTTTCATCGAAAAAATTAAATCATTTGACCCTACTCATCAAATTTTAGGTGAAGAGGGAATGGGTGAAAAAGTCGAATCATTGGACGGCGTTGTCTGGATTATTGATCCAATCGATGGGACGATGAATTTTGTCAAGCAACATCGACATTTTATGATTTCGATAGGGATTTTTATTGACGGTATTGGGAAACTTGGTTACATATATGACGTCATGCGTGAAGATTTATTTAATGCAGTTGCAGGGGAAGGGGCTTGGTATAACGCGTCTCCACTTCGCAAATTGCAACCTGTCAAAATTGAAGAGTCAGTTATTGGTATTAATGCACACTGGGTTGCTCCAAATCGACATATCCATCATGAAAAAGTAATTGATTTAGTTCGTAAGGTTCGAGGTACACGTTCCTATGGATCTGCAGCAATGGAAATAGCTTTTGTTGTCAGCGGGAAACTAGATGCTTACGTGTCGATGCGATTATCTCCGTGGGATATTGCCGGAGGGACAATTATTGCGCAAGAAGTAGGGGCTATAACAACGAATTTGCACGGAGAAGAAGTCGACTTATTACATCAAGATGCTTTTATTATTGCCAATCCTGCTATTCACCATGAACTATTAGAAAAATATATTGTGCCTTATGATTTGTAAATTTTACATAAAAAACTGTTTAGGATTATTTTTTTCCTAAACAGTTTTTTTGTCTTTAATCGAGCTGGATTTGATAATATTTTTTCGGACGTCCCCGTGTGGTAGACGTTACGCTTGGCAGCTCAATCGCTAATTTTTTTTCATAGAGCTGTTTTAAAATGCGGTTGGCGGAGCGTACAGTAATGCCTAAATGTGAGCTTAACATGTCTCCATTAACAATCGTTGTTGCTAGTCTGTCCATCACAGCCTCTATTTTTTGTAATTGCAATAAAGGGATATCATGAGCAGCGCTTAATTTTTGTAAGTGCTGCTGTTTGTCGTTGTCAAACTGTAATAATGCCCCGTACAGTAATGGACCAATTTCTTTTGCATTATCAATAATATAACCTTGTGTCTCCTTAGAAGAACAGAGGGTTGCGGCCTTTTTTGCAAACTCCTGACTTTCAGTAAGTGTGTTACCAATACCCCATCCTATTTTAACGGGAAACGGTAATTTCTCATCTAAAAAGTCGACAAGTTGACAATGTGTATAATCATTCGTCGTCATTAAAAATTGCTGATAGGTTGTAATAATAGCGATATATGAAGCTTCTCGGTGCACGATAAAGGTGCTCGCATATAGTTGCTTGTAATCTAAAATGGCTTTATATAAAGCGATTTGCCGATACTCTAATTCATCTATATTGGATTTATCTATCGGAATTAAAATATGTACAACGACTACTTTATTTTGCTTAAGTTGTCGCACCTGTAGTTGACTTACAAGCTGATCTAACGTTAATTGCATCGCGTGGCGTGATGGGTGAAACGCAATAAACGGTATATTTTCATGTGCTAATCGCTCCCGCAGCTCTGCAATGCGTGTAAAGCTTAAATCTACTTTATTGTTGCGATGTAATTGAATATGCCAGTTAGCCGCTTTATCAACAATATCATTGCTTGCGAACTCATTCATTGTTTGACTAAAAAGATAAGGCTGTGCTCCTATTGACCACTCCTGAATGCCTAAATAGTCGTTTTCCTCATAACAAAAATCAATGGCAATTCGATCCATCGTCATTTTATTATCATAAAATAACTCTGTTAAAGCACGGTAAAAATCACGTTCTGAAATATCAAAATAGAGCATAGGTATAGCTAAATTTGAAAAATATTTTTGTGCAAAAAAATAGGGGATTTGCCCGCTGAAAAGTGCACCGTCTCCTGTTCTTAAATGTTGCGTTAATAGTGTCTTCAAATGCTCGAAATCCGCGTAGGGATGGTAATGAAAGTCGCAAAAAGCTGGTTTAATTTTTTCAAGTTGCTGTACCCATGTGAGGGATAGTTTAGCAGTGAAAACATTAATTTTATACATAGTATTATCTCCTTAAATTGAAATTAAATATTGAAAATATTCTAAAAATATGATTTCTTTGTATTAAGGACATATGCTATCAACGTCTTAAAATAGTCGTTTACATTGAATAGCACAAGAGTCGACTAAAACAGAGAAGGAGAGGGGTTTATGCAAAAAAATTCAGAAACTATGAAAAGATCATGGATTGATAAAATGCTAGATAGCATTGAAAGGGCGGGCAATAAATTACCAGACCCAATTACCTTATTTATTATTTTAGCAGGTATAGTGCTTGTTTTATCATGGATATTATCAGTCTTTGGCATTTCAGCAGTTCAACCAGGTACTGAAAATGTTATTCAAGTAAAAAATCTGTTGAGTCAAGAAGGTCTTATCTTAATAGTAACGCAAATGGTATCGACATTTACAGGCTTTGCTCCGTTAGGACTAGTTATTGTAACGATGATTGGTATTGGCTTAGCTGAGCAAACAGGTCTTATTTCTGCCGTGATGAAAAAGCTGGTGATGTCAGCTCCTGAAAAATTAATTGTGCCATTTATTATTTTCACAGGTTTAGTCGGAAATTTAGCTGCTGATGCTGCATTTATCATTTTACCGCCAATTGCAGCGATGATTTTTATGAGCATTGGTCGTAATCCACTAGCCGGATTAATTATTACATATGCAGCTGTGGCTGGGGGCTTTAGTGCCAATATTTTAATTAGTTCACTCGATGTATTGTTATTAGGAATTACCGAATCGGCTGCACATATTGCAGACCCAACGTATACTGGGCGTGCAACGATGAACTATTATTTCTTAATTGCTTCGACGTTTTTATTAATCGTCATTGGTACATGGGTGGCGAAAAAGTTTACAGAGCCTCGCTTTGGTAAATTTGAAGGTACTGTTGAAAAGTTAGAGCCACTAACAGCATTAGAAAAACGTGGTTTACGATGGGCAGGTCTTGTGACAGTTGTTTATATTGCCATCATTGCATTTACGGTCATTCCGTCTAATGGTCTTTTACGCGATCCTGAAACAGGTGGCTTTTTAAATTCACCATTTATGTCAGGTATTGTACCGATTATGTTATTTTTCTTCCTTTTACCTGGCCTTGCCTATGGTCTTGCGGCAAGAGAAGTAAGAAATGACAAGGATGTTGCTGAGAAAATTTTTAAATCAATTGCTGATATGGCACCGTTTATTGTCTTAGCATTTGCAGCTTCTCAAATGATTGCCTTTTTCAACTGGAGCAATATCGGTTCCATTTTAGCCATTAAAGGAGCTGAACTTCTACAAGCGTTAAACTTTACTGGTTTACCAATGATGATTGGATTTGTGTTAATTTGTGCGTTCGTTAACTTATTAATCGCCAGTGCTTCTGCAAAATGGGCATTACTAGCGCCAATTTTTGTACCGATGTTCTATTACTTAGGCTATTCTCCAGCGGTAACACAAATGGCCTATCGCGTAGGGGATTCCATTACAAATCCGATTACACCGATGCTAGCGTATTTCGCTATTTTACTATCGTTTGCCAAACGCTATGATAAAAATATCGGTATTGGTACACTAATATCCGCTTTACTTCCATTTTCTGTTTTCTTTGCAATCGGTTGGATTATATTGTTTGCCATTTGGTTCTTGCTTGGTTTACCACTAGGACCTGGAGATTATATATACTTAAAATAAGGAGTGTTAATCGATGACAGTTTTACAGCAAGAGCAGTTAGGTAATTTATTAAAGCAATATGAAGAGGAAATGATTGCACTTCGTCGCCATTTCCATGAAAATCCGGAACTTTCTTTTGAAGAAGTTGAAACACCAAAAACGATTGCGGCTTTTCATCGTGCTTTAGGGCATGAGGTACGTGAAGGTGTTGGTGGCAATGGTGTTGTGGCGAAGTTAGTAGGAGGCAAGCCGGGCAAAACGGTTGCATTACGAGCAGACTTTGATGCGTTAGCTATTACAGAAGAGACAGGTTTACCTTTCCAATCAAAAATTAAAGGGCGTATGCATGCTTGTGGACATGATGGCCATACAGCTTCCTTATTAATTTTAGCGAAGGCATTCAATCAAATGAAGGACAACTTAGCTGGGACAATTGTGTTTATTCATCAACATGCTGAGGAGCTTGCACCCGGTGGAGCGAAATCCATGATTGCTGATGGCTGTCTAGAAGGTGTGGATGTTATTTTTGGTACCCATTTATGGGCACCAATTGAACTCGGTAAAGTGCAGACAGCGATCGGACCATTGATGGCTGCCGCTGATGCCATTTATATTAAGATCAAAGGAAAAGGTGGTCATGGCTCCAATCCGAGCGATACGAAGGATTCAATCTTGCTGGCGGCGCAGTTTATTACCAACCTTCAGCAGCTTGTAGCACGTCGTATAAATCCTTTACGTCCGGCTGTAGTATCTGTTGGACATATTGAGGCGTTAAATCCTTTCAATGTCATTGCTGACCAAGTCTATATGAAAGGTACTGTACGTACGTTCCATGAGGAGGAGCGCGATTTACTAGAGCGTGAAATTGAGGAGCTATTAAAGGCAACTTGTTATTTAACAAAGGCAGATTATGAATATGAATTCCGTCGTGGCTACCCACCTGTCGTTAACCATGCAGCAGAAACAGAGCATGTTATGGCATCTGCAAGAAAAGTAACAGATGTGACAGCGGTGGAATTTATTGATCCAAATATGGGCGGTGAGGATTTTGCTTACTATTTAGAAGAAATTCCTGGGGCATTTTTCTTTACGGGTGCAAAAAATCCAGCGTGGCAAGAAGTTTATCCCCACCATCATCCAAAATTCGATATCGATGAACGTTCATTGCGCATTGCAGCAAATGTTTTAGGTCAAGCAACTTTAGATTACCTAGCAAACGAGCAATAAGTAGCAGTATGATTTGTAAATGGCAAGAGGCGTTGTCTACGAAATAGACATCGCCTCTTTTTATAATAAAGTATAGAAGAAGCTATCCAATAGTTGGACAGCTTCAGCAAAGAAATTGTGTCATTTAGGACACATACATATTGTTAAAAAGGAAAACCTAACATTAAAGCAATCCTTGTTCGCGTAATTTACGCTTCATTTTAAAGGCTGTCATAAAAATGACACAAGTTGCGACAATGCCTGCTATTACTCCAATTATATTACTAGCTGCTACTGAATACCCGATAGAACACATTGCTAGCACAGCTGCTAGTGCATAAATGGCCATTACGAATTTTCCACGATTCATAGCCGAGCCCCCTATATAATAATAAATTTGTGATTGAAAATATTTTTTTAGAATGATAGAAATTCTAATAAGGACATTTACATCCTTCTTGTGCTATAATATCACAGTTAAACATTCGAAAAAAGAATATGGAGTGGAATAATGACAAACTTACGTCAAGATCTTCGCAATATCGCAATTATCGCCCACGTTGACCATGGTAAAACTACTTTAGTCGACCAATTATTAAAACAATCAGGTACATTCCGTTCAAACGAGCGTGTTGAAGAACGTGCAATGGACTCTAATGATATTGAACGTGAACGTGGTATTACGATATTAGCTAAAAATACAGCAGTAAATTATGAAGGAACTCGTATCAACATCCTTGATACGCCTGGACACGCCGACTTTGGTGGTGAGGTAGAACGTATTTTAAAAATGGTAGATGGCGTTTTACTAGTTGTCGATGCGTATGAGGGTTGTATGCCACAAACACGTTTCGTACTAAAAAAAGCTTTAGAGCAACGCTTAACACCAATCGTTGTTGTTAACAAAGTGGACAAAGATTCAGCTCGTCCATTAGAAGTAGTAGATGAAGTACTTGAACTATTCATCGAGCTAGGTGCAGATGACGATCAATTAGACTTCCCAGTAGTATATGCTTCAGGTGTCAATGGTACAGCTTCACTAGACGCTGATCCAGCTAACCAAGAAGAAAATATGAAATGTCTATTTGAAAAAATTATTGAGTCTATCCCAGCACCAGTTGATAACTCAGCAGAACCTTTACAATTCCAAGTAGCATTACTTGACTATAATGACTTCGTTGGACGTATCGGTATTGGCCGTGTATTCCGCGGAACAATTTCTGTAGGCCAACAAGTTGCGCTGATGAAATTAGACGGTACAGTGAAAAATTTCCGTGTAACAAAAATCTTTGGTTTCTTCGGTTTAAAACGTGAAGAAGTAGAGACTGCAAAAGCAGGGGACTTAATCGCCGTTTCAGGTATGGAAGACATCAACGTAGGTGAAACAGTTTGCCCTGTTGAACACCAAGAAGCGCTTACGCCATTACGTATCGATGAGCCAACGTTACAAATGACGTTCTTAGTAAACAATTCACCATTTGCTGGTCGTGAAGGGAAATGGGTTACTTCTCGTAAAGTAGAAGAGCGTTTACGTGCTCAATTACAAACAGACGTATCTTTACGTGTTGAAGATACAGATTCTCCAGATGCTTGGACAGTATCAGGTCGTGGTGAGCTTCACTTATCTATCCTGATTGAAAACATGCGTCGTGAAGGATTCGAATTACAAGTATCAAAACCACAAGTAATCGTGCGTGAAATCGATGGTGTGAAATGTGAACCATTCGAACGCGTGCAAATCGATGTACCTGAAGAAAATGTAGGTTCTATTATTGAATCAATCGGTACTCGTAAAGGTGAAATGCTTGATATGGTAAACAACGGCAGTGGCCAAGTTCGTTTAACGTTCTTAGTACCAGCTCGTGGTTTAATCGGTTATACAACTGAATTCATGTCTATGACAAAAGGTTTCGGTATTATTAACCATACATTTGATTGCTACCAACCATTACTACCAGGAAAAATCGGTGGTCGTCACCAAGGCGTTCTAGTTTCAATGGAAACTGGTAAAGCAACAACTTATGGTATGATGCAAATTGAAGACCGTGGTACACTATTCTTGGAGCCAGGTACAGAAATTTACGAAGGTATGATTGTTGGGGAAAATAACCGCGACGCTGATATCACTGTAAATATTACAAAAATGAAACAAAAAACAAACATCCGTTCAGCAAACAAAGACCAAACGAATGTTATTAAAAAACCACGTATTTTATCTCTAGAAGAAGCGCTTGAATATTTAGGTGATGATGAGTACTTAGAAATCACACCAGAATCTATTCGCCTTCGTAAAAAAATCCTAGATAAAAACGAACGTGAGAAAGCAGCGAAAAAATTAAAAAACGCTGAACAATAATTTTCCGCTGAAATGAAAGGAAGAGGAGTCTTGGATATAAAGTCCGCTTTATTGGGTGAACTAAATGTTATTCAAGTTGCTGCACCTACAAATGCAGAGGAGTCAACGAAGGTTTATGAAAGAATGGCCGGTATAACAAGATTTTTATATGAAAATCTACCGAGCTATGAAATGGCAGGCTATGTTGTTTTCCTTCTCGTGTTTGTACTTTCTGCAATTGTCTATAAATTAGGCTTTGCAAAAAAGCTAAAGCTATCTCAAAATATTGTCATTTATGTGTTCCTATTTGTGGGATGTATTATGTTGACATTTTTCGCGTTATTCCTACCTATGATTGAAGGCCTCATCGTAGCGGCGTTAATTTTAATTGTATACAAAACACGTATGTGGCGAGAAAAAAGAGAAGAGCAACAAGCTGCCAATCAATAAGAAGCGTAGCTTGGCTCCTTTCCATAAAAACAGTCTTAGCATTTAGTTGCTAAGGCTGTTTTTTTGTCTAACGTTGCTTATATCGGGAAGGTTTTATGTTCCGATTTGTTTTTATTTAATAGGATACGCACCGAAATCTTTGTTGGTGAATAAGTTAGTCTCGATAGGCTATTTATCAATCAAGGAGGAAATGGAATGCGTTGGCTTAAAAAAGGTTTATTGTTAAGTGTACTTGCTTTGTTGCTCCTTTCGTTGGCAGCGTGTAATAAAGCGGATCTAGAAAAAGTAAAGGTCGGAGAAGTAACGCGCTCGATTTTCTATGCTCCGCAATATGTAGCGCTTGAAAAAGGGTTCTTTGAAGATGAAGGACTTTCTGTAGAGCTACAAACGATTGCGGGAGGCGATAAGACGATGACGGCGTTACTGTCAGATGGCATCGATATTGCTTTAGTCGGGTCTGAGACATCGATTTATGTAACAGCTCAAGGTGCAAATGATCCGATTCAAAATTTTGCGCAATTAACGCAAACAGACGGCACATTTTTAGTAGCGCGTGAAAAGATGGATAATTTTTCGTGGGACGATTTAAAAGGTTCTACATTTTTAGGGCAACGTAAAGGTGGTATGCCCCAAATGGCTGGTGAATTTGTCTTGAAAAAACATGGCATTGATCCTACGAAAGATTTGACGCTTATTCAAAATATTGATTTTGCGAATATCGCCACTGCCTTTGCTTCTGGTACTGGGGATTATGTTCAGTTGTTTGAACCGACAGCTAGTGTATTCGAAAAAGAAGGTAAAGGTTATATTGTTGCTTCATTTGGCACAGAATCCGGCCATTTACCATACACATCCTTTATGGCAAAAAGTAGCTACTTAAAGGATGATGCGAAAACAGTGCAAGGTTTTACAAATGCACTGAAAAAAGCACAAGATTTTGTACAAGAGAAAAGTGCAGCAGAAGTGGCGAAAATTATTCAACCGTATTTTGAAAATGTCGATGTATCTTTAATTGAGACAGTGGTAGAGCGTTATAAATCACAAGGTTCCTACGCAACCGATCCAATTTTGGATGAAGCGGAGTGGGATAACTTACAAACGATTATGGAGGAAGCAGGTGAACTTCCTCAACGAGTAAAATATGAAGACCTTGTGAATACGAAATTTGCAAAAAAGGCTGCGGAGTAAATGGCGTTTTTAAAACTAGAACATATTCACCATAGTTATTTTTCTAGTACGCAGGCCAAGGAAGTTTTACGGGATATTAACCTAGATATTCGCGAAGGTGAGTTTGTGTCCTTTATAGGGCCAAGTGGCTGTGGGAAAACAACACTATTGTCAATTATAGCTGGATTGTTTCCTGCAACTGAAGGCAAAGTATTTATTGATGGGGAAATTATTGCGCCACACAATCAAGCACTTATTGGCTATATGCTTCAACAAGATTATTTATTTCCTTGGAAAACGATTGAGGACAATGTCACAATTGGTTTAAAAATAATGCAGCATGATAATAAGACGCATAAAGTGACGGCTAATGCGCTTTTGCAAGAAGTTGGGCTGCCGCATGTCGGAAGTAATTATCCGAGAGAATTGTCAGGAGGAATGCGTCAACGCGTTGCCTTAGCAAGGACATTAGCGGTGAATCCAAAAATTTTACTGTTAGATGAACCGTTCTCTGCTCTTGATTATCAATCGAAATTAAAGTTAGAGGACTTAGTTGTCGAAACATTAAATGCCTATCAAAAAACGGCGATTCTTGTCACGCATGATATTGGTGAGGCGATTGCAATGAGTGAACGTGTCTTTCTTTTCTCAGCCAATCCAGGTACGTTGCATAAAGTGTTTGACATACCTGTCGCGTTACAACAATTGTCACCGTTCGATGTAAGGCAACATCCAGCGTATTCAGAAGTATTCCAAACGATTTGGAAGGAGCTGGAGAGCCTTGGATAATACATTATTTAAGCAATATCAACAATTGCTCAAAAAGGAAAAACGGTTTGTTCGTTTATATCAAATAATTATTTTAATTGTCTTTTTTGGAGGTTGGGAGCTATTATCGAGGCTTGAATGGATTGATCGGTTAATTTTTAGCTCACCAACACATGTATGGCAGACGTTTATAGAAAAAGTAAGTGACGGCTCGCTAACGTTACATGTTGGTGTAACGTTAATGGAAACGATTATCGGTTTTATCGCAGGTACATTGTTAGGGACTTTAATTGCCACGGTCTTATGGTGGTCTCCGATGTTATCCAAAATATTGGATCCTTATTTAGTTATTTTAAACGCTATGCCAAAAGTTGCGCTCGGCCCGATTTTAATAGTCGCTCTTGGACCAGGGTATTTTTCCATTATAGCTATGGGTGCGCTCATTTCAATTATTATTACAACAATCGTCGTTTACACCGCTTTTAAAGGTGTGGATCCTAATTATAGTAAAGTGTTGCAAACTTTTGGTGCGACCCGTTGGCAGACGTTTAAAGAAGTGATATTGCCGGCCTCTTTTCCAACGATTATTTCGACTTTAAAAGTAAATGTTGGCTTGTCATGGGTAGGCGTTATTGTCGGTGAATTTTTAGTCGCTTCAAAAGGACTTGGCTATTTAATTATTTACGGCTTCCAAGTATTTAACTTTAATCTTGTGTTAATGTCACTGCTCATTATCGCTTTCTTTGCGACAATTATGTATCAAGTTGTCGAATTAATTGAAAAAGTGATTATTAAAAATAATGGCTAATTAAAAAACGCAAAACCTGTTTTTATAAGGTTTTGCGTTTTGTATTGTTGAGTTCCCTATGGAATTTTCAGAATTGTGTGAGTGCCTGGCACTTCTGTTAAAATTCTTTATCCATTTGTGGGGAGGTGCGATAAAAACGGAAGTTGCCGGTTTCAATTCGTGCCACTGTATTTTCTTTAATGCGATCATGGCAGTTCTCACACATATACGTATGAATCGGGCGATTCCGAAGTTTTTTTGCTAACGGTAAATCATCATCTAACTGGTTAATCGTATCGCAAATGACACATTTTACGCGCATCGCATTCCCTCCTTATTCCGCACGAATGGCTAATACATTTTTGATAGGGTTGTCTACATTTGAGCCGTCTCCAAATAGTATATGAACGGGTCCGTCTTCTGTTAACGGTTTGCCGTCTTGACTATATTTGAAAATAAGTGTTTGTGCTTCTTCAAGTGAAAACCCATGTTCTTCACCATCTTTACATTCAATAACAATTTTTGTCGCTTCTGGTTTAACTTCAGCATTTTTCAAGAAGTGACTTAATTCAATACCGAAAGTGCCTGTTTCCATACCTTTACGATCGAATTTTCGCTCTGATTTTAAAGTTGGTGGGAAAGTAGCACCTTCCATTATTTCACGAGACCAGTGAGCACCGACCTCACGCATATATTTTGTATCCGCATCTTCCTCTACTTCTCTTGCTTGGAAGTACGTATTTAAGTCTAATTTACGATCGTCGAAAATCCATACAGTTGGATCTAATGTAAGTTGATACGAAACTGCACCCTTGATAGGAATAATTGTTTCCATAATAGAAATCCTCCTCAAATCTTGTATATCCATGAATTAGTATAACGCTAATACTAGGAGATAATAAAGAAATATAATTTGGATTCTTTATTTTCCAACGAAGACACTTGCATTTTTATCGACTAAAAGATAAACTTTATTAAGATAGAATCGAAGAAATATCAGATAATGGGGGCGTCCTCATGGATACGAAATCACAAACTTCCTTTCAAGAGAAGGCTTTGGAGCTTTTAGTAGCTGATGCAGATAAAATTGCTCGCCTCATTCGAGTACAGATGGATCATTTAACGATGCCACAATGCCCTTTATATGAAGAAGTATTAGATACACAAATGTTCGGCCTTTCACGTGAAATTGACTTTGCTGTGAAGCTAGGACTAATTGAACGCGATAAAGGCAAAGCCATTCTCGATTCACTCGAGAAAGAACTTTCTGTACTACATGACGCGTATACAGACAAATAAAAAGAAAAAACTCAAACGCTGCTTGCGATTTGAGTTTTTTTACTAGAACGAGGTTTTCCAATGAAACAATATTTAAAACGATATGCTCAAAATTTTGATTACCCATTATTTTTTACTGTTTTGTTGTTAAGTATATTTGGTTTAGTGATGATTTATAGTTCAAGTATAATGGTGGCAATCGTCCAAAAAGAACAAGCGGCAGACTACTTTTACCGAAAACAGCTAGTTAATTTAGCGGTCGCATCTTTAGCATTTGTGGCAGCTGCATTTTTCCCTTATAAGCATTATGCAAATAAAAATATTATGCTGTTGCTGACAATTGTGTTAATTGTGCTTTTTACATGGGTTAAAGTAGCCGGTAATGGGGCAGAAGATGTAGGCTCCCAAAGTTGGATTCATGTACCGGGATTTGGTAATTTCCAGCCTTCCGAATATGCGAAACTATTTATAATCTTATATTTTGCCGCAGCATTCTATCGAAAATCTCAAAAATATACATTTGAAAAGTTACAGCCAACCGAAATTTTTTATCCGATTTTTCTTTGGATACTTGTCGTTGCTGGCGTAGCATTTGAAACAGATTTAGGGGCAGTAATCATTTTATGTGGTATTGCCGTATCCGTTGTAGCAGCTAGTGGCATTCCTTTTAAAACGTTTTGGAAGTTTTTTGGCGTGTTAGGGGCATTTGGTGTAGCCATTCTCGGCATGCTTTGGCTATTTAAAGGTGAACTTTTAAAAGGGAACCGTAAAGGACGTATCGAATCTTATTTTAATCCGTTTGATTATGAGGATGGTGTAGGTCACCAAGTGGTCAATAGTTATTATGCAATTGGCGGCGGTGGTTTAGAAGGAAGAGGACTCGGTCAATCGATTCAAAAATTAGGATATTTACCTGAACCGCAAACCGATTTTATTATGGCAATTGTGATGGAAGAGCTCGGCATTTGGGGAGTTCTGATCGTCTTAGGTGGTTTAGGATTTATTGTATACAAAGGTTTTTCTATCGCATTGCGAACAAAAGATCCGCTAGCGCGTATGATCGCGGCAGGTATTGCGAGCTGGATAGGCTGGCAATCGTTTATCAATCTTGGGGGTGCAACCGGGTTAATCCCGTTAACCGGTGTCACGCTGCCTTTCATTAGTTATGGCGGGACATCTATAATTTTGCTATCTTTAGCTATGGGGATATTAGTTAATGTTTCCATGTTCGAAAAGGTAGAAAGAAGTAAATCACAAACATAAGGGGGATACCTATGGAATCAATCAACAAAATCCTTGTAGCCAATCGGGGAGAAATTGCAATTCGAATTTTCCGTGCATGTACGGAACTCAACATTCAGACTGTCGCTATTTATTCACGAGAAGACAGTGGGGCATTTCATCGCTTTAAAGCAGATGAAGCTTATTTAGTAGGGGCTGGTAAGAAGCCCATCGATGCGTACTTAGATATAGAGGGCATCATTGCAATCGCTAAGGATGCAGGCGTTGATGCGATTCATCCAGGGTATGGTTTTTTATCAGAAAACGTGGATTTTGCACGTCGTTGTGAGGAAGAGGGCATTCTATTTATCGGTCCGACTTCACAGCATTTAGATATGTTTGGTGATAAAGTAAAAGCGCGTGAACAGGCCATTAACGCAAATATTCCAGTTATTCCAGGTACAGACGGGCCAGTTGCTTCTGTAGAAGAAGTACAAGCCTTTGGTGAACAATATGGATACCCGCTTATGATTAAAGCTTCTTTAGGTGGCGGTGGACGCGGTATGCGCGTCGTGCAAACAAAGGAAGACGTTGCGTCTGCTTATGAACGTGCTAAATCAGAGGCAAAAGCAGCCTTCGGTTCAGACGATGTTTATGTAGAAAAATGCATTCTCCAACCAAAGCATATTGAAGTTCAAATTATCGGCGATAAAATGGGCAACATCGTGCATTTATATGAGCGTGATTGTTCTATTCAACGCCGTCATCAAAAGGTTGTAGAGATTGCACCATCCAACTCGATTTCAAATGATTTACGAAACAGAATTTGTGATGCTGCAGTTCAATTAATGAACAATGTCTCGTACATAAATGCAGGGACAGTGGAATTTTTAGTTGCAGGTGATGATTTCTATTTCATCGAGGTGAACCCTCGTATTCAAGTAGAACATACCATTACAGAAATGATTACCGGCATCGATATTGTACATGCTCAAATAAAAGTAGCAGCAGGCTACGGTTTGCATAGCGAGGAAATTCATATTCCACAACAAGCGGATATTCCGATGATCGGCTATGCCATTCAATCGCGTGTCACAACAGAAGACCCTGCAAATGACTTTATGCCAGATACAGGAAAGCTAATGGTTTATCGCTCAAGTGGTGGCTTTGGCGTTCGCTTAGATGCGGGTAATGGCTTCCAAGGCGCTGTTGTAACACCGTATTACGATTCATTGCTCGTGAAAATTTCAACTTCCGGCATGACGTTTAAAGAAGCCGCTGCGAAAATGGACCGAAATTTAAAGGAATTCCGTATTCGTGGGGTAAAAACGAATATTCCGTTTTTAAATAATGTAGTAACGCATGAAAAATTTTTAGCAGGTACGTTTGATACAAGCTTTATCGATACAACACCTGAACTATTTAACTTCCCGGTACGACAAGACCGCGGAACAAAACTATTAAGCTATATCGGTAATGTGACATTAAATGGTTTCCCAGGGGTGGAAAATAAGGCTAAGCCGATTTTCACTAAGCCAATCAAGCCTCTTGTGGATTTAAACGGGCAGCCGCTATCTGGTACAAAGCAAATTTTAGATGAGCAAGGTGCCGACGGGCTAGTGAAGTGGATTTTACAACAGCAAGATGTACTATTAACGGATACAACATTCCGCGATGCGCATCAATCTTTATTAGCAACACGTGTCCGTTCTCAAGATATGATTCAAATTGCAGATGAAACAGCACGTATGATGCATAACTTCTTCTCCCTTGAAATGTGGGGCGGCGCAACATTTGATGTAGCCTACCGCTTTTTAAAGGAAGATCCATGGGAGCGCTTAGCGAAACTGCGTGCGCAAATACCAAATGTCTTGTTCCAAATGCTGTTGCGTGGTGCTAATGCTGTTGGTTATACAAACTATCCAGATAATTTAATTCGCGCCTTTATCGCTGAGTCGGCTGCATCTGGTATTGATGTATTCCGTATTTTCGATAGCTTGAACTGGATTAAAGGAATGGAAGTCGCGATTGATGCGGCAAGAGATGCGGGCAAAATTGCAGAAGCAGCCATTTGCTACACAGGTGATATTTTAGATGATGGCCGTGCGAAATACTCCGTGCAATATTACAAAGATATGGCGAAGGCTTTAGAGGCGTCAGGCGCCCATATTTTAGCGATTAAGGATATGGCTGGATTATTGAAGCCGGAAGCTGCCTATCGCCTAATTTCGGAGCTAAAAGCGTCGACAAACTTGCCAATTCATTTGCATACGCATGATACAAGTGGCAATGGCATTTATTTATATGCAAAAGCGATTGAGGCTGGAGTAGATATTTTAGATACAGCGCTCGGCGCAATGGCTGGTTTAACATCACAGCCAAGTGCAAACTCATTGTACTATGCGATGAAAGGCGGCAATCGAGAAATTCGTGCTGATATTGAGTCGCTTGAAAAGCTTTCCTATTACTGGGAAGATGTTCGTAAATACTATAAGGATTTCGAAAGTGGCATGATTAGCCCGCACTCTGAAATTTATGTGCACGAAATGCCAGGTGGTCAATACAGTAACTTACAGCAACAAGCAAAAGCTGTTGGACTAGGTGATCGTTGGGATGAAGTGAAGCGCATGTATTCACGTGTCAATCTTTTATTTGGCGATATCGTAAAAGTGACACCGTCATCGAAAGTAGTCGGCGATATGGCGTTATTCATGGTGCAAAATGAGTTAAATGAAGAAACAGTTATTACTCGTGGGCAAACAATTGACTTCCCAGATTCTGTTATCGAATTTTTCCAAGGTTATTTAGGACAACCACATGGTGGCTTCCCAGAAGCACTGCAAAAAGTAGTGTTGAAAGAACGTGAGCCAATTACGGTACGACCAGGCGAACTGTTAGAGCCAGTTAACTTTGAGCAGTTAGAGGAAGTATTAGTAGATAAATTACAACGTCCAGTGACAAAGAAGGATGTACTCGCTTATGCGTTGTACCCGAAAGTGTTCGAAGAATATGCTAAAACATTAGCATCATTCGGTAATATTTCAGTTTTAGATACGCCAACTTTCTTATACGGCTTAAAGCTAGGGGAAGAAATCGAAGTTGAAATAGAAAAAGGTAAAACGTTAATTATTAAACTTGTATCGATTGGTGAGCCACAGCATGATGGTACGCGTGTTATATACTTCGAGTTAAATGGACAATCACGTGAACTCGTGATTCAAGATATGACGGTAGAAGTAGATGGCAGCATAGCACTTAAGGCAGATCCAAGCAATCCGAACCAAATCGGAGCAACGATGCCAGGAACGGTATTAAAAGTTGTTGTGTCGAAAGGTAGTCCTGTTAAACGTGGTGACCACTTGTTAATTACAGAAGCTATGAAAATGGAGACAACAGTACAAGCTCCAAAAGACGGTATCGTTAAAGAAGTTTACGCAAGTGCGGGCGATGCTATTTCAACAGGTGACTTATTAATAGAAATTGAATAATTGACGAAAGAAAAAGGTTAGTAGTAAGCTTCTATGCATACTACTAACCTTCTTTTTGTCTAAATGAATAGTAGAAACTACATACGAACTGTAATAGGACATTCTAGCTACTGAAAAACATTGATGTGCATATCAATTATTTTGTCTCTAGACTTTTTTGATATAAAATAAAGATAGATAAATTTATTGCCGGAAGTGCTAATAAAACCTTTTACAATCGTAAATACATCCTCTTATATACCACCCGCTCACATTGTGTTTAGTTGCCTAATGCTGTTGTTATCTTGCAGTAAATCACTGAAGTAAGCTTTCATTCTTCCATCAAAAAAGTAATAGAACGTAACGCTTTATTAGTAAAGTTCATGTTTGATAATGGCATTGTTATGGCAGACTAAGGAAGGCGCCTGCAGACAAAGAAAAAAGATTCGACAGCGCCGAATCCTTTTCTGAAGTTACTTATTTTTTTCATTATAATTGCTACGTGCTACAAGCATTATCATGTAGCAGAGGAGACCAAATAACATTGAAATGAATAAAGAATGTAATAATGCGACCGTCAGATTCAATTTAGTAAGGACTACTAACATACCTGCTAAAACTTGTAGAATAACTATGATGAAAGCGATAATCCAGCCATAATAAATAACACGTTGTTGCTTGTATTCTTTTATAGCGTGCCAAGTTATGTATGTAATCCAAATAAAAATAATAATAGCTGCTAGTCGATGTCCCATTTGTACCCATTCGTACATATTATTTGGTGGTGCAAAAGGTGTTTCGTTATAGCAAAATGGCCAGTCTGGACATACTAGACTAGAATCGGTATGTCGAACAAGCGCCCCTGTATAAACGACTAAATAAGAATAAATTGTGACAGCAATTGTATGCCTACGTAACTTTTTCCCAATAAATACGTTATCTGCATCAAATTTTCGATCAACTTCAAATACAATCATAGAAAGAAGAAGAACGGCGGCAAAAGAAATAAGTGAGATTCCAAAGTGCAGTGCTAGAATGAAGTCTCCTTGCCCCCATAACACTTGAGCTGCTCCAATCAGCGCCTGTGCTATTAAGAAGAACATTGATAAAAAACCTAAAAATTTTACTTCACGAATATGACCAAGTTTTCGCCATGTCCAAATGGTTAAGCCTAAAATGGAGATAGAGACGATACCTGATACTAGACGATGGGAGAATTCAATTAGGACTGGAGTTGTAATTTCTTTTGGGATAAGAGAACCATTACAATCTGGCCAATTTCGACCACAGCCCAAGCCACTATCGGTTTTTGTAACGAGTGCCCCGCCAAGTAAAATAAGGAGCATTCCCACTGTAGCGGCAACAGCAAACCACTTCATATACCTGTTGTTTTGCATAAAATGAGTCACCTACTTTATCTATCAATATTACATGAAAGTAATGTTTCTGCTACTAGATGATATCTAAAATACAATTAAAATACAACTTGTAAAGAGTAGGGAGTATTAGATGTTCATTCCATTTCACAAATTGTTCATAATTTCGTGCTTTAACCTTCACAATTCAAATTGGAAAATGTTTTACTATAGATATGTTGTTTTTTAATTATATTTCTAGACAATGCAAATTTTACAACTTCATCTAAATTTCACTAAACGTCTAGAAATCAATCGCAAATTTCGCTATAGTTATTGTTAGCGGAATATGCTTACAAAAATGAAAGGAGAGGTAACATGTCAAACGGTCGTGCGTTTTCGGCTACTAGAAATACTGATCCAGAAACGACATCTGTTGTAAAAGATTTCTTAGCACTAATAAAAATTGGAATCGTTAACTCGAATCTTGTCACAACGTTTACAGGAATGTTTCTGGCAATTCAGTTTACTGGTAGACATTTCTTACAAGAGCTTGATGTACTCGTTTGTCTCATGCTAGGTGCGGCTTTAATTATTGGCGGCTCTGGTGCCATGAACAATTTCATTGATCGGGATATTGATCCGATAATGAAACGAACAAAGTCAAGACCGACAGTCACAGGAAGATTTAAGCCGAATTTTGTAATGACTATTGCCCTCTCATTTTTAATTGTAGGTGAAATTTTGTTATTTACGGCATCATTTGCGGCCGGCATGTGGGGACTAGTTGGAATATTCGCGTATGTTGTTTTGTATTCAATGTGGTCAAAAAGGAAGCATGTTAGTAACACGATTGTCGGAAGTATTTCAGGGGCTATTCCACCAGTAATTGGTTTTGCAGCGATTGAACCTGCACTTGGCCCAGGAGCACTTGCCCTATTTCTCATGATGTTTGCATGGCAACCACCGCATTTTTATGCGCTTGCTATGAAGCGTACTGAAGAATACCGTGCAGCTAATATTCCGATGTTACCAGTAGTAAAAGGGTTTAAACGGACGAAGTACTCAATGTTTTTCTGGATTCTTTTATTATTCCCGTTACCGTTCCTTTTATCTGAGCTTGGAAATGGATTTTTAATGCTTGCGACTACTTTGAACTTAGGCTGGTTAATACTAGCTATAAAAGGCTTTACCACAAAAGATGATATGAAGTGGGCAAATAAAATGTTTATTTATTCATTGAATCATATGACCATACTATTTGTGGCTATCGTAATATTTGCGATATTCAGCTAATTTGGAATTCTTTCTTTCACAAGAATTCATATAGACAGAACCAATGTCCTAGGTACACATGAAAATACAACAAAGAAAGAGGGGTTTAATTAAGCTATGATGAAAGGGCTTAAAAAGTGGCGTCTTTTTTCACTTCTAGCAGTGATGATGGTTTTCCTTTCGGGTTGTGGTGAAGAGTATATTTCTGCACTGAAACCATCGGGTCAAGTAGGTAAAGAACAATTCAACCTATTATTGTTGGCTACTGGAATTATGACGTTAGTTGTAGTAATAGTATCTGTTATCTATTTACTTGCATTCTTAAAATTCCGCCGTTCAAAAGTAGGCGAAAATGTGATTCCTAAGCAAGTAGAAGGTAGTCACACACTTGAAGTAATTTGGACAGTTATTCCAATTATTTTATTATTAATCTTAGCTGTACCGGTTGTTACGGCTACTTATAAATTTGCAGATGTTGCTGCAATGGATGAAGTAGATGCAGAAGGTAACAAAACGGCCCTGACAGTAAATGTCACTGCAAAGTTATACTGGTGGGAATTTGAATATCCAAACCAAGGGATTGTAACAGCTCAAGAATTAGTTGTACCAACAGGTCAAAAAGTTTACTTTAACTTAAAAGCTGCTGATGTAAAGCACTCATTCTGGATTCCCGCGGTTGGCGGTAAAATGGATACGAACGTAGAAAACTTAAACAAATTCTACTTAGTATTCGATAAAGAGTCAGCAGATCTTAAAGATGGCGTATTCTATGGTAAATGTGCTGAGCTATGTGGCCCTTCACACGCACTTATGGACTTTAAAGTAAAAACTGTTAGCCCAGAGGCATTTGACGCTTGGGTAGCGAACATGAAAGCTACTGAAGGACAAACTGCTTCAAAAGATTCAACTGATCTTGGTGAAGCAACTTTTGCTAACAGCTGTTTAGCTTGTCACGCTGTATCCGGTGCAGGTGGCACTGGTGGAGTAGGTCCTAACTTAACGACATTCGGTGATCGTAACCGTGTCGCAGGTTTCTTAGAACATAATGAAGAAAACTTAAAAGCGTGGATTAAAAACCCAGGTGAATTCAAACCAGGTAACTTAATGATGAATCCTGATGGTACTGCACCAATTTATGGCGATTTAACTGACGAAGAAATTCAAGCTCTTGCAACTTATATCATGGGCTTATCAGTAGAGAAATAATTTTCGTTTATGTAACAAACTTTGAGGGAGGTAAAAGTTGTGAGCTCATATACACAGAAAAAGGGCTTTGGAGCAGCTGTCTGGGATTACATTACAACGGTTGACCATAAAAAGTTAGCTGTCATGTATTTATTAGCCGGTACATTGTTCTTCGCTATCGCTGGTTTTGAAGCGTTATTAATACGTATTCAGTTAATGAAACCAAATAACGATTTCATATCAGCTGGTTTTTTCAATGAATTATTAACGATGCACGGAACGACAATGTTATTCCTTGCCGCGACTCCATTACTATTCGCATTTATGAACATGCTTGTACCATTACAAATTGGTGCACGTGACGTTGCATTCCCGTTCCTTAACTCTTTAGGGTTCTGGTTGTTCTTCCTAGGTGCAGTATTCCTTCACCTGTCATTCTTTTTAGGTGGCGCTCCTGATGCGGGCTGGACATCTTATGCATCATTATCTTTATATTCTCCAGGACATGGTATTGACTTCTATGTACTTGGTTTGCAAATTTCTGGGGCAGGCACGTTAATTTCAGGTCTTAACTTTATCGTTACGATTATTACAATGCGTGCTCCAGGGATGACATTTATGCGTATGCCATTATTCACTTGGACTGCTCTAGTATCAAGTGCGTTAATTTTATTCGCATTCCCTCCATTAACAATTGGTTTATTAATGATGTTATTTGACCGTATGTTCGGTGGTAACTTCTTCGACCATACAATGGGTGGTAATACAGTAATTTGGGAACACTTATTCTGGATCTTCGGACACCCAGAAGTATACATTTTAGTACTACCTGCTTTCGGTTTATTCTCGGAAATTATCCCAGCATTCTCTCGTAAGCGCTTATTCGGATACTCTTCAATGGTATTCGCAACAATTTTAATCGGTTTCCTAGGCTTCATGGTTTGGGCTCACCACATGTTTACAACTGGTCTTGGACCAACTGCAAATGCCATTTTCGCTGTTGCAACAATGGCGATTGCCGTTCCAACTGGGATGAAAGTATTCAACTGGATTTTAACAATTTGGGGCGGATCTATTAAAGTTACAACGCCAATGCTATATGCACTTGGTTTTATCCCGTCATTCGTAGCGGGTGGTGTTACTGGGGTTATGCAGGCAGCTGCTCCTCTTGACTACCAATTACATGATTCTTACTTTATCGTTGCGCACTTCCACTACGTTATCGTAGGTGGTATCGTTACGGCATTATTCGGTTCAGCGCACTTCTACTGGCCAATTTTCTTCAACCGCATGTTAAACGAAACGCTTGGTAAATTGACTTTCTGGGTATTCTTTATCGGATTCCATTTAACATTCTTCGTGCAACACTTCCTAGGTTTAATGGGTATGCCACGTCGCGTATTCACGTACATGGAAGGTCAAGGTTGGGATCAGTTCAACTATATTTCATCAATCGGTGCATTGATGATGGGCGTTGGGGTTATCTTAATGGTAATTAACTGCTTAATGTCTATCAAAGGTGAACCAGCAGGTCGCGACCCATGGGGCGATGGTCGTACGTTAGAATGGTCAATTCCACAACCAATTCCATTCTATAACTTCCGTCAAACACCACTTGTTCGTGGTCTAGATCCTTGGTGGATTGAAAAGCAAGAAGGAAATAAAGAAGTGACATTTGCTGAGCCAATCGGTGATATTCATATGCCAAACAACTCTGCAATTCCATTCGTTATTTCTGTAGGTATGTTTATCGCAGCATTCGGTGCACTTTATAATCCAGATGCAGATAAACCATGGTCAATTTACGTATTAATTATTGGTCTATTGATTACATTTGGTGCAATGATTGCTCGTTCTGTGAAGGACGATCACGGCTTCCACTTACACAAAGAAGATATTCTTGAAATTGAAGAACATCTTTACGGTAAAGGAGGAAATAAATAATGGATTACAATACTAAATTTACTCCTCATACTTGGCCAGATCATCCTGAACAAGCAACGATGGAAGGGAAAAATAAAGTCGTTGGATTCTGGATTTTCCTTGCCTGTGAAGTTGTACTTTTCGCAAGTTTATTTGCTACTTACTTAGCACTTAAGAACAAAGGGCCAGCTGGCATGGAGTTCACAACACAAAGTTTATTTGAATTACCTTTAGCATTTGCAATGACGATGTTATTATTAACATCTTCCCTAACTTCAGTTTATGCGATTTACCATATGCGTAATTTTAATTACAAAGGTATGCAAACTTGGTTAGCGATTACATTACTTTTAGGCCTTGGCTTCCTTGCCCTAGAAATTTACGAGTTCCAACACTATGTGCATCTTGGTTTCACGTTTAACCAATCTGCATTCGCAACTTCGTTCTATACGCTAGTAGGTACGCACGGTTTCCACGTATCTTTAGGGTTAGTATGGATTACAACTTTACTTATCCGTAATGCGAAACGTGGACTGAACCTGTACAATGCGCCAAAGTTCTTTGTGGCTGCACTATACTGGCACTTTATTGACGTTGTTTGGGTATTTATCTTTACAGTAGTATACTTGATGGGAGTGATCGGATAATGTCATCACATGATACACCTGTAGTTGCTAAGTCTCAAGCGCAATTCGAGTATGATCGTCATCACAATGCCGTTCATATGCGTAAACAAGTAATCAACTTTGCGATCATGATTTTCTTAACGTTTATCGCGTTCGCTGTTGTTGCGGCTGGTTTTTCGAAATATTTCATAGCACCATTTGTTTTATTGCTTGCTGGCGTACAAGTTGTACTTCAACTTTATGCTTTCATGCACTTAGAAGATAAAAAAACTCACTTCGGTGGTGTTATTGGATTCTTTATGTGGATGGGGATTTTAATCGCATTTACATTCTTCTTAGCATTTTTAACAATTATTTGGTGGTAATACCAAAAAAAGCATGCTCTCTGCTAATGGCAGAGACGTGCTTTTTTCGTTTTTTAAATAGTGTAAAGTGTTGGTAATTTGTTCACCGTTCGTTCATTGCAGTATAGCTGTAAGCGTTTTATAATAGGAGTACTGAAGTTTTCTTTATGTCTTTGCAATCATTGTCTCTATTTTTTTTGCTTCTCTGCGACATTCGACAAAGACTTAACTTTATTTTGCAGAAGTTTGATTTCCAAAATAAGTAGAACGTTTTAGCGTGCATAACTCGCTTTTGGCGTTAAAATGTATGCTGGACAAAGTTAAAGGAGCGCGTATTGTATGCCACTTAGTATATTTGGTTTCCAAGCTTTATGGAGCCCATATTTAATAGGGGTTCTCGTTTTTATTACCGCAATCTATTTTTTAGTGACAACGAAATGGCGTAAAGATTTTAAAGTAAGTGAGCCACTGAAAAAAGGTGAAGCAATTTATTTTGTATTAGCAATGATTACGATTTATATTATTAAAGGATCTCCAATCGATGTAATGGCCCATATCATGTTTACGATGCATATGGTGCAGATGGCTATTCTGTTATTGCTTGTGCCTATTTTTCTAATTAAAGGGATTCCTTGGTGGGTATGGAAGGTTGCCATAGAAGCACCTGTTGTCAAACCTTTATTTAAAGTGTTAACATTACCTGTGGTTGCGATATTTGTTTTTATCGGTCTCTTTTCTATCTATCATTTACCGTCAGTATTAGACTACATTAAATTAAACGAAACGTTACATGGTACTTATACTTTTGTATTATTTGTTTCTGCTGTGTTAATGTACTGGCCTTTAATTCAAAAATTACCAGATAGCGCTGAAATGAAACCATTGCATAAATTAGCATATATCATTGCTAATGCTGTGTTAATTACACCTGCATGTGCATTAATTATTTTTGCGCCAAATGCGATGTATGAAACATATACGAGTGGTGAAGCTTGGCTAAAAGCGATGGAATTATGTGTACCAGCCTCAACTTTATCTGGCTTGTCTTTATCTGGCCCAGAATTGTTTACGGATATGAAGCCAGCTGCGGATCAGCAACTTGGTGGTGTTCTGATGAAAATATTGCAGGAGCTTATTTTTGGTGTATTAATCGGTGCGATTTTTACAAAATGGTATCGTTCTGAGCAAAAGGATCCAGATAAAATAACTGCCGACGCATTAAAAGCACACCAGCAAAAATGGGAAAGAGAACAGCAACATCAGTTGTAAAATTTATTTAGTATAAGGAGTTTTGTGAATGGAATTGCAAATTTTGCCTACTATTAGTACATCATTTATCGTGATAAGTGCTGTACTTGTAGCAATTGGTTGGGGCTTAATTATAAAGGGAAAAGTAGATGCCCATAAAAAGGTTATGTTAGCTGCCGGTGTTGCTGCACTTTGCTTCTTTATCATCTATGCTTCACGTACGGTCTTTATCGGTAACACAGCTTTTGGCGGCGGTGAGGATTTAAAACCGTATTATACATTCTTTTTAATTTTCCACATTACGTTAGCGACAGCTGGTGCAGTGTTTGGACTTGTGAGCATTATTTCAGGATTAAAAACAAATATTAAATTACACAAACGAATTGGACCAATTACAAGTATTATCTGGTTCTTTGTAGCAGTTACAGGTGTCATGGTATATATGTTACTGTATATCCTGTTTGAGCCTGGTGAAACAACGTCTGTTATTAAAGCAATATTAGGATTTTAACGCAAAAATCTCCCTCCTTACTCTTGAGAAGGTGGGAGATTTTTTATAGCGGGTTGTTTAAATAACGAAAGCGCAACGACAACAAGTAAAGGGCCAATTAAAATACCGAGAAAACCAAATATTTTAAAACCGATAAACATAGCAATAAAAGTGGAGAGTGAAGAAAGACCAATTTTATTACCAATGATTTTCGGTTCTATCATACGACGTATTAAGAACAGTACGATTGTCAATACAACTAAGGCAATCGCAAAGATATAGTCACCTGTAAATGCTTTGTAGACGGCCCAAGGTAACAGTAATATAAACGAGTCTAAAAAGGGGATAATGTCTAATACGACAATCAGCAATGCTAAAATAAAAGGAAACGGTGTCTTTAATAGGAAAAATGCGATTGTCGCTACCGCGAAAATACAAATACCTACTAGTAATTGTGCTTTCATAAAGCCAATGAGTGCCACTTTTACACGTGCAGCTGTAAATAGTATTTTTTGATGATAATGAAACGGAATTGGTGCCAATAGTTTGCGATTGATGGATGGTAAATCTAATAACAGCATATACAATACTATCCAATAGACAAAAATATCAAATAAACGGGATGGAATATGGGTAAGCAGTGATGACCAAACATTAAAGTTTGTTAAAGAAAGTGCGAAATTTTCAATAGAAGAAAGTGCTCGTGCAATCATGGTTTGAATTTGCGTAACGAGATCTAATGGCAAATGGTACGTATAGTTAGCAAGCTTGGATTGAATTTGAATCCACAAAGCTGATAATTGGTTAAGATAATCTGGAATATGAATGATAAATGATGAAAACTGTTTCCAGCTTATATAGCCTAGGAAAATACATAGTAGTAATGTGATACAAAAAAATAATAGCCAAAAAATAGATACGACAATTTTACGTTTTTTGCGAAAGCGTTTGCTCATACGAATAATGAGAGGCTCTAATAATAATGCGGTTACATAGGCAAGAAGGATAGGTAAAGATAAGGATAAAAACCAAAGGATGATTAATCCTATAGCAATAACAATTATAGGGTGACGGAAAAAAGGTCTTTTAAAAAATTGTATCAAGAATCTCACCTACATCATTTGAAAGATATAGTTAGTATGAGAAGAAAATCTTTTTTTACTCAAAATAAAAAAGACTGGACCACCAGTCTTTTCTTGATATTCATACATTCTTATGACAAGCTTGCATTTTAGAACAACAAGTGAACAAAAAACTTGTTGTCGCATCAAGACCACAGTATCTGCAAAGACGTTGGTTTTGACGTTGTATTTCTTTAGCGCTTATTATGCGTTAACAGTTTCCAACGCTTTTTTGTTAGAAGGAGACTCAACAATAAATGCTTCTAAGTCTAGTCTAACTTTTTTTAAGATTTCATCACATTTTTTTACAAGGTGAGCTGGGAAAACTTCATCTTCACCGTACTCCACACCATGTGGATAGTAGTGTTTGCCAAGAACAGGTTTCATTAATGTTAAAACAGCATCATGTGCACCAACATCACCAGATTGCGCATAGGCGAATACACGTAGATAGTAAGTGCCTTCACGAGTATCGAAACGGCGGTCGAAAGTCATACGCTCGTAATCCCAAGCACCATCACATTCTAAGCCATTTTTTTTCATAATGTTTTCAATCAGTTCTTGGTCAGCTGTTAAATTCTCAAGGTTAGTATTCTCAAAATACATCTAATAATCCTCCTTTAGCTTTTCGTACAAAGTATACGCTCATTTTTATAATAGAGCATATTTGACATTGTTGCAATACAACATTGTGTCAACGTTCTTACAATTGATATAATAACTTACAATAATGGTGGAGAAAGGAGTCGTGTATGAAAGCTTTATTTCGCATTTTAATTGCCTGTGCAACCATTGCGTTTATCGGCTTTATGTTCTTTAATACGCCAAAAGAAAATGAGCCACTCGAAGGACCGAATGCCAATTCCAATATTATTCCAAAAACGGAGCTGGAGCAACCGGATGTTGGAGCGATGACAAGACCGCAAAGAGGTATGTCGACTTTAATTGGGCAAGGCACACAAGTTATAGTAGAACAATACGGTGAACCAGCAAGAAAGGAACCTTCATCATTTGGTTACGATTGGTGGGTTTATAAAACAAGTGCAGCAACATTCTTTATGTTGGGCGTGCAAAATAATATTGTGACACAAGTATACATAGCGGGAGATCAGCTAGATGCTACACCTTTTAAAATAGGTCAGAAGCGCGACGATATTTACCGCATGACGATCATCGATTATGAAGTAGCTGCCAATGTAGGGGAAAATATTTTTATTTTCTCGATGAGTGAGGAAGATATGCAAACGAGGCTACTTGTTAAATTTGATGGGCTTTATGCACAGCTTTATATTGATAGTGAAACAAGTGAGCTACAAGGAATTCGTTTTACGGATAGTGAGACACTGGTATTACATCAGCCTTACGAAATGATTTATCAAGGGGAGCTTGTTAGTCCGACACCTCCGTCTTCGTTTTTACAACAGGAAATCAATGAAGCAAGTGCTGCGCAGCTTGATGATTTAATTAATGTCACACGGGTTCATTATGATTTAGCACCATTGGAACTTGATGAAAAATTAGAAGAAGTAGCAAAATTGCATAGTGAAGATATGAAGGTGCAAAATTTTTCTGGTCATGAATCACCAACAAATGGCGATTTAAAGAAACGTTTGGAAGCACAAGGCATTGTTTATACTAGTGCGAACGAAAATCTTGCGACTGCTTATTTTGATGCGATTGAGGCGATGCATGGATGGCTAAACTCAGCCGAGCATCGCAAAGAAATATTAAATGATAAATATTCTGCCGTAGGATCAGGTGTCTTTTTAAATTATTATACACAAATTTTCATGGAGCCCTCAAAGCAAAAGGAAGAAAGTGAAGAATCGGTGGAGGATACAGTGGAAGTAATTCAATAGGAAAGAATTGATGATAAAGGCCGTTGATTTCCGCTACGTCCGGCGCTTTCCGCGGGCACACACGTAAGCCGAATTAAAGGTGCCAGGCACTCACACAATTTTAAAGATTGTCTTGATTAAATCAAGACAATCTTTTTTTTGTCTCTCGTAATGACAAGATCTACCTTCAATCAACAGCTTCAACAGCATTTTTTGCTCCCTTCAATTTTCGTCACACCGTTACAAAAGCCGTCATATGATAGAGAACTGAAAGGAGGAATGAGGCATTGCAATTAGCAGAGCTATTGAAAGATTGGCCATGTAGTGTAACTGGTGGATCGATTCGCACAATAATTACGGGAGTAGAGGATTATGCACAAGCAGTCAAACCCGGAGATATTTTTATAGTACGAAAAGGGAAAAAAACATCGGGTAGTCGTTTTGTCAAAGAAGCACTGGCAAGAGGAGCTGCTGCCGTGGTATCTGAAGAAAGTATTGCGATACCATTTAATGATCAAAATATTCCTTTCGTTTGGGTACCGAATACCGCGTTGTTTTTATCGTATGCAAGTGCCAAACTCGCTGCTTTTCCCGCAGAGGCATTATCGGTTATTGCTATTACAGGAACGAATGGAAAAACGACAGTAAGCCATTTTGTAAGCCAATTACTAAAGGCTTTACATAAAAATGTAGCAGTTATTGGAACAGTAGGCTTCTTTATTAATGGGGAAAAGCAACACACTGAATATGAGCAATTAACAACATTACAAGCAAAAGAGCTCCATCCTATTTTAAAACAATGTGTACGACAAGGTGTTACACATGTAGTTTTAGAAGCTTCCTCAATGGGTTTGCAACAGCATAGGCTTGATCATTGCGATATTGATTGTGGGGTATTTTTAAATTTATCAGAGGACCATTTAGAAGACCATGGAGGACTTGAAGCCTATAAACGGGCAAAAAAGAGATTAGCAGACTTATCGAAAAAAATAGTGTTAAATGGTGACGATAATTTTTGCCGTTCTGTCGGTATTTACGACAAGAAAAAATCATGTTCATTCGGCTTTGACAATCACAATGATTTACATATCCAGATTGTGAGTGAATCCATTGGGAAAACTGTACTATGTTTGCAAACGACAACGAGTGAGCACATTATTGCCATACCGTTTGTTGGAAAGTATCATGTGCAAAATGCAGTAGCGGCAATCATGGCAATATGGCGTTTAGGTTTTTCCATCGATGAAATAGCTGAGCATACATGGGGATTAAAGCTACCAGAGGGTAGACTTGAGAGAATAGAAAATCCACTGGGGATTGACGTCTATGTAGATTACGCGCATACTGCAGAGGCTCTGCAAGCAGTGTTACAAACTTTTGATAGTAAGAAAACGATCTATCTAGTATTTAGTTGTGGCGGTAATCGAGATAAGGCAAAACGATTTGCGATGGGGGCTGTGGCCAGTAAGTTTGCTGATGTTATTTTTTTAACGACGGATAATCCTCGCGATGAAGACCCAATCGTTATTAATGAAAGTATTATTGCAGGTTTCTCCGAGCAGCAATATTATGAAATATTTTTAGATCGGAAAGTCGCGATACATCAGGCGTTGGCAAAAGCGCAAAAAGGAGATATAGTGCTTGTCGCCGGAAAAGGGCATGAACAAACGCAGCAAATAAAAAATCAAAAATTCCCTTTTTCCGATCAACAATGTATAAAAGATTATTTTTTACAAGTTAAGGCTGACGACGTTGAATAACGAAGAAGGAAGCAGTGGCAATAGCTAGCCTACGACCAGTTTCATCCTCTATATCGCATGCCATGACAAGCGTTTGACGTCCTTTATGTACAAAACGTCCTCGTGCGATTAACTCTTTATTGGTCGTTGTTGCGATATAAGAAATATTAATATTGGTTGTTACAACATTAAAGCCTTCTGGAACTGAACGTGAAGCGAGTCCGCCCATCGCTGCATCAGCAATGGTTGCAATAATTCCTCCATGTGGGACTTTAATGGTATTGTGAATAACCGGGGTAATCGGGATTCGAACTTCGCTAACGTCTTGTTGGAAGTTGCCCACCATATGTAAAGCGGCATTGATATAACGGCGATGTATACCTTGTTGTTTATCCCGTATGCCATTTAGCAAGTGTAACAATACTTCCTCATCCTCCGCTGTACTATGTTGTAAAATAGCAGCGAGTAATTCTTCAATTTGTCCCTTAGATGAAGTGACCAATTACAAAACTCCTTTATTTAAAAATATCATTAATGTAAAATTACCATAAAATCTGTTATGATGGGAATTAGATTGGGGGAATTAAAAATGATGATGACCTCTGAATGGGCAATCATTTTGGATGAGGCCGATGCGCTTTGCGAAATGATTCTTTCCTCTGAACCTGCGAATACGCTAAGGTTAGCGTATAATGCTGTCTATAGCGATAGCGAGTTAGTCGAAGCTATTTATGCATTTAGTCGCATGAAGGAGCAATACGAAGATGTACAACGTTTCGGAAAATACCATCCGGATTATCATACAATAATGAAATCGATTCGTCAGCAAAAGCGCGCACTCGATTTGAACGAAAAGATTTCAGCTTTAAAGTTAGCTGAAAATGATTTTCAAGATTTACTAGATGAGATTAGCTTACTGATTGGGAAAACTGTATCGGAAGCAGTAAAAGTACCTGTAAGCAATCCATTTTTCGCTTCTAATTCTTCATGTGGAAGCGGTTGTGGCTCAGGTGGCTCTTGCTCCTGTTCTGCATAATAGAAACCGTGCCAATGCACAATGCTTTATGAAAAGACACAATACCTCCGGGGTGTTGTGTCTTTTTTTATATAAGATACCGTTGATTTCCGTTCCAGGCGCTCCCTTTCCGCAGGCACGGCTTCAACTAATTTTTGCGGCACTGCCGCAAAAATGGATTTTCAGCTCGTGCAGTTCCTGCAGGAGTGTCGCGCCTTCCACTCCAATCAACTAGAGCTGTCTACTATTAAGGCGTTGTTGAATAAAACAGTATTTCCTAGTAGTCTATTTCAATTTAATTCAGCAAATGGAAGATACCGTTGATTTTCGTTCCAGACTGTAGGAGCCACGCTTTTCATTTCAATCACTTGTATCGTCAGCATTTTAAATCCGTAGTAAATTTTCTATGATAGATATTTCTAATGTAAGAAGCATATCCAAACGGCACTGCTTCTATTTTTTTTACAAAAAAAATTATATAGTAAAGAAGTAAGTAAAGTTGGGAAAGAGGGGGCATTGGAATGCATACATATCGAATTGCTGTTATTCCAGGCGATGGTATCGGAAAAGAGGTAGTGCCGGCAGCGATAGAAGTTTTAGATAAGGTAGCACGATTAGATGGAAGTTTTAAATTCGAGTGGACAACATTTCCATGGGGTTGTGATTATTATTTAGAGACAGGCAAAATGATGCCAGATAACGGCATCGAACTATTAAAGGAGTACGACCAAATCTTTTTAGGGGCTGTTGGGATGCCTGACTTAGTACCAGACCATATATCCCTATGGGGCTTGTTAATTAAAATCCGCCGTGCAATGAAGCAGTCTATTAATGTGCGGCCAGCAAAGCTCCTACAAGGCTTACCATCCCCTTTGCGTAATCCAAATAATTTTGATTTTGTAGTTGTACGTGAAAATTCAGAAGGTGAATATTCTGAGAGTGGTGGTCGAATTCATAGTGGACAAGATGAAGTGGCCATTCAAAATGCTATTTTTACTCGTAAAGGGACAGAGCGGGCTATGCGATATGCCTTTGAAATGGCTAAAACGCGACGTCAGCATGTTACAAGTGCGACAAAATCAAATGGATTAACGTACAGTATGCCTTTTTGGGATGAAGTTTTTGCAGAAGTTGGCAAAGAATATGAAACGATTGAACAAGTGACAAACCATATCGATGCATTAGCAGCTTTCCTTGTCATGAAACCAGAAAACTTTGATGTTATCGTTGCTTCCAATTTATTTGGAGATATTTTAACAGATTTAGGTGGCGCTCTTATGGGAAGCATCGGTATTGCACCGGCAGCTAACTTAAATATTGAACGTGAATTTCCTTCGATGTTTGAACCAGTTCACGGCTCTGCACCAGATATAGCAGGGCAAGGAATAGCTAATCCGCTCGGCCAAATTTGGACAGGCAAAATGATGCTTGATTTTTTAGGCTACCAAGAGCAAGGTAGCAAAGTATTAAACGCAATAGAGTCAGTATTGGCGCAAGGTATCAAAACGGGAGATTTAGGAGGGACAGCAACAACGCGAGAGGTAACAGAAGCTATATTAGCGCAATTATCGTAAGCGATTATCGTCAATTGCTTAGAATCAACAATAATCATCTACAAATAAAGGTAAGAGCATTTAATAAATGTCACTCTTACCTTTTTGTCTTTAATCATGATTTTGGAGTAATTCAACTGCAATATCAGGGCGATCGGTAATGATACCTTGTGCGCCGTTATGGATTAATTTTTTCATCGTCACTAAATCATTGATTGTCCAATAATGAACAGGGATGTTTAGGTTGCTTAAAAACTGAATAAACTTTGGTGAATCGAGCGAAACGACACCTGATTTAGGTGGAATTTGGAATACATCTACTTTTGGATGGTACAAATGGCCAAATTGACTGGAGAATGAGGCGAATGCTTTGCGGACATCAGATTCACCTGCACCTAATGCAACTTGATTTTGTGCATATAAATTAAAACGGTCAATTTGTTCCCCGTAAAAACTTGTGACAACGACGCGATTTTCCACGCCAAGTTCTTCTATTAATCTCCAAAGTTTGGAGGGCATTAAACTACCTTCATACGTATCTGGTGCATCTTTAATATCGATATTGATTAACATAGTTGGATAACTTTCTAGTAATTCACGTAATGTTACAACGTCAATTTTTTGATCCCGATATGGGAATGCTCCCGTTAAATCTTCGAATTGATAACCATGGTTTAATGCGTTTATTTCTGCTAATGTCATTTCTGATACTGAGCCATAACCTTCAGTCGTACGGTCTACGGTCGCATCATGGAAGACGATAATTTCTTCGTCCTTTGTTAAGCGAATGTCTATTTCAAAGCCATCTACACCTAATTGTGCCGATTTTTCAAAAGCAAGCATAGTATGCTCGGGTTCTAAATGTGCTCCGCCACGATGTGCGAGAATAATCGGGCGATCAAATTGTAATGCTTGTTTCCCTTCACGCTGTTGAGGTTTGGAAATAGCTTTACTACCTGCCCAAGCAGCTGCACTGGCTGCTGCTATTGCAATAGCTATCTTCGTTTTCTTACCCATATTCGTCCTCCTTAACAATCTAATTAATATAAAAGGTGCTGGCGAATTCACTTGCAATGTTCAAGCTAAAGCACTTTTATCTAGCATGAGAGAAAGTAAATCTGTCGATAAACGCGCTATGCTTTTCCATTATAACGGAAAAATGCTCGTTCTGTCAGCTAAACTCTGTTGCTATCATTTTCCGGTCTATGGTATGCTTTTATGTAAGAAATGAGGGAAAACTATATGAACGAACGACAAGGGCTAATCGTTTACGTCCATCAATTAAAACATGCGAAATCACTTCGAAAATATGGTCATGTTCATTACATTTCTCGTAAGCAAAAATATGTAGTACTTTATTGCGATCGAGAGGACATTGAAATGATGACAATAAAATTACAACGCCTTCCATTTGTGAAAGACGTTGTGGAATCTTATCGTCCCTTCGTTAAAACTGAGTTCGAAAACGCCAAGCCGGATAAAGCGAAGGAATACGACTATAAAGCGGGGCTATAACTTTAGTTTAATGCGGGAATATAGTGATGAAGTCTCATTATTCCGATTAGGTATTGATAAAATAGTTTTGGCTCCGAAAATATAGATGAGTGCTTTATTTCTACAACAACCGCTTTTCGACCTAGTTGTTCAATACTTTCTTCGAACATTATTTGACGCTTTGAAGGCTTTTCTTCGTTGTACGGAATGCCTTCGCGACAAATATAAATCGGCATGAATTTACTTTCTCCGACTGGTTTTAAAGCGATCGCTAAAGAAGCAACCTTTTTATCTTCTTTTGTAGATGTTAGTATAAAGGCTTGGTGAAAGCGATCTTGATTCGTTTTAATAATTTCAAGAAGTTCATAAACGTCGCCATAGCCTTCTCCTAATTCTATAAATTGTTGTGGCATTAATACTGCACATCCTTTCCAATACACATAGTATCATGCTGCGGGAGGTCAAGCACATGAAATTTGCAATGAGTTTTTTTTCAATTTTAGTATTAGTCGTATCAGGTGCATTGTTTTTTCAATATCAGGCATATTCCTCTGATTTAGAGACAGGAAATGGATCATTCCATTACTCGCAGGAAATTGAGATAGTTTATCGCGAAAATAGTCTAGATATACGTCACCATTTTAAAAACTTACCAAATCAAAAGGTGAAAATAAAATGGCCGGAACAAGCAACAAACCCAACATGTTTTATCGACAACGAAAATAGTTGTAATCGTTTGTCTGACGAAGTATCCTATTTTGCAAAAGGGGATACGAAATCACAATCTGTTTCATACATAATCCCAATCGATGGTGGCTTACAAGATAAAATGCTGCTGCAAAATATTTTTGCCACGTTAACGAATGGAGACGTTTCGTATTCTGTTATTCACATTTCAACAGATAGTAAAACGGTTGGACAATGGATAACGGGTCTACCGTTAGTAGGCCAGCAACAATTATCACTAGTAAATTATACGATGTTTAGCGGTAACGGTGCAGCGAAGGATTTATATTGGCAAGCAGGTCAAATAAAGGCGCAAGAACAGACGCCGGTGTTAACAATTTATGCCCAACAGCCCATTGCTAAAGACTTCTTAAAATCACTGGAAAATTTAAAGTTTTTAAATGATGAGCATATTGCGATTATTCAAGAGAAAAATCCGGTTGCTCAGCATGATGAACGCTTGTTATTTTTACCGACGCTAACACAACAAGCGGTCGAACAAGAAGTTATTCTTTCACAAATACATTCGCAATACACATTTGAAAATTCACCAGCATGGTTGGCTGAAGTTGTGGCATCCTATTTAGTGAAAGACTCTATTGGCTCAGAGAAAACTAAAGCAATTGTTAAAACATTAAAAGACTATATGACAGAGAGCCAACAGTTGGCATGGCAAGAGGCGATGGACAATCTCGGGGCAGAGACGATCTCACCAGCGACAATGGATACGCTTTTATCAACGGTATTGAATGCTAAAACGTCCTATTTCCAATTAAATGCGACACAGGAAAAGGGAACATATCCATTATTATTGGAAGATGAGCGTAGTGTTTATGTAGATGGACTCCATAAAAAAGATGTTCATGTTATTTTATATGAAGGTCAAGTATTATACAGTGCTGATACATTATTGCCATACTTAGGCTATACAGCGGAAGAAGGGAAAAACGGCTATTACGTCAATGGTGATAATCGAACATTCCGTTTCCCGAAAGAATCTGGATTTTACGTGTTCAATCAACGTAGATACTCCACAATTTCTGATCCAATTACAAAAATTGTCGATCATTATTATGTAGAAGAAGCTTGGCTACAACGTCTATTTTTAGTAGAACTACAAAAAAGTGATGGTCGTATTCAAGTATTAACACAAGAACAAGAATAATTTTTTGCAGCGGAGGGCTGGTTCCTTTCGCTGCAAAAATGCTTTCTATATGTAACAGAAAGTACGGTGAAATACATCTATGAGAGTAGTAGCAGGAGAACGTAAAGGCATGCCCCTAAAGGCAGTTACAGGGAGTACAACAAGACCTACAACAGACAAAGTAAAAGAATCCATTTTTAATATCATAGGCCCATTTTTTGATGGTGGAACAGCACTTGATTTGTTTGCGGGAAGCGGTGGATTAGGTATTGAGTCGCTCAGCAGAGGTGCAGAACACGCAATCTTTATTGAAAAAGACGCTAAAGCATTTCAAGTATTACAGGAAAATATTAAGAAATGTCGATATGAAAATTGTTCCGAGCTTTTCCGCATTGACGCAAAGCGTGCTGTGAAAGCGCTATTAAAGCGTGACATTACGTTGAATCTTGTATTTTTAGATCCGCCCTATCACCATAAAGAATACTATGATTTAGTGCAGGTGCTTGTCGACCATGAAAAAGTGCAGCGTAATGGTATTATTTTATGTGAACATGCAAAAGAAGTAGAACTACCATCTAGTTTTGGTGCTTTTTTATTACAGAGACAAGAAACATATGGCGGAACGATTATTTCGGTCTATCGTTGTGCTGGGGAAGAGGGAGAGTAAGTTGGAGAAAATTGCTGTTGTTCCTGGGAGTTTTGATCCTGTAACATTTGGTCACTTAGATATTATTAAGCGCGCTGCTGATGTTTTTGATGTTGTATATGTTGCCGTTTTAAATAATTCATCAAAAAACCCCCTATTTTCTGTAGAAGAACGTATGGCCTTAATGGCTGAAGTGACAAAGGAATTGCCGAATGTACGAATTGAAAGTTCTTCTGGGCTTCTTATTGATTATGCAAAAGAAAAAAATGCGAAAGCCATTGTTCGTGGTTTACGAGCGGTTTCGGATTTTGAATATGAAATGCAAATTACGTCGATGAACCGTTTCCTAGATGAAACGATTGAAACATTTTTCATTATGACAAAAAATCAATATTCGTTCTTAAGCTCTAGCATTGTGAAAGAGGTTGCGAAATATGGAGGCAATGTTCGTGAACTTGTCCCGGCATGCGTAGAACGAGCTTTAAACGACAAATACGGTTTTGCTCAATAAATGTGAAGACGCTTGACCAAAAGAGAAAAAGTGGTAGATTGACGCAATCAATCTACCACTTTTTTATTATGTCGACCTGTGAAAATTCAGAATTGTTTGGGTGCCTGGCACTTATTTTAAGAAAAATAGAGCATAAATAGTGGGCACAATGATTATGCTAAGGAGGCGGAATTTGATGTAAGGTCTGACGGACAGTTTTGCGGATTTCGCGATCACAAAAATTTGTAAATGAATACTAATACTTTGCATCGTCAACATGATGACAGCCAGTAATGTTAAATAGGGAAAATCAGCCAATTCTGTAACGGTCATTTTTAATCCGTTTGTGACTTCGAGTATTGCTGCGATTGCCAGTTCAACTGGTTGTGGAAGGTTCGGTATCATTTTATCTAACCCTTGTTGTAAGATCGTTTGAATCGTTGTGAAAAAAATGATCGTCGTGCCAACTAATAGAATGGTCGGTGCAGTTTCTTTTATGCTCTCTGAAAATGGGGATGAATACAAGGTGGTATTGTGTACAGAGATAGTAGGTGGGTCGGTTTTACGAAATAAAAAATAACCAACTACTAAGCAGCAAATATTAAAACTATGTAGTAAACATAAATACAGCCACCCAAACGTATTACTGTGAAGTAAATCAAGACTGACAAAGCCCAAGACAAAAAGAGGGCTAGGTGCATGACAAACCGCTAGTAAAAAGTTCGCCTCTTTCGGATGTATTTGTCCACTGTTTTTTAAATAAACAATTGTTGTCGCTCCAGTTGGATATCCACCGAGTGCGCTAATGAGGTAGGCTTGTACGTAGAGAGAGACTCTTTTTGTTTTTGCGCGCATTGGAGCAGTTAAACGGAGCAACCATTGCGTTAAAATAAGATAAGGCAGTAAATACGGAAATAGCGCCTCCATAAAAAGATTTAGTCCTAAATCAGTACCACTATGAGTAGTTTGTGGGAATAACAAGAGTAATAGGATAAGAAGTATGCAGAGCGCTATTTGAATTGTCGCAAACATAATATCATCTCGTTTCAACTTTTTGTCATTCACATAGGCAAATGCTAAAATCAATATATGTAAAAAAGGCAAAAACATGAACTAAAGGTTTTGCTTGCGTCTTAGGAGGTGTCCATAAATGAAGAAAAAAATTGGTTTTTATGCAGTGTTTTTAGTCGCGCTTTGTTTTTTAATGCTATACCGACTAGACGCGTATATTATGAAGCCTGGAAGTGCATACGATGTTAGTAAATTTGTTACGGTCGCTAATAATCATACGGATGAAGCGGGATCGATGAGTTTAATGACAGTTGCGATGCAACAAGCTACACCGTTTTCGTATCTATGGGCGAAAACACAAAAATATGAAAAAATAATGGATATTAAACAAGTGAGAAATCCATTAGAGGATGATGAGGAATACAATGTTAGACAGTTAAAGTTAATGTCTGACTCTCAATTCAATGCAAAATATGTTGCCTTTCAAAGGGCGGGGTTAAAGACAACAATCCACTTCGATGGTGTATTTGTATTAAATGTCTTAGATGGTGGCGCCTCAGATGGTTTATTAAAAGCTGGTGATGAAATCACAAAGGTAGATGGCACGGAAATTACGAATCAACAAAAGTTAGTTGACCTGTTGTCTACCAAACAAATTGGTGATAAAGTAACCATTCAATTTTTACGTGATAAACAGGAAAGAGAAGCCACAATTACGTTGAAAGAAATTCCGCAAGCTGAAGAAAAACGAGCAGGATTAGGTATTACTTATGCAGAAAGTAAATCAATTGAAACCGATCCGAGCGTGACGATGAAGACAGAAGATATCGGTGGTCCTTCAGCCGGTCTGATGTTTACACTGGAAATTTTAAACCAATTATTAGATGAGGATTTAACAAAAGGCTACGCTGTGGCCGGAACCGGGGAAATGCTAATAGATGGTTCAGTTGGGCGAATTGGTGGGATTGACTACAAAGTGATTGCAGCTGACCGAGATGGTATGGAAATATTTTTTGCACCTGATGATGAAATTACAGCTGAAATGAAAGCTAAGTATCCTGAGTTAGAATCAAATTATGCGACGGCTGTTAAAACGGCTAAAGAAATCGGTACAAAAATGAAAATTGTACCTGTCAAAACAGTCGATGATGCCATTGCCTATTTAAAACATTTACAGCCGAAATAAAATGCAATAAATAAAAATAGCAAAAAACTAGTTGATGGTATCGCAGGCAGTTACTCCTGCACAGAATACATGCAGCGTAAGGCTAACGAGCTGCTCGTTAGCGAAAGTTGCGGCTTTTGGTGCTAGGCGGAAAGCATCTACCGAAGCGAACTTCAATGGCAAGAAAGTGTGAGATTGACTTCAGTCAATTTCACACTTTTTCTCTTATGTCTAAAGTTATCTTTTTAAAATCGAATCGGTGGCGTTTGATAATCTTTTGGCAACGTAAATTGCTGTGCGCTTTGTTCGATACTGAAGTTATATACTTCAGCAGCATGAATATCCACAGCTAGCATAGCATCATTGGTGGAGGCAACCCGACTTATTAACGGTAATGTAAAGTCCTTCTTATGCATGCCTAAGTATGTTTGCCCGAGTGCGCTCATGCCAAGTAGGCGAATCGTCGAGGGGGCTTGAAAACTTCGTAATTGCTCCTTTGTAAACCCGGTAAAAATATGTGTGAGCATGCGTTGCAGACGTGTCCATGTATAACGTTTTGATTTTATTTTCTCCATAAAGCTACTAAAGGTATTACTTGTTTTAGCCGCTTTTAAAAGTGCGTGTTCTATCCCCTCTGTTACTTCCGCATAGCGCGTTAGTTCACTCGCTGTATGGCGTATAAGGGTAAATTGTAAAAATGGCCAAAAAGCTTCCCAGCTAGCAAAATTTTTATATTGTCCAAGCCAATCTTGTAAATAATTGACCGATGCCTGTGGAAGTACATCTTGAACGCTTTGCAGAGAACCTGACGTTGCAAGTGCTTTACGAATACCGGTTGCACTTGCAATCGATGCGCCCTCCTGCATGGCATCGTGATAACCTGCTGCGATGCGCGGAATTGTAAAAGGCTGAATCGGACTGCCGAGCGTCTTCGCTGCTTCGATATAATGAAATCCTAGTATATTGTTCGGTTGTGCTAAATCGATGTATGTAGCAGGAAACTTTTGAGTAAGCTGTTCATAGGCATAATGCAAGCTTTTAGGATAGCTCACACCTGTTTGAACGCTTTCTTTAATCAATGCTTCATATTCAGTCCGGTGCTCCGATATTAACTGGTACGTATTCATAAAGGGGTGTATTGAGCCATCTTCACTCCCGAAGGCAAAAGCATCACAGCGGATTGCCGACAATAATGAAATGGCGCCCTTTGCGAAATCTGTTGCCGGTGCGGTACTATAGACATACGGCAGCTCAATGACAATATCCACTCCGCTAGCAAGTGCCATTTTTGTACGTGTCCATTTATCTACCATGGCAGGTTCACCGCGCTGCAAAAATGTACCGCTCATGACAGCGATAGCTATATCTGCTTGTGCTACTTTTTTTGCCTGTTCCAAATGATAGGCATGTCCATTGTGAAAAGGATTGTATTCCACTACAATGCCGACTGCTTTCATTTTGAAAACCCCCTTTATTTATATCATTTGCTTCTTGACTTTGACCATTCAGGATGCTATAAATAGTTTTTATGCTTAGTTATAATCCATGCTCCTAGCTGGTAATGAATGGGCATTGTAGCTAACTGGCATAACGATGATGTTATTAATTATAGGTTGGTTTTCGGATGGTGACAAGAAATTATCTTGACATCTATTTTTACACATTATATAATCAACAGTGTTGTCTCGAGGTGATTAAACGAATGAAATGGTCAATTCATCAATTATCTAAATACCGTCAAGACGGAATGCCGATCGATACCTATGTCCAATTGGATGAGGTGATGGAGCGAAACCAGGATATTCGAGCAATTTCGCCCGTTCATGTAAAAGGGCTATGTACATTCGGTGCATCGCAAATGACTTGTCAGCTTACTGTGACAGCAACGTTAACGCTCCCGTGTGCTCGCACTTGGGAAGATGTTGAGTTTCCTATCGAAGTGGAGACAGTTGAAATTTTCAGCTGGATCGACGAAGAAAAACGAGGGGAAGATGACGGTGACATTCACTATATAGATGGTGAAGTAATCGACATGAAGCCAGTTATTGAGGAGCTCGTGCTTCTTGAGGTGCCAATGCAAGTATTCAAAGAGAATACCGAAGGACAAGTGCAAGGTGGTAAAAACTGGACTTACGCAACAGATGAAGACGTAGCGCTACACAAAAAAACTGACGAACCAAAAGTGGATCCAAGACTAGCTGCTTTAGCTAAGTATTTTGATCAAACAGACGAATAGACGATCTGTAAGGAGGTGCCATCAATGGCTGTACCATTTAGAAGAACTTCTAAAACTGCAAAAAGAAAGCGTCGTACGCATTTCAAACTATCTGTACCTGGTATGGTAGCTTGCCCAAACTGTGGTGAAGCAAAATTATCACACCGTGTTTGCAAAGCTTGCGGACAATACAAAGGTAAAGAAGTAGTAAGCAAATAATACAGTGTTTGCTCACTTAAAAGGCTAGTAAAGAGACCATGGCTCTTTACTAGCCTTTTTGTTTGCTTGAAAAGACAGAATTTTTTATAAATATTGTAATGTTATATAGTACAATAATGATTGTGTGATACAATTTATGTAACTTGCTATCGGCGTTGTTAAATGTGGTGGAATAAAGTGCGTCGTGGTAAGCACTTTTCTAGCTCGTTGCGATTACGCTAGGGCATTATTGAGGGAGACAAAGGGGGAGCAGTAATGGCTTATATAATAGACAATAAAGATGGTATCATGACATTTACAATCAATCGCGAAGAAAAGCGTAACGCTGTGAATGATGAGGTTATGAATGGCCTTCGAGAAGTCATTACATATATACAAAATCATGAAGATGTGCGATTTTTAGTAGTAACAGGTGCTGGGGAAAAATCATTCTGTTCAGGTGGAGATTTATCAGAATTCCATTCTTTAGAAACGGAAGATGAAGCTTTTGGTATGTTGAGTAAGATGGGGGAAATTTTATATGATTTAGCAACATTGCCGGTGCCGACGATTGCCTTAATAAATGGGACGGCGGTTGGTGGTGGTTGCGAAATTGCGACTGCTTGTGATTTTCGTTTAGTAGCAAGCCATGCTAAATGTGGTTTTATTCAAGGGACATTAGCAATTACAAGTGGTTGGGGTGGCGGTACATACTTATTTGAACGAGGTTTGCGCCATGATCGTGCGATGAAGATGCTAGTGGATGCAACGCCATACCCTGCTGCGTTGCTATATGATATTGGATGGGCGATGCGTGTATTTGAAGGCTCGAAGGAACTTGCGTTAAATGAGTTTATTGAACATATGCGGAAAATCCATCCGTCTGTGCATAAGGCGTATAAAGAGATTGAACTCCGCAAATGGCGTGAACGTAATATGTATGAGCGTGTGATGGAGGAAGTTCGTACGTGTGCAAAGCTGTGGGAATGTGAAGCGCATCACGAGGCAGTTAATAATTTTCTAACAAAAAAGAACAATAAGTAGTGTAGAGTGACGGTGATTAAGGTAAAACATAATCGCTGTCTTTTTTTGTTCTGTGATTCTATTTTGCTTGGTAACGCATATAGTAGTAAAAAATGTGAGGGTGATAGATTATGGAACTGAAAAAAAGAAAAGATCAATGGACGAAGGAAGACGATGAAAGATTAGCAGAGATTGTCTTGCATAATGTGCAAAATGGGAAGACGCAGTTGGAGGCATTTGAAATGGCTGCTAATGAGCTTGGTCGTACAAAACAAGCTTGTGGGTTTCGTTGGAATAAAACATTGCGTGGACAATATAGTCAGTCGCTTTTAGCTGTTCGCAATCAACCTCAACAATCTATGAGAAGTCATTTAAAATTAGCGCTAACGAGTTTTGATGAATTAACAGAAGCCTATCAAAACCTTGAAATTAAACATCGTGAATTGCAAAACGAGCATGAGAAATTAGTGAAATGGTTACAACAAGGTTATTCTTTAATGAAAGATTAAAGGTATTTCGGAAATCGAGGAAGGTCTTTTAAGATAAGGGTTGTATCGCTAACGTCGACTAAATGTTTTACCTATATTCGATAAAAACGGCTATTATTGTATCGTAAATTCCAACCAATCTTGTATAATAGAAAGACCTGCAAAGGAGGTGTCTCAGATGTTTTTTCTGAGGCACCTCCTTCTGTAGCATCAGGCAAAGTACTGTGTATGATATTATAGGGCGAGAGTAAATGCTGGAAAGGATTTACGAACATCTTTCGTTTAGGCTGTTTAAAAGGTGTACTTTTACTGTTTAGATAGCCTCTTTACATTAAGTGGAGGTGACAAGCGTTGTGAATGTAGTAGTTATTGGAGCTGGAGCTGTCGGTCAGTTATTGGCTAGCTTTTTAGCACAGGCTCAAATGCACGTAACATTAGTCGTAAGAAGACAGGAACAGGCAGATCAACTTACTTTGGGGCATTTAAAGAGAATCAATTTGGATGGTTCAGAAACGTTGCAGCCAATTGTGTCTACTGTTAACTTAAAATCATTACCCCAGCCGGATTTAATCGTCATAGCTGTGAAATATGGTCAATTACCAAACATTTATCAACAACTCACAGATTTACCGCAGGAAATACCGTTGTTATTTGTACAAAACGGTCTTGCGCATTTTGATGAGGCATTACGGCTACCCCAACATACTATTGCTTTTAGCTCCGTTTCTTTCGGTGCTCAAACAATAGATGGTGCAACTGTTCGACATCGTGGTGTTGGGTCAATGAAAATAGCGATAGCCCGTGGCGACAATTGTGTATTTAATAAGTTGTTGCACTTGGGGAATGCTTTACTTCCAATAGAACTAGTAGATGATGCTGAACAAATGCTCTTTGAAAAGGCTGTCCTTAATTGCCTAATTAATCCGTTAACGGCTGTTTTGCAAATTAAAAACGGTGATTTACTAGCAAATAAGCAAGCGCACTTATTAATGCATACCATATATCAAGAGTTATCAGAGGCGTTTCGTATTGAAAGGTCCATTCCGTTTTCGGCAGTAACCGCTGTATGTGAAAAAACGGCGGCAAATACATCTTCTATGCTAGCTGATCGCTTGCGAGGTAGAAAAAGTGAGGTTGAATCCATTGTTGGAGTCGTGTTACAAAAGGCTTTAGCAAAGGGCTATCCATTACCTACTTTGCGAACTTTATATCACCAAGTATTAGCGCTTGAAGAGAGCGGTGAACGGTATTGAAAGATTTATTACATATAATTATTAGTGTCATTATTTTTTGTCCCGTGTTGTTATTTATCGTCGTCTATGCTATCGGTCGCAAGGTTCATATTCGAGGTACGCATGCCTTTGGTGCAGCATCGGATGCAACGACGTTATGTTTGTTTTTCTCGGTTCCGTTGGCGATTGATGTGCTGTGGAAAGTAAATGTAGGAGCTTTTTTAGTAATGCTAGCGATAGTGTTGGCTATTGTTTTTACATATGTTGATTGGCGTACGAAAAAAGAAATAGAAGTGAAGCCACTATTGCGAAAAATTTGGCGTTTTTTATTTTTAGTACTTAGTACAGCGTACATTTTAATTTGTCTAGTCGGGTTGATTCAATCTGTTGTAGAATATTTACAATCTGTATAAGCATTTTCTTTTCATGTTGAAGCAAGAAGCGTTAAAATAATAGCATTAAAAGTTTACAAGGAATACGATGATTTAGTGAGTAGAGGAGTTTGTGTTAAATGAAACTGGAGTCAATCCAAGTACCCGTGAAAAATCGTGTGCTAGCAGATTATTGGTCGCCAAATACTGCCATTCATGAGTTTTTTGAGTATGAATATAATGATAAGTCGTTTGCGATGCGCGCACAATATTTGGAGCAACGAGCGAGTGATCAAAAAGAGTTAACAGCAATAATTCGTCAGTTTATGGAGCCACTTGGCTTATCTGAGAAAGCGAATGAGCATTTACAACAACTAGAGCAAGGTGCTTTTGCAGTTGTTGGTGGGCAACAAGCGGGAGTGTTAACTGGCCCTCTTTACTCAGTTCATAAAGCAATTTCGGTTTTAGCAATAGCGAAAGAGCAAAGTGAAAAGCTACAAAAACCAGTTGTACCAATCTTTTGGATAGCTGGAGAAGATCATGACATAGAAGAAATTAACCATACATTTACAATGCGCGATATGGATATAAAAAAACGCGCGTATGGAGAGCGTTCGAGAAGAAAAACAATGGCTTCGACAACAAGCTTAAACAAAGAATCTATGACCCAGCTAATCAATACCATCATTAAGGATTTTGGGGAAACAGCGCACACTGAAAGGTTGTTCAATCAACTATTAGACGCTTTAAATAAAAGTGAGACATTTACTGATTTCTTTGCGCGACTAATGAACGAGTTGTTTAAAAAAGAAGGGTTGCTAATGATTGATGCGGCAGATATGAATTTCCGTCAATACGAACGCAACCATTTTGTGCAGCTTATTGAACATAATGAAGAAATTGCTAGACTCGTAACAGAGAAGGAAGCGGCATTGGAAAATGCGGGCTACGGCAAGCCGATTTTAGCAACGGACGATGCAGCTAATCTGTTTTATGTAAAAGATGGGGAACGTCTATTATTAGAAAGACGCAATGACCAATTTGTTAATCTAGCAGCCAACATTAAATTTTCGCGTGAAGAGCTTTTAACCATTGCAGAAAAGCATCCTGAGTATTTGAGCAATAATGTTGTCACACGTCCGCTGATGCAGGAAATGACGATTCCGGTGTTAGCATTTGTCGGTGGACCAGGGGAGCTTGCTTATTGGGCGACGTTGAAAGATGCCTTTTCTGAGTTAGGTTTACAAATGCCTATTTTTGCACCACGTCTCAATATTACGATTATTACACGCCATGTAGAACAGCTTTTACGTGAATACCATTTAACGGTTGAGGATGTGTGGGACGGCAAAGCCATGGCTTTAAAAGAGCAATTTATTGCTGGCGTTCAGGATGATGAGGCAAAGTGTCAAATTCTAGAGATGCAACAATTACTATTAGAAAAATACGCTGCACTAGAGCAGTATTTTGCTGAGCAGCACATGGCACTCGATAAAATAGTTGAAAAAAATAAAGAAAATCATGTGAGGCAGTTTGAATATTTACAACAAAAAGTAGAGCAGACAGTCCTTAGTAAACATGAAACAACGATTCGTAAATTTATGACGCTGCAAAATGAGCTATATCCAAATGACGGGTTCCAAGAACGTTCTTATAATCCATACCAATATATAAATGAATTTGGACCTACATTTATTGATGAAATGCTAAAGAAAACATACACTATTGGAAATCACCACTATTTTCTATATTTGTAATTATTGAAAATGAATCTTTGGGACTACGAAAGTGTATATTTTAACGTATAATTGAAGAAATTTGTCGGTTAAACGGGAAAATGGAGAGCTATCCTACTATGGGTAGTTCTTTTTTTATGCCCTTTAGCACAAATCAAAAATTTATCTAAAGGTCTAAACACACATATAAGATGAAAATGTCAAGTTTTTTTTAAAAAAAGTGGAGGAAAGTGGGGCGATGTGGTACATTATTTAATAAAGTGGGGTGACTAGCATGTTCATGGGAGAATATCAACACTCTGTTGACGCAAAAGGACGATTAATCGTGCCCGCAAAATTTCGTGAAGCATTAGGGGAAACCTTTGTTGTAACACGCGGACTTGATAATTGTTTATTTGGCTATCCTATGGATGAGTGGCGAAAACTCGAAGAAAAATTAAAAGATTTACCGATGACTAAGAAAGATACTCGCGCTTTTGCAAGGTTTTTCTTTTCAGGTGCGACGGAAGTAGAAATAGACAAGCAAGGTCGTATTAATATTCCTTCCACTTTAGTGCAACACGCACATTTAATAAAAGAATGTGTTGTGCTAGGTGTCTCGAATCGAATTGAAATATGGGCAAAAGATGCTTGGGAAAGTTATTTCGCGGAGTCTGAACAATCTTTTAATGAAATTGCAGAAAATATGATTGGCTTTGATTTTTAACTTTTGAATTAGGCGTGCTAACGTCAGCAAAAATAGTTAAGGCCTGAGGGGAGCGATTGGTATGTTCGATCATACAACCGTGTTATTAAAAGAAACTGTTGATGGGTTGAACATCGATCCTGATGGTGTATATGTGGACTGTACGCTAGGTGGAGCAGGACACAGTGAATATTTAGTACAACAATTATCAGATAAAGGTCGTCTAATTTGTTTCGATCAAGATACGACCGCTATAGAAAATGCGAAAATTCGCCTAGCGCCTTATTTAGAGCGTGTGACATTTGTGCATTCGAATTTCCGCTATTTAAAAGAAGAGCTACTAGCACTTGGACTCCAAGAGGTAGATGGCATTTTATATGATTTAGGCGTTTCTTCTCCACAATTAGATACGCCAGAACGTGGTTTTAGTTATCACCACGATGCACCACTCGATATGCGTATGGACCAGACGGCAGCGCTTACTGCGTACCATGTTGTAAATGAATGGGCCTACGAAGATTTAGTCCGTATTTTTTTCCGTTACGGGGAAGAAAAATTTTCTAAGCAAGTTGCTCGTAAAATCGAAGAGGCTCGTAAAACGGCACCGATTGAAACAACAGGACAGCTTGTGGAACTAATTAAAGAGGGTATTCCAGCAGCGGCTCGCCGTAAAGGTGGACATCCTGCAAAGCGCATATTCCAAGCCATTCGAATTGCTGTGAATGATGAGCTTGGCGCGGCAGAGGAGTCATTAGTCGATGCGATCGATATGATTAACATAGGTGGACGTATTAGTGTTATTACGTTCCATTCATTGGAAGACCGACTATGTAAAACCATTTTTAAGGAAGCGTCATCTTTACCTGAATTACCACCGAATTTACCGGTTATTCCAGATGACATGAAGCCGACTTTAAAGCTTATATCTAGAAAGCCAATTCTACCGTCAGAGGAAGAATTAGCAGTAAACAATCGTGCTCGTTCAGCAAAGCTTAGAGTGGTGGAGAAAATTAACGACAAAGGGCGTGAGTAAATGGCAGCAGTTCGTGTAAGGCAGCACCAACATCAACATGTGCAACAACCAATAACACCACCTAGTCCACAACCCACTATCATACGTCGTAAAAAAACGAACCAGAAGTTTGAAAAGACGATGCTACTAGCATTAGTAGGCGTTATTGCTGTATTGGCTGTTTTAGTATTAAACAATCAAGCAGCAATTCAAACGACAAGCATAGACATTCAAAAAATTGAAGCAGAAGCAGATGAGATTGCGAAACAGAATGTTGACTTGACAGTTCGTGTAAGTGAACTTTCTACATACGAAAATATATGGAAAAAAGCAAAAGAACTCGGTTTAACTCAAAATGAGAAAAATGTAAAGGTAGTGCCGGGAGAATGAAAAAAAAGAGATTTCGATTCCAATGGGGAGCCTTTCTATTACTAGTTTTTTATGGAGGGCTCTTTTTTCTATTATTCGCAAGAATGGTGACGTTGCAGGCGACTGGTGAAGTAGAAGGACAAGCGCTCGCTGCAAAGGCAGCAGCTAAATATAACAAAGAAAGTGCAATTACAGCAAACCGAGGAAAAATCTATGATCGAAATGGTCAAGTCATTGCAGAGGATACACTTAGTTATCGCTTAATAGCTGTAGTGAGCGATAAGGCTACAACCGATAAAAAGAACCCACATCACGTTGTAGATCCTGAAAAAACAGCGGAAATTTTAGCGCAGTATATACCGGCGTTGGATAAAGAAGATATTTATAAGCGTTTAACGAAGTTGCGCGCTGATGGGACATTGCCGTACCAAGTAGAGTTTGGTGCGGCAGGTAGGGGCATTAACCATGAAACGATGAGCAAAATTAAAGATTTGAAATTACCGGGTATTTTATTTGTTAGCGATTTAAAACGCTATTATCCTAATGGTGTTTTTGCCTCTCATTTAATTGGCTTTGCTTTGAAGGAAGACAATAAGGATGGCACTGTCACAACGAAAGGGAAAATGGGATTAGAACTGACGTATGACAAAGAGTTAACAGGTGAAAACGGCAAGGTGAAATATCAAACCGATGCCTTTAGTTACTTATTACCAAATAGCGAGAAAATGGTTACACCCGCTAAAGATGGCGATGATATTTATCTAACGATTGATAAAACGATTCAAAGTTTCGTAGAGGATGCCATGACCCAAGTCGAGCAGGAGTATAGCCCTGAGTCGATGACGGTCGTTGTCGCTGAACCGAAAACAGGAAAAATTTTAGCGATGTCTCAGCGTCCAACTTTCAATCCGGATACACGAGAAAGTACTAACATGAAATGGCTTAATGCCGTAACAGAGGAAACGATTGAACCGGGGTCAACGATGAAGACGTTCACCCTTGCCTCTGCGATTGATACTAATAAATGGGATCCGAATAAGTATTATATGTCTGGTCAATACACAGTGCATGACCGTACCATTCGAGATCATAATAAAGTCGGCTGGGGCGTAATTTCGTATTTAGAAGGTTTCCAACGCTCGTCAAATACAGCGATGGCCAATTTATTAGTAGATATTGGTGATGATGTATTTCTCGATTATCTAGATAAATTTGGCTTTGGCAAAAAAACAGGCATTGATTTACCGAATGAAGCAACGGGTACGATTTTATCGAAGTATCCAATTCAACGCGTAACAACGACGTATGGGCAAGGTTCAACAGTCACACCGATACAGCTTGTACAAGCGATGACGGCTATTGCAAATGACGGGAAAATGATGCAGCCGTACGTTATTGATAAGATTGTAGATTCCTCAACTGGAAAGGTTATTCAACAGCATGAGCCTGTTGCCAAGGGCAATCCTGTATCGGCGGATACAGCAAAGCAAGTACGTGAAATTCTTGCTTCTACATTAACGTCAAAATATGGGACAGCGAAAGACTTTGTGCTGGATGAATATCAAGTAGCGGGGAAAACAGGTACTGCCCAAATACCGAAGCAAAATGGTGGCTACTTAAGCAATGAATATTTATATTCATTCCTTGGAATGGCACCATATGATGATCCGCAGCTTATTATTTATGTTTCAGTTGAAAGACCAAAACTTAATGGTGAACTAGGCTCAGTGCCTGTATCCAAAATATTTAAACCAGTCATGCTAAATAGTTTAAAACATTTAAATGTTAATCCAGATGATGTCAAACATGTGGCTCAGACAGCGATACAAGATTATACTGGCCAAAATGCAGAGGCGATTCAAGTAGAGTTAGCCAATGATGGATTACAACCGGTTGTTGTAGGCTCTGGTGGAAAAATAGTAGAACAATATCCGAAAAGTGGAGAGACGCTTGTCAAAGGTAGTTTTGTCTTTTTGAAAACAGAAGGTGATATCGCACTGCCTGACTTTACAAATTGGTCATTGCGTAATCTATTAGTTTTCAAATCTATGTCAAGTTTACAAATTGAAGTTGCAGGAGAGGGCTTTGCGGTCAGTCAAAGTGTATCGGCAGGCACGATCATTACAGATTCTGCACCGATTGTAGTGAAATTAAAAACACCTGCTGAGAGCTTTGTACAAGACGTCGAAACGCCGTCTGAAGGAGACATTGAACACGTAGAGGATGAATAGTGATTGAATAGAAGTCCACTTTATTTCATACGTTGTAAAAAACAAGGTGTGATGTCGAATGAAGTGGATTTCTATCCATTCCAAAAAGCGTTTACGTATTTTATATGTATTGTTTATGTGTGTAGCAGTTGCAATTGTCATTCGGTTATTTGTTTTGCAAGTATTTGATCAAAAAGAATTGACGCAAAAAGCAGAAGAGAACTGGGATCGTGAAATTCCGTTTGCCAATGAACGAGGCCACATTACGGATCGGGATGGCAATAGCATTGTGACGAATAAGCTGGCGCCTACGTTATATTTTATGCCTTCACAAAGTAAGGATATCGAAGGAGCCGCTAATAAAATTGCCCAAGTACTTGAAGTGGATAAACAAAAATTGCTGGAAAAGATGCAGAAAAAAGCGTACTTAGTAAAGCTAGCGCCAGAAGGGAAAAATATTTCCTATGAGAAGGCTGTTGAGTTGCAAGGGATGCAAATTGAAGGATTGTATAGTGGTGTAGATTACTCGAGGGATTATCCTTATGGTACGCTACTATCTCGCTTTTTAGGTTTTACAGGTTATGATGCGCAAGGTTTAGCAGGTATCGAATATGAATATGACAAACTATTGAGCGCTAATTCCTCCGCTATACGACTATTTACAGATGCCAAAGGAAATAACTTACCTAATGTCGCGAGTGCTTGGAAAGCAGGCGAAGATGGAGCAACAATCGAGCTAACGATTGATGTAGATGTTCAGCAAGTTGTTGAGCGTGAGCTTTCACAGGCGATGGAGCGCTACGAAGCAGACCAAGCAATGGCAGTTGCAATGAATCCGAATACAGGAGAAATACTAGCTTTAGCATCCTATCCAACCTTTCATCCAGCTGAATATCAATTAGTGGAGCCGGCGATTTATAATCGGAATTTACCGGTCTGGATGACGTATGAGCCTGGTTCAACATTTAAAATTATTACGCTTAGTGCAGCATTAGAGGAGAACTTGGTAGATTTAAATAACGATACGTTTTACGATCAAGGCTTTACAATGGTTGCAGGTGCTCGCTTGCGCTGTTGGAAACGTGAAGGGCATGGCCATGAAACGTTTTTAGAAGTCGTACAAAATTCTTGTAACCCAGGGTTTATTGAATTAGGTCAACGCTTAGGCGGTGATAGATTATTAAAGTATATTAAAGACTTTGGCTTTGGTGAAAAAACGGGCTCCAATATTGCCGGTGAAGCTTCGGGCATTTTATTTTCTAAAGATGCATTTGGTCCTGTAGAGCAAGCGACAACCTCATTCGGTCAAGGTGTAGCCGTCACGCCGATTCAACAAGTGCAGGCAGTAGCTGCTGCTGTTAATGGGGGCAAGCTTTATACGCCATATGTTGTGAAAAAGATTTTTAATCCGGACACTGGTGAGACAATTAAGGAAACGGAACCTGTTATGAAAAGGCAAGTGATTCGTGAGGAAACGTCTGTCAAAGTACGTGAAGCGTTAGAGTCGGTTGTAGCGAAGGGCTCAGGTCGACAAGCTTATCGAGATGGTCTGCGTATTGGCGGTAAAACAGGTACGGCACAAAAAGTTGAAAATGGACGCTATAAAGATGGCGAATATATCGTATCATTTATCGGTTTTGCACCAGCAGACAATCCGCAAATCGTCGTTTATGTAGCAGTGGATAATCCGAAGAAAACAACGCAATTCGGTGGTGTTGTAGCAGCGCCAATTGTTGGTCAAATTATTGAAGATGCAGCACCCTTTGTCGGCATTGAAAAATCGAAGGCACAGCTTGAAAAAGATTACCGTTGGGGAGACCCCATTACTGAGAAAGTTCCAAACTTTGTAGGGCAAACGAAGGATGATATTGCCAAGCAACATTATCCATTCCGCATTCAATGGCATGGAGAAGGAACTAAAATTGGTAGTCAATTACCTGAAGTGGATAGTGTTATCAAACAAGATGGCACCATACATTTATATTTAGTGAACTAATGTAACTTTACCTTTAAAAAAAGGGAAAGAACCACTATTATTATGAAGGGTAGTAATAAATATATGAGAGTTTGTACTTTTTTCGAGAAGAAGAAAGTGAAACAAGATTTAAAGGAGATTTTTCAATGAAACTCGCAACAACGCTTACCATTATAGCTATTGCTTTTATAGTAACAGTTATCTTGGCACCAATTAGTATTCCGCTTCTTCGTCGATTGAAGTTTGGGCAAAGTATTCGTGAAGAAGGACCAAAATCACATATGAAAAAAGCAGGCACACCGACAATGGGAGGTATTATCTTTTTACTTGCCATTATTCTTACAACGGTCGTGATCGGTAGCTTTTTAGATTTATTCACCACACAAACCGTGGTCCTTTTACTTGTATTAGCCGGTTTCGGATTAATTGGCTTTTTAGATGACGGCTTAAAGGTCATTTTTAAACGCAATTTAGGGTTAACATCCATCCAAAAGCTAATAGGGCAAATAGTCATTGCAATAATTGCATACTTCCTATTGCACTTCAGTTCATTTGATACAACGTTAGCGATTCCTTTTACAGATTGGACAATTGACATTGGTGTCTTTTATGTCGCCTTTTTAGTTTTCTGGTTAGTTGGTTTTTCTAATGCTGTCAACTTAACGGATGGTCTTGATGGTCTTGTGGCAGGGACTGCATCGATTGCTTTCGCGGCATTTGGTGTTATTGCACTATTCCAAGATCAAGCGGATATTGCACTATTTACATTTGCTGTGACAGGTGCATTATTAGGATTTTTACTATTCAATGCAAATCCTGCCAAAGTATTTATGGGAGATACAGGTTCACTCGCGCTTGGTGGCGCTCTTGCCATGGTATCGGTTTTAGTAAAAGAAGAGTTTTTACTTGTGTTAGTTGGATTAGTGTTTGTTGTTGAAACACTATCTGTTATTTTACAGGTGGGTAGCTTTAAAATTCGTAAAAAACGAATTTTCAAAATGAGTCCTATCCATCATCATTTTGAACTTTCAGGTTGGTCAGAATGGAAAGTTGTCCTTGTCTTCTGGTCAACTGCTTTAGCAGTAGCATTGATTGCAGTCTTATCGGAGGCGTTCTTATGAGAGAATATACAGATTTACAACATAAAAAAGTCCTTGTTTTAGGTTTAGCTAAAAGTGGCGTGGCAGCAGCGGAAATTTTACATGAGCTTGGTGCCTTTGTAACAGTTAACGATTCAAAGCCGTTCGATGAAAGTCCGGATGCGCAAGGTCTATTGCAAAAAGGTATTACCGTTATTTGTGGCCGTCACCCAGAGGATTTACTGGATGAAGGATTTGAACTTGTTGTCAAAAACCCTGGTATCCCATATAGCAATAAAATTGTAGCGGATGCAATTAGTCGAGAAATTCCTGTATGGACTGAAATAGAGCTCGCATATTTAATTAGCGATGCACCATTTATCGGTATTACAGGTTCGAATGGTAAAACGACAACGACAACATTGATATTCGAGATGTTGGAAAATGGTGCGAAAAAACCGTTAATCGCAGGAAATATCGGTACTGTAGCATGTGGAGTGGCAAGAGAAGCGCAGGCAGATAATGTAATCGTTACAGAGCTTTCTTCGTTCCAACTGATGGGTATTCAAACGTTCAAACCAAAAATTTCAATTTTAACAAATCTGTATGATGCCCACCTTGATTATCATGGCACGTTTGATAATTACGCTGAGGCAAAATTTGGGGTAACACGCAATCAAGATGAACAGGATTATTTCATTTACAATGCTGATCAGCCGATTGTAGTAGGCTATGCAGCAAAATCAAAAGCGCAAAAAGTACCGTTTTCTTCAAAAGGCCGTACTGAACAAGGAATTAGCGCAGATGAGACAACAATCTATTGGCAAGGTGAACCGTTTATGGAGCGTGCAAATATTGCACTGCCTGGTAAACACAATCTAGAAAATATTTTAGCAGCTGTTGCAGCTTGTCTATTGATGGGCTGTGACAAAGCTAAAATGGAAGAGGTTCTAGCGAAATTTGGAGGCGTCCGTCACCGTACCCAATTTGTCCGTGAGTGGAATGGACGCAAAATATACAATGACTCTAAAGCAACGAATTGCTTAGCAACGAAAAGTGCGCTAGACGCATTCCAAGCACCTGTTATTTTGCTTGCCGGTGGTTTAGACCGCGGACATTCCTTTGAAGAGCTACGAGCTTGTATGGGGCATGTAAAGGGCGTTGTGGCGTTCGGTGAAACAGGCTTACGTTTTGTTGAGTTTGCCAAGTCATGTGGTGTTTCACAAACTGTGATAGCGCAAAACGTAGAAGATGCTGTTCATTATGCAGCACCGATGTCTGCAGAAGGGGATGTTATTTTACTATCACCTGCTTGTGCAAGTTGGGATCAATATGACAGCTTTGAAATTCGCGGTGACGTATTTATTGATGCTGTAATGAAGCTGTAATGAGCCTGTAACTATTTTAGAATATACTTGACGTGGAAGGATGGCATTACTGAGAGGGAAAGAAAGCTACTTATTGCTCGTCACAACTTTGATGCTATCAATAATCGGCATTATTTTCGTCTATTCTGCAGGTACCTATTGGAGTGCTGTTCATTATAGTGGAAAAATGCCGTTTTATATGAAGCAAAGTATGTATTTTGTGGTAGGCATTATCGTGTTTCTCATTACCATTCGATTAAACATTTTGAAAGAGCAATCTTTTTGGAAAATGGCCTATCTTTTTTCGTTAGGATTACTCGTCCTTGTGTTAATACCAGGGATTGGTCTTGAACGAAATGGATCTCAAAGTTGGATCGGTGTAGGGCCGCTAACGATACAACCTGCGGAGCTAACGAAAATTACGGTTCTTGTGTACATCAGTCATATTTTGGCGCAGCATAAAACGGGAACGCCAGTCGTTAATTGGCGACATGCCGTTATTGTCGTCATACCCGTTATATTAATTATGCTTCAGCCCGATTTTGGCTCCGTTTTTATACTTGTGGTTTCTGTTTTTTTACTACTATTCGTAGCAGGTTATCCGCTTAAGCTTTATGCAATGATCATGGTTGCGGGCGTTGCTGGATTAGTAGGATTAATTGCAACAGCACCGTATCGACTTAAGCGAATTGAAGCGTTTCTTGATCCGTGGGCAGACCCCCTAGTCAGTGGGTTTCAGGCAGTACAATCGTTAATGGCTATAGGTCCAGCAGGGATTTTTGGACATGGCTTTGGTCAAAGTAGACAAAAGTTTTTATATTTACCAGAACCGCAAAATGATTTTATTTATGCGATTATCTTAGAAGAAATCGGTCTAGTAGGTGGACTCGTTATTTTAGCACTGTTTGTACTGACAATATACGCTGGTTATAAATTTGCGGTACAGGCGAAATCACGAACATCCTATTATGCGATTATTGGACTTGTGACAATGCTAACTGTACAGGCGTTTTTAAACATAGCTGTCGTTATCGGTTTAGTTCCTGTAACCGGTGTCACATTACCTTTTATTAGCTATGGTGGAACATCTTTAGTCACAATGTGGCTAATAATAGGTATTATTTATCAATTAGCGAAATAAATATAAAGGAGGAGTACTTTTTATGGAGAAAGTAATTGATATAGAAGATCGCATCCCTACGCTAAAACAGCGACGAAAAAAGCGTACAAATCGCAAATTCATTGTCCTAATATTACTTTTCTTTTTAGTGCTAGCTGTACTCCTTTATTTTCAATCTCCTTACAGTGATATTAAAAGCATTACGGTGAATGGTGCTCAACTAGCTGACGAGCAATATTATTTGGAGGCTAGTACACTTGCACCAGGAAAGTCGATGTGGGGTTTTACGGTAAAAGATGTAGAACAGGCATTACGAAAAGACAAATGGGTGCAAGAGGCTCATGTCAAGCGTAAATGGCTGCGCGGCGTCACGATTGATATTAAGGAATGGAAAAAGGTTGCGTATTTAGCCGGTGACGGAACTTACTACCCATTGTTGGAAAATGGAAAAAAGTTTGAACAGGCTGGAGACAATATCCCAATTGATGCACCTGTTTTTATTGGCATTACAGGGGAAAAAACAATTAACAAGCTTGTAGAGCAATTAGCCCGTTTGAAACCGGAAGTTTTAGCTTTAATTTCACAAATCAACACGAACAGTAATGAGGCCAATCCAAATGCGGTCAAGCTCTATATGAATGATGGCTACGAAGTACGTGCAGTCATTCCAACATTGGCAGAGAAGCTAAATTACTATCCTTCAATTGTTGCACAAATTGCAGATTTAGAAAAGGGTGTTATCGACTTAGAAGTTGGTTCCTACTACCGTCCATTTAATGAAGAGTACAATAAAGTCAGCATTGATATGGTGGACAACCCTGACGAAAAAGCAGTCAATCAGGAAGTGAATGAAGATGAACAACAAGAAACGGAATAGCAAAGGGAATTTCTTCACGAGGAAACAATTTGAGCTGCTCATCGTTTGTATAACAACCGGGTTTATCATCGGCTATTCTTACAACCAAGCAAGGGACAATCGACAAACAAGTTCTGTTAATTCAGAGCTATTTGAACAAGAAGATACGTATCGTGAAGAGTTAATTGAGCAGCAAGAGCGCAACAAAGAACTGACAGAAGAAGCGAACAAGCTACAAGAAAAGATACGGCATTACGAAAGAGATTTCGCATCGAATGAAAAAGAGTCTCAGCAATTAGTTCAAGAAGCAGAAGACTTAAGATTATTATTAGGTGATTTAAATTCGGAAGGAAAGGGTATACGTATTACGCTGCAAGATGGCGATTACGACCCTAAGGCAGTAAACCCTAATGATTATATCGTCCATGAAAGTCATGTGTTTAAGTTATTAAATGAATTAAAAATTTCAGGAGCACAGGCAATTGCCATCAATGGGCAACGGGTCTTGGCCAATTCGTATATAAGATGCAATGGCCCTGTTATTACAATTGACGGCAAGCAACACCCTGCCCCCTTTATTATCGAGGCGATAGGGGATTCTGCGACACTTCGCGCTTCATTAAATTTAAGTGGTGGTGTAGTAGATCAGTTGTTAAATGACAATATCGTTGTGTCATTAGAAGAAAATCAAAAGTTAATGATGCCAAATGTCAAAGTAGAAAGCTAACGGCATGGATAAACAAGGGTAAAAGTGTCCTGAGGATCTCTAACACTTGTTTAACTGCAAATCATAAATGAAATGATTTTAAGGAGTAATTGTTTGCGATACGTCTAGGAGGGGCTATTTTGAAACAAAATATGTACACCCGAATAACGATCGTGCTATTTATTATCGGTTTGATGATAGCGGTACAATACAATACCATTCAAAAACCAGCTGAGCGAGATACACGAGATATTTGGGCCATACGAGAGGAATTAGCAGAAGAAAAGCAAAGGCATTCCACATTATTAGCAGATATTCGCTCACTTAATGAGGTAGTGGGTCGCTATGAGCAATCTGAAAAAAATAATTTACAAGTTGTTTTAAATGACACAGTAGAGCAATTGAAGCAACAAGCTGGTTTGACGGACATAACAGGTCCAGGGGTTATTCTCAGAGTGGAGCCAGCACCAGAATTAGTAGCAATGGGCTATGAGATGAAGGAGATTTCTCCGGATTTACTTACCCAACTACTGAATGAATTATTTAAATATGGTGCAGCTAGTGTGGCCATTGATGGCAATCGTATTGTTCAAACTTCAGCCATCAGAGACATAAATGGAAGAACAACGGTGAATAGTGTAGCACTTTCTTCGCCACCTTTTGAGATTTATGTTGGGACAAGCACTTATAAAGCGGCACAAAAAATGTACAATTCTATTCAAGCTTCAACATTTATCGATTCATTTTATTTAGATAATTTTAAATTAGTGATAGAGGAGCCGACTGCCCAGTTAACCATACCGGCATTCGATCAGCCATTGACGAATGATTATTTAACAGAGGTCAAAAAAGGAGATTAATTTATGTGGCTACCATTTCTAGGTTTGGTGTTTGGACTAGCACTTGGCTTGTTAACAAATATCCAAATTCCCTCTATCTATGAAAATTATTTGTCAATAGCAGTTTTGGCGGCATTAGATACATTATTTGGGGGCATACGTGCTCAATTACAGCAAGTATATGACGATAAAGTATTTGTATCAGGTTTCTTTTTTAATATAGTTCTTGCGGCGGGTTTGGCTTTTATAGGTGTGAATTTAGGTGTAGACTTGTATTTAGCGGCCATTTTCGCTTTTGGAGTACGTTTATTCCAAAACATAGCAATTATTAGGCGTATTTTACTAACGAGGTTAGATGAGAAACGTCACAATAAGAAAAAAACTTCCATAGAATGAGAGAAAAATTGACCAAAATACTCGATTTGCTTAGACATTATGCAAGATTTACAATAGAATGAAATTAAGAGCATTTTCAAGGAGGTGCAGCGAATTGAATCAGCAGGAATTGTATATATCACTCGATATAGGATCTTCCTCTATCAAAGTATTAATAGGTGAAATGAGCGACGGTCAATTACACGTAATTGGGGTCGGGAATGTAAAATCGAATGGGGTTCGAAAAGGTGCAATTGTTGATATTGATGCAACAGTTCAATCTATTCGAAAAGCAGTAGAACAAGCGGAACGAATGACAGGTTATCAAATCGAGGAAGTCGTTTTAGGCGTTCCAGCTAACCAAACGATGTTACAACTAGTTAAAGGTGTTGTCGCTGTAAATAGTGAAAATAGAGAAATTACAGATGATGATTTAGACAGAGTGGTAGAATCTGCACAAGTCATGTCAATACCTCCTGAACGTGAATTAGTCAACATCATTCCAAAACAGTTTATAGTAGATAATCTAGATGAAATTAAAGATCCAAGAGGTATGATTGGTATTCGTCTCGAAATGGATGCGACAATGATTACAACCTCTAAAACGTTGTTACACAATGTACTTCGTTGCGTTGAAAAAGCTGGATTAAGCATTCGAGAGATTTATTTACAACCACTGGCGGCTGGCTTTTTTGCATTAACGGAAGATGAAAAAAACCAAGGAACTGCCTTTATTGAATTAGGTGGTGGTTCTACAACAATCGCAGTTTTTGAAGAAGGGCTACTGACACATACTGGTGTCATTCCAGTAGGTGGCGATCATATTACAAAAGACATTTCAATTGTTTTGAAAACACCGACTGATCAAGCGGAGCAAATTAAACACCAATTTGGACATGCCTTTTACGATGATGCATCAGATGATGAACTCTTTGAAGTACCGGTTGTCGGTACAGATTCTAGAGATCAGTACAGCCAACGCTATATTTCTGAAATTATTGGTGCACGTTTAGAAGAATTATTTGAACTAGTAATTGATGAGTTAGCACGTCTAGGCGTTCGAGATTTGCCAGGTGGCGTTGTTTTAACAGGTGGTGTTGCAAAGCTAGAAGGTATTGCTCAATTGGCACGCCAAATATTGCAAACGCGTGTTAGAATATATACTCCAGATTATATTGGCGTTAGAGAGCCTTCATTTACGACGGCAGTTGGACTGATTCGTTACGCCTATCTAGAAGATGATTTTTATGGAAAAGGTACGAATACGCAGCCTATTGAGTATGCAGTTGTCGGTGCTCAAGCACCTGCATCTAAAAAGCAAGAATATGCTACACCTTCAGAATCAAAAGGAAGCGTAATCGGTAGAGCAAAAAAATTATTTGATAAATTTTTTGATTAACTTGAATGCGTAATGAATGATAAAGAGTCGAGTTACCGTGGGAGGAAAATAGAATGTTAGAATTTGATACAAGTGTTGATCAACTTGCAGTTATAAAAGTCATTGGTGTTGGTGGTGGCGGTAACAACGCTGTAAACCGAATGATAGAACATGGTGTACAAGGTGTTGATTTTATTGCAGTAAACACAGATGCACAGGCTTTAAATTTATCAAAAGCTGAAATTAAGCTACAGATTGGTACAAAACTTACGCGTGGTTTAGGAGCAGGGGCTAATCCAGAAGTAGGGAAAAAAGCGGCTGAAGAAAGTCGTGAACAATTAGAAGAAGTATTACGCGGTGCGGATATGGTATTCGTAACAGCTGGTATGGGCGGTGGCACAGGTACTGGTGCTGCACCAGTTATCGCACAAATCGCACGTGATTTAGGCTCGCTTACAGTAGGTGTTGTCACACGACCATTTACTTTCGAAGGACGTAAACGTCAAACACAAGCAATCGGCGGTATTGGCGGTATGAAAGAAGCCGTAGATACATTGATCGTCATTCCTAACGACAAACTATTACAAATTGTCGATAAATCGACGCCGATGTTAGAAGCTTTCCGTGAAGCGGATAACGTATTACGTCAAGGTGTCCAAGGTATTTCGGATTTAATCGCAACACCAGGTCTTATTAACTTAGACTTTGCTGACGTTAAAACAATTATGTCTAACAAAGGTTCTGCATTAATGGGTATTGGTATTGCAACAGGTGAAAATCGTGCTGCAGAGGCTGCTAAAAAGGCCATTTCAAGTCCATTACTTGAATCTTCAATCGATGGCGCTAAAGGTGTCCTGATGAATATTACAGGCGGTTCTAACCTTAGCTTATTTGAAGTACAAGAAGCAGCAGATATCGTAGCATCAGCTTCAGATGAAGAAGTGAATATGATCTTCGGTTCTGTCATTAACGAAAATCTAAAAGATGAAATTATTGTAACGGTAATTGCTACTGGTTTCACAGAAGAGGCTTTACAACAAGGCCGAGGCAATGTGCGCCCGAGCATTAATAATAACCGACAAGCTGCTCCACAACAACAAGCACCAATTCGTGAGCAACGTCAAGAAGTACATGTACAACAAGAACAACCGCGTCAAAATCAACAAAATTATGCACAAGATGATATGCTTGAAGTACCTGCATTTTTACGTAACCGTAAAAATCGTGGATAATCAAAACTCGTATTTTACTATGTAAAATACGAGTTTTTTTTTCTTTAAAAGTGCCAGGCACACAAACAATTCTGAATTGTTTGTGTGCCTGGCACTTTTTGTGTAAGGAAAGGATGTTTTTTGTCAAAACATTTTAAGGAAATGATGCGATTGTTTGACAATATTTGTAGCGCTGGCGTGCTAACTTTGTAAGTAGGAGGCGGCTGTTATGTATGGAGAATGGCTGGTGCTCATTAATACGCTTTATAATCTAGCGATACTGACGTTTACAGCAAAAGTTACAGGCGTTTTTGTAAAGAATACGAGATTATTAATGAGTTCAATTATTAGTAGTTTTATAGCTGTCATAGGTGGTCAAACGCTGTTGACAATCGTGCTAAGTTTTATTGTACTAATTGGTCTAGCTTTTCGCTTTAAACTTCGAAGCTTTCAAAAGCAAGGTCCTATCGTATTAACTGCAACGATTGTTATTGGCGGACTGTTAACAGCATTACAACCGTATTTAAAGAATCTATCTGTCATGCATTTTATTGTACTTTGCTTATTGCTGGCATTTGCTAACCTTATTCTTTTTTACAAGCAATGGGGTTTTGTAAAACTGGAGCGTGTAAGTGGACAATTTGTTTTTCAAACGACTTTAAAGATTTTTGATAAAGTCATCCCACTTTCGGCGTTTGTCGATACAGGCAATCAATGTATCGAGCCGTTATCTGGAAAGCCCGTCCATTTCGTTTCGTATACAGCGCTACGACCTTATTTACCAACAGCAATTTGTGAATCGTTATTGCAATGGCAAGAAACAGATCCTTACGATGTATCGATGTTTTCAGTAGATTATCAGCGTCTTATACGATTTATTCATGTCAATACTGTGCAACAACAAGCGGTTGTATTAGGCTTTCGTTTTGAGGAATTGCATATCAAAGGAGAGTCTTCACTATCACAAGTAAAAACAAATGAATACATCGTCTTAACAAAAAAAGCTAAAAATTTTCCACATAGCACAGCAGCGATTTTACATTTTTCAGCGCTTTCAAATAACTCATAGAGGGGGAGAACTATTGCTTCTTAGGCTACTTGCTAGCTTGAAAAAATTATGGGGTAAGTTTCGGAGTCGTGAAACGTACTATATAGGGGGAAATGATTCATTGCCAGTGCCACTAAGTCGAGAAGAAGAAGTCACAGTCATTGCATCCTTTATGAACGGAGATTTACGAGCTAGAGATACACTTATTGAACGTAATTTACGTCTTGTTGTTTATATTGCTAGACGTTTTGATAATACGGGTACGCCGATTGAAGATTTAATTAGTATTGGTTCGATTGGCTTAATAAAGGCGATTGAAACGTTCAATACCGATAAAAATATTAAACTTGCCACGTATGCATCACGTTGTATTGAAAATGAAATTTTGATGCATTTACGTAAAACAAGTCGCATGAAGGGTGAAGTTTCACTAGATGAACCACTAAATTCAGATGCAGACGGAAATGAATTACTATTGTCTGATATTTTAGGGACAGAGGAACATATTATTTTAGATAATGTTGAAAAGAAAATTGAACGTCAGCATATGTTCCATGCCATTAATTTATTAGGCGCTCGTGAAAGATATATTATGGAATGTCGTTTCGGTTTAAACGGTAAAATTGAAATGACCCAAAAAGAAGTAGCAGATCACTTAGGTATTTCGCAATCCTATATTTCGAGGCTAGAAAAGAAAATTATTCAAGATTTGCGTGAAAATTTGAATCAACCAATATCGTAGAGAGGGAAATTTATCCTACCTAAAATTGGTCGCATTATTTCTGCATATTCTCGATTCTCTCGGACAAACTGATGTAACGGTTTAGTCAGAGAATAACATCCGGAGGAATCGATTATGCGAACAAAAGTAGATCTTTGCGGCTTAGATACATCGACTTTGCCAATTTTAAAGCACGAAGAAATGAAGGAACTCTTCATTCGTTTACAAGCAGGAGAAACCGAGATTCGGGAAGAGCTTGTCATGTGTAATTTAAGGTTAGTGCTAAGTATTGTCGGACGCTTTGCCTATAGGGGTGAACAGGCAGATGATTTATTTCAGGTAGGCTGTATCGGCCTCATGAAAGCCATTGATCATTTCGATTTAAAGCATAATGTACGATTTTCAACATATGCTGTACCAATGATCATTGGTGAAATTCGTCGCCATCTGCGTGATCATCATGCATTACGTGTTTCTCGTTCTCTTAGAGATATTGCGTATAAGGCGATGCAGGCAAAAGAGCAATGGATAACCGAAAATTTGCGAGAACCAACGATTGAAGAAATTGCTGAAATGATTGACATGAAAAAAGAAGATGTATTATTCGCTTTAGATGCCATTCAAGACCCAGTTTCATTACAGGAACCTATTTATGCTGATGGCGGAGACGCTGTTTATATGATGGACCAATTACGTGATGATGATGTATCAGAAGATCAATGGGTTGCTTACGTATCTGTTAAAGAAAGCTTGCAAAAATTAGATGTACGTCAGCAGATGATTGTAGCGAAGCGTTTTTATTATGGTGAGACACAAACTGAAATTGCAAAAGAATTAGGGATTTCTCAAGCGCAAATTTCACGTTTAGAAAAAAATGCCATTGAAACGATGCAAAAAGATTATAAGTAAGTAGACAATGCGCACCCGAAACTTCGGTGCGCATTTTATCTTCATTGTTTTCGTGAAAATGTGAAGATAAAGCTGTGGTAGCGCTCATAGAATTGAAATGAAAGCAAGACAGCAATGAATCAATAAGCATTGTCATTGTATTAGAAAACACAATGGTAATTGATTTAGTAGGAGGGATACAGATGCGATTTTCTATGTTACAGCAAAAAGAAGTGATAGAAGCAGGAAATGGACGGTTTTTAGGCTTTGTTGTAGATGCAGAGGTATCAAAAGAAACAGGCTATGTTACAGCGTTTATGATTGCAGAGCCACGTAAGTATCTAGGGTTTTTTAGAGGAGAAGAGTCTATTAGAAAAGTCTATATGAAAGATGTTTTAGTCGTTGGCAAGGATGTTATTTTAGTGAAGGCATTATCATAGAATCATAGCCTTTATTTTGTAAGCCTGTAGCCCCTCATTTCATGTAAACTATATAGAGGGACTAGTATTAATAGGTCAGGCTATTCATTGATAAATGAAGAGTTGCTTGTTACAATAAAGGAAACTAAGTTGTAAAGTTGGGAAAAACAGTGACGAAAATCTTAACAAATTTAGACAAAATTAATAATCAAATACAAGCAGCACAACAGCGTTCAAACGGTGAAGCAACGAATGTACAAATCATTGCTGTTACAAAAGAGGTTTCCGTAGAGCGCACACAAGAAGCCATTGATGCAGGGCTTATACATTTAGGTGAAAATCGTCCAGAAGGCTTAAAACAAAAAACCGAAGCGATTCAAGCAAATGTACACTGGCATTATATTGGATCATTACAAACAAGAAAAGTAAAACAAGTTATTAATGAAATTGATTACTTACATTCATTAGATCGTCTAAGCTTAGCTGAAGAAATTGAAAAAAGAGCAACAAAACCTGTGAAATGTTTTGTACAAGTTAATGTGTCAGGTGAACAATCAAAGCATGGTTTAACCGTAGACGAAGCGATAACGTTTATCGAATCATTGCAAAACTTTAAGAAAATTCAAGTTGTAGGTCTAATGACGATGGCACCAAATACAGAGGACGAAACAATGATTCGCTCTGTCTTTAAGCAATTAAAACAATGTCAACAGCAAATAGCCGAACGAGGATTCGCACACGCACCTTGTACCGAGTTATCAATGGGCATGTCGAATGACTTTGCAATAGCGGTAGAGGAAGGGGCTACATTCGTTCGAATCGGAACGGCTCTTGTTGGAAATGAAAGAGGGGAACAGGATGAGCATGAAAAATAAAATTAAAAACTTCTTTTATCTTGAAGAAGACATAGAAGAAGAAATCACGCAAGCTCCTATTCAACAGCAACAATCCGTGCACCAACAACCGATTCAAGCAGCGAAACCATCTAAAAAGGTCATAAAAGAGCGTAAGGCACCTATACATGAAATTGTACCGCAAAGTACAACTAACAATAATAATATTGTTAGTTTACAGGCAGCAATGAATACAAAAGGTGCAAAAGTTGTATTGGTAGAGCCAAGAGTTTATGCAGAGGCTCAAGATATCGCTGAAAACTTAAAGAACAAACGTGCCACGATTGTTAATCTACAGCGTATTGAACGAGAGCAAGGGATACGAATTATCGACTTTTTAAGCGGTACAGTCTATGCTCTTGGTGGAGATATTCAGCGCATTGGCAAAGATATCTTTTTATGCACACCAGATAATGTAGAAGTGTCTGGCGAAATTTCAAATTTTATTTTAGACGATAATTAATAGCGAGGATTGTAGTTTATATGACTTTTTATATAATTTTGAATTATGTGGATTTAGCGTTTACCGTGTACTCCTTTATGCTAGTTGCCTATGTATTATTGTCTTGGGTACCGGCAGCTCAAAGTTCAGCATTTGGCCGTTTTCTTGAAAGATTATGCGAGCCATATTTAGGGCTATTCCGAAAAATAATTCCGCCTATCGGTATGATTGATATTTCTCCGATTGTAGCCATTTTTATGTTGAATTTTATTAAAAACGGGCTTTTCATTGTGTTACAAAAATTATTCTTTATGTTTTAGTCAAAATCCTCACAGTTGGTGAGGATTTTTTATGTAAAAAGGAAATACTAGGCTTAAACAGTTTCCAATGCCAAATGGTTGAGGTAGATGAGGTGAACGATAGATGGAGCATTTAATACAACATTTTAGAAAGGACGAACAGCCCTTTATTGAGCAGGTAGTCAGTTGGCAACGTGAGGTGGAAGACCGTTATGCCCCGAAGCTGACAGATTTTTTAGATCCAAGGCAGCGTTTTATTGTGGCATCTGTTATTGCACAAAACAACACATTGCTAACGGCAAGTGAGGGCATGTTTCACGAAGCAGAACGTCAACGAATGCTCATTTTCCCAACGTATTTTGAACCACAAGAGGAAGATTACCAGTTGACTGTATTTACGATTCACTATCCTGCAAGATTTGTACAATTGCGCCATCCAGATGTTCTTGGTGCCCTATTATCATTAGGCTTAGACAGAGCTAAATTTGGAGATATTCGTGTCAATGAGCAGCACGTACAGTTTGTTGTCGCACAAGAGGTAGCAGATTATGTACGCCTTCATTTAACAGGGATTGGGAAAGTGAAAGTACATGTCGAATCAATTAAAGAATCACAAGCACTCATTCAAAATGAAGAAGATTGGCAGGAAGAGTCGCATACTGTTTCATCCATGCGTCTAGATGTCATTATTGCAACCGTATTAAAGGTGTCTCGTCAAAAAGCACAAGCGCTCATTACAGGCAAAAAAGTACGGGTAAACTGGACAGAACGAGATGCAGTAGCTTTTGAATGCCAAGAAGGGGATATTTTATCAGTTCGTGGTAGCGGTCGTGTGAAAATAATAATGACAGAAGGACGAACAAAGAAAGATAAAATTCGTTTACAAATCGGTCGATTGACCCAAAAAGGGTAAAAAAGATGGTTTTTCCATTTATTTTTACTGCTAAGTTGTTAGAACAATTGTATAATAGATATTACGAATGTACATGTAAAGGAGAGAAGGATCGTATGCCATTATCACCTATTGATATACATAATAAGGAGTTTACAAAATCTTTCAGAGGATATGCTGAAGATGAAGTAAATGAATTTTTAGATCAAATCATTAAAGACTATGAAAAACTACTACGTGAAAAAAAAGAAGTCGATAAGCAATTAGAAATGGCTTTAGAGCAAGCGAGACATTTTAATTCTTTAGAAGAAACATTACAAAAATCAATTGTTGTTGCACAAGAGGCAGCTGATGAAGTAAGAAGAAATTCACAAAAAGAAGCAAAGCTTATTGTGAAGGAAGCTGAAAAAAATGCGGATCGTATCGTCAATGAGGCGTTAACGAAAGCGCGGAAAGTGACAATTGAAATCGATGAGCTGAAAAAACAATCAAAAGTTTTCCGCAATCGTTTTAAAATGCTAGTAGAAGCGCAGTTAGATTTACTGAACGCAGATGATTGGGAACATTTATTGCAGTATGATATTGATTTAACGGATATTCAATCTTCTGTAGAGGAAGCACAAGAAGTAGAAGAAATGTAAATGTGCTAGTCATGCAATGAATAGTACTTGACGCACTACATGGATTTCCATATACTATTGTAATAGTAATGTAAATAGAACAGATATGCATAAAAGCAGAGATGAAGACAGTATTTGTTAGGCGTAGTCAAGCGATTTGGGGATAGTGTGAGCCCGAACAAGCAAATAACAAAGAACATCACTTCTGAGCTAAATAGCTGAACGTCTAGTAAGTTATTTCGGAGTGCACAACGTTAACGTGCTTTCAAGCGGTAGTACAATTATGTACTACAACTAGGGTGGTACCGCGAGTTCAAGCTTCTCGTCCCTTATAGGGATGAGAAGCTTTTTTGTTGTGAATGAATAGATTTGGGTATTACTAGGGAAGTACAGTCTAGTGTAAATATGGTTTGCCCTACCGATGATGCTTAGGGTCACAAGATGCTGAAATAATGGGATGCTTCACGTTTGCTCTCTGTTTGCAAAAAAATAAAGGAGGAATTACAAATGGTAGAATATAAAGATACCTTATTAATGCCGAAAACGGATTTCCCTATGCGTGGGAACTTACCGGTGAATGAGCCAAAAATGCAAGAAAAATGGAATGAAATGGACATCAATAAATTACAAATGGAGCGTACAGCAGGTCGCCCTGAGTATGTACTACATGATGGCCCTCCATATGCAAATGGAGATATCCATATTGGTCATGCTTTAAATAAAGTACTAAAAGATATGATTACACGCCATCGTTCCATGACAGGCTACCATGTTAATTACATTCCTGGCTGGGATACACATGGTTTACCAATCGAGCAAGCTTTAACGAACAAAGGTGTAAAACGTAAAGAAATGTCCGTTGCTGAATTCCGTGAGCTTTGTGAAAAATATGCGTATGAGCAAATCGATAATCAACGTGCACAATTCCGCCGATTAGGTATTCGTGGTGATTGGGAAAATCCATACATTACGTTAAAACCAGAATTTGAAGCACGACAAATTGAAGTATTCGGTAAAATGGCTGAAAAAGGCTATATTTATAAAGGCTTAAAACCAGTATATTGGTCACCTTCTTCTGAATCTGCATTAGCAGAAGCGGAAATTGAATATAAAGATGTAAAATCAGCTTCTATTTATGTAAGCTTTGCGATTAAAGATACAAAAGGCATTGTGCCAGCTGATGCGAAATTTATTATTTGGACGACTACTCCGTGGACAATTCCAGCGAACTTAGGGATTTCTTTAAATCCAGAATTTATCTATGTTGTTGTAGCAGTAGCTGATAAAAAATTCATTATTGCTAAAGAATTACTTGAAACAGTTGCAAACGCGCTTGAATGGGAATCTTACGAAGTAATCCAAGAAGTTAAAGGGGAAGCATTAGACCGTCTCGTAGCACAACATCCATTCTATGACCGTGAATCACTTGTTATGGTCGGTGAACACGTAACGGCTGAGGCAGGTACTGGCTGTGTTCATACAGCGACAGGACACGGTGAAGACGACTATCAAATCGGGAAGCGCTACGGTTTACCAATTTTAAGCCCATTGGATAACAGCGGTTGTTATACAGATGAAGCACCAGGCTTTGAAGGTGTATTCTACAATGATGCCAATAAAATGGTGACGGCTAAATTAGAAGAGGTTGGCGCATTAGAGAAATTAAACTTCTTTACGCACTCGTATCCACATGACTGGCGTACGAAAAAACCAGTTATTTATCGTGCTACACCACAATGGTTTGCGTCAATCGATGCATTCCGTGATGAATTATTAGCAGCGGTTAAATCGACGACATTTACACCTGCATGGGGCGAAACACGCCTTTATAATATGATTCGTGACCGTGGCGACTGGGTTATTTCTCGTCAACGTGCATGGGGTGTACCAATTCCAATTTTCTATGCAGAAAATGGTGAGCCAATTATTACACCAGAAACAATTGCGCGTATTTCTTCACTATTCCGTGAGCATGGTTCAAATATTTGGTTCCAAATGACAGCGAAAGAGTTATTACCAGAAGGCTTTACACATCCTGGTAGTCCAAATGGTGAGTTTACGAAAGAAAACGACATTATGGACGTATGGTTTGACTCAGGCTCATCTCACCAAGGTGTACTTGTTGAGCGTGGCATGAAATATCCGGCAGATCTTTACTTAGAAGGCTCTGACCAACACCGTGGATGGTTTAACTCATCATTAATTACTTCTGTAGCAATTAACGGCTTTGCACCTTATAAAGGGCTTTTAACGCATGGTTTCGTTCTTGATGGCGAAGGTCGCAAAATGAGTAAATCACTAGGCAATGTCATTATTCCTCAAAAGGTAATGGATCAATACGGTGCAGATATTTTACGTTTATGGGTAGCATCTGTTGATTATACTGCCGATGTGCGTATTTCAATGGATATGTTAAAACAGGTGTCTGAAGTGTATCGTAAAATCCGTAACACATTCCGTTTCCTACACGGCAATGTAGCTGATTTTAATCCACAACAAGACCGCGTAGCTTATGCAGATTTACGTGAAATGGATCAATACATTTACATGCGTTTACAAGATGTATTAAAAACAGTGCGTGGCGCTTATGAGCGTTATGATTTTGCGGCTGTCTACCATGCGGTTAATAACTTTGTTGCGGTAGAATTATCTTCATTCTACTTAGATATCGCAAAAGACGTTGTTTATATTGAAGGTCATGACAATAAAGATCGTCGTGCTATGCAAACGGTGATGTACGATACATTAATGACATTAGTAAAAATCATGACACCAATTATTCCACATACAACGGATGAAGTATGGTCTTACTTACATGCTCAAGGCGTTGTAGCAGAAGTTTCAGTTCAATTAACAGACTTCCCATCAGTTGATGAGCAAGCAAACTTTGATGAACTACGTAGCAAATGGGAAGCGATTATCGAAGTGCGTGATGATATCTTAAAAGCATTAGAAGAAGCACGTAATGCAAAAACAATCGGTAAATCGCTTGAAGCGAAAGTAACAGTTTATGCAAAACCAGAAGTGTTAACATTATTAAATGATGCAAATATTGATTTTGCACAGCTTTCAATCGTTTCTGATTTTGAAGTAGCACCAATTGAATCAGCTCCTGCTGAAGCGTTAGCTTTAGAACATGTATCCATTGTTGTTGAAAAAGCAACAGGCGAGAAATGTGAACGTTGCTGGTCAATTTCTGCAACAGTTGGCACAAATGAAGCACATCCAACAGTATGCGCACGTTGTGCAGAAGTAGTAGAAAAATATTACGTATAAGTAAAAAAAAGAGCCGTCGATAATAAAGTCGACGGCTCTTTTATTATGACATCTGTTACTTAAACAATATTTCGATCGTATTTCGGTAGTCAGTAGGTGAAATACCTACATATTTTTTAAATGTTAGACTGTAATAATTAGGTGTATTAAAGCCAGAACTTGCGGCGATTTTTTCAATGGTGTAATCGAATTTACGTAAAAAAGGAAGTGTTTTAATTATGCGTGTAAACGCTACATAGTCAACAAAATTGCGACCGGTTTCTTTTTTAAATAACCGACTAAAATGAGTAGGGCTAAAATTAATGGATTTAGCAACATCACCAATAATAAGCTGCTCATCGTAATGCTCCTCAATGTAGTGAATAGCCTTTTGTAGTTGTTCATGCTTCGTTAAATCCTCATAAAATCGTATATGAATACTATCTACAGGCGGCTTTCTACGTGCCTTCCTAGCTTGGCTATAAGATTCTTTTACTTGCATCGACTGTAAAAACACACCGCCGACTCCAATAAAAAGATGAATATTATAATCTCTCTTCAAAAGTTCGATAACCGTCAGTAATGTAGTAACGCCCTCAGACCAATGTTTAAATGAAGTATACATAGTAGGAATGCGCATAAGCAGTAATAAATAACGTTCAAAATTTAAAAAGGACAACGGTGCTTTCGTCGCAAAATGTTGACGAAAAACATTCGTAATCACACTGCTTGCATCATAAAGTGCCGGACGGTTAGGCTCTACGTCTATATAGCCTTGAATTAAGAAAACAATGTTTGGAATACAGTCAGATGATAAAAATGAAGAAGCTTGTACAATTTCTTGTTCATTGTTAATTTCACCGCGTATGAGCCGTCTCAAAAATGCTTCGCGAAAAGGTGACGTATGGTTATGTGGAATTTGTTGTGACAGCTCGAGCATCGTAACTGTACTTGCTTGTTGATTTTTATAAGATGTATAAAGCTTTTTGACGATACGTAAAAATTGTTGTTTGTGCAAAGGTTTAATAATAAGTGCTAGTAAATTTAATTCAATGGCCATGCCTGCAGAATAGGTTAAGTGTACTGCAACAATAGGGACAATAATACTATTAGGATAATTTTTCTTTAAGCGTTTGACCTTTACCCAATCGAATAAATGGTTAATTTCATAGACGAAAATCGCCACCTCTTGTGTACTTGGTTGTTTACATTCTGTAAATGTGTGCGGGAGAAATTCCTCTAACCATGCTATCATTTGCTGTTTTTCCCTAGAATTCTCAACATACCATACGACGCTTAAAATGCGAAACACCCCTTTTCTAAAAATCAAAACAAAATAAAGATGAATAAAAATATTTTAACTTAAAATAGCAATATTTTGTACTAATACAGCAAAATATTGTACCTATATTATTGAGAAAATAGAATAGAATAATTGTAGTGAATAATAATTTTGAAATTTCAGATAATTATTTACTGTAAAAAAAGGGGGTTTGTCATATGGCAGGGAGTCATGATTATGAGTATGTAGAAGCTGGTACAGTGGATGTTAAAGATTTGCCACCGTTAGATCCGACTACGCATAAAATTATGAAGGATGAGTTTACGACAGGATTTAGCTTAACGGTATTTTATTTTCTTGTCATTTTTAGTATTCCAGTAATGAATTGGTTCGCACCTGATTTTGCGTTTAAGAAATTATGGGGTGGTATGACGGTTACTTGGTTTGTGACAACCATTGTCATGATGGTAATGGCCTTTGTAATTGCGTATGTCCACACAACGTTGTATGAAAAGCGCTTGAAACAATATGAAATGTCGGCAAAGTAGTGAAACGAACGGGGGTAGATTAAATGCTGGAAACGATTTTAGAACCGAAAATGTTGTTGACGATTGCACTGATGGGAACGATTGTTTACATTACGTATTTAACGAAAAAAAATACGACGGCATCTGATTTCTTCGTGGGAGGACGGAGCTTTGGGTGGTTTACAAATGGCTCAGCAATCGGTGGAGATTATTTAAGTGCAGCTACATTCCTCGGGATTGCTGGTTTAACATTTCAATTAGGCTATGATGGTGCGTATTACGCATTTTGCTTCTCAATTGGTTTGACGCTGTTAGCTATTTTTGTAGCGGGTCCATTACGACGTTTTGGCGCATTTACTGTAGCGGACTTTTTAGCTTATCGCTTCCATAGTAGACGAGCTCGCTTAGCTGCAGTCATTGTGGTGTTAGCGATTTCAGGCTTCTATGCCGCCCCTCAACTATTAGGTGCTGCACAAATATTAAGTATGTTTTTTGGTACATCTTATGAATTCGGCATTATATTTACATGTGTAGTGATGATTTTCTACGTAGGTGTAGGGGGTATGAAAGGAACAACAATCAATCAAGCATTAGAGCTGTGGATTCGTTTAGGTGCGTTTATCGTGATGTTAATTGCGGCGATGTATGGGGGCTTGCATTACGATAAAATTTTAGCAGCGATCCATTCCTTTAGCGGCCCTATTACTGGTACATCACCGTATGCATTGGATGGTAATGATGTCAACTTTGATGGTGCTGCATGGACAGGGACAGGCTTCTATTTCCCAACGTTTTGGCAAACGATTAGTATGACGATAGGATTGGCGTTAGGCACGATTGGGCTCCCACATATTTTATTGCGCTTTTATACGAATCCTAGTGCCAAGGCTGCCCGTAAATCAGCGTTAATGGCGATCGGCATTGCTAGTACCTTTTTCTTGCTAGCGGTATTTTTAGGTGTCGTAGGCCGTGCTATTTTCATTTCAGGTAATGCTAGTGAAGAAGTGATGAGAGATTTAGTGCTCGGTGGTAATAATATGGTGATTCCTACAACAGCGCTAGCTTTAGGAGGCGATTGGCTGCTCGGCCTTGTGATCGCAGGGGCATTCGCTGCCATTTTCTCGAATTTATCAGGACTATTTATTACAAGCTCTGGCGCTTTAGCACATGATTTATATGCGAGCTTTATGAAAAAAGATATTACCCAAAAACAGCGAGTAATTGCTGGAAAAGTAGCCATTGTTATTTTAGGCATTCTTTATGGTGGGCTAGGGTTGCTTGTAAAGGATGCATCTATCGGTCATTTAGTTGCTTTAGCATTTACCGTTGCTGCGAGTACATTTACTCCGATTTTCATATTAGGTATTTGGTGGAGAGGGATGACAGAAAAAGGCGCAATTGCTGGACTAGTTATTGGTCTCGCAGTCTCGATGTGGATGATTTTCTTACCAGGGACACTCCCGAGTTTCTTACAATTTAAAATTCCAGGTATTGTAACAGTACCGGTTGGTTTCCTTTCTGTAGTCGTTGTGTCATTGTTCGATCGTAAAGTACCAGCTGATGTCAATGATTTCATGAAGCGTGTCCACTCGAAAGAATCTGAAACGGCTTAAAGTAGTTTTTGCTGCACGAATCACAAAAAAATAGGAGTTTCTTCTATTATAATATGGAATAGATTTAGAGGCGAAAAAGAGAAAAAGTGTTAGATTGACTGCAATCAATCTAACACTTTTTTATCGTTATTTTGCATGCGAGGTGCTATGCAAAAATGACGCTTAAAGCATTTCTGAAGTTGTTTTAGCTTGCATATGAAGTTGTAAGTAGTCTGGGCCACCAGCTTTTGAGTCAGTACCTGACATGTTGAAGCCACCGAATGGTTGGTAACCAACGATTGCACCTGTACAACCACGGTTGAAGTATAAGTTCCCAACGTGGAAATCTTCACGTGCTTTTTCTAAGTTCATACGGTTGTTTGTAATAACCGCACCTGTTAAGCCGTATTCTGTGTCGTTCGCAATTTCGATCGCTTCATCGAAATCTTTTGCTTTCGCGATTGCGACAACTGGTCCGAAAATTTCTTCTTTCATAATGCGAGCAGAACGGTCTACATCGGCGAATACTGTTGGGTTGATGAAGTAACCAACTGAATCATCTGCTGTACCACCTGCTACTAGGCGACCTTCACCTTTACCGATTTCAATGTATTCTGTAATTTTATTGAAGGCAGCTTGGTCGATAACTGTTGCCATAAAGTTGCTGTTGTCAGATGGATCACCAACTGTTAATGCATTTGTAAGCTCAGCTACACGGTTTACGACTGTATCATAAACATCTTCTACGATCACGGCACGAGAACATGCTGAACATTTTTGACCTGAGAAGCCGAATGCTGATTTAACGATTGATTGAGCCGCAAGCTCTAAGTCTGCTTCTTTATCAACGACAATTGTATCTTTACCGCCCATTTCAGCGATGACACGTTTGATCCAAATTTGGCCATCGTTATGTGTTGCTGCACGTTGGTTAATACGTAAGCCAACATCACGAGAACCTGTGAAGCTGATGAAGCGTGTTTTCGGGTGATCTACTAAGTAGTCCCCAACTTCTGCACCAGAACCTGGTACGTAGTTGACTGCACCTGCTGGTAATCCTGCTTCTTCTAATACTTCGATAAATTTATAAGCAACAACTGGTGTTGTTGAAGCTGGTTTTAATAAAACTGTATTCCCTGTTACTAATGCGGCTACTGTCGTACCAGCCATAATAGCGAATGGGAAGTTCCATGGTGAAATAACAATACCGATTCCTAATGGAATATAGTCATAACGATTGTATTCGCCTGGACGGCTTTCTACTGGTTGGCCGTCTTTAATACGTAGCATTTGGCGACCGTAGTATTCTAGGAAGTCAATTGCTTCTGCTGTATCTGCATCTGCTTCATTCCATGGTTTACCAGCTTCTTTTGTTAAAAGTGCTGAGAATTCATGTTTGCGGCGACGGATAATCGCTGCTGCTTTGAATAACACGTCAGCACGAATTGCTGGGTCTACTTTTTTCCACGTTTTAAATGTTTCATCCGCTGCTTGCATTGCTTTTTCAGCTAATTCTCTGCTTGCTTTTGACACGCGGCCGATCACTTCTGTTTTCTTCGCTGGGTTATAAGACACAATTTTATCTTCAGTCGTAATGCGTTCACCACCGATAATTAGTGGGTAGTCTTGACCTAAATAACCTTCAACTTTATTTAATGCCTCTACATAAGCGTTGTAGTTTGCTTCTTGAGTAAAATCTGTAAATGGTTCGTGTTTGTAAGCGATCATAAATTTCCCTCCAACAAATATAAGTGCAAAATGAGTATGCACCTCATTAGATTTTATTAATACTATAATGCAATATAATTTGGCATTAATCAACTTAAAATTTATAATTTTTTTAATTTTTGCATGGGATTTTTTGTTGGTGATACAATAAGGCTATGAAGTATCAGGAGGACAAGATGGATAATACTGTATTACTTAATATTTATAAATACGTCATTGAAAAAGGTGACATGGGAATTTGCGTAGTTGATACTGAAGGAAAATTGCTTATTTATAATAAAAAGATGAGAGAATTAGAAGGTGTTAATGAAACAGAATTTGAAGAAAGACGCGCTTTAGAGATTATTGATTTTGAAATCGAAAAAAGCGATATATATAAAGTTTTGAATTCGGGGATGCCCATGCTGAATGTGAAAAAAACATACTGGAATAAAAAAGACCAGGAAGTTACCTACATAAGCAATATTTATCCACTACACAATGATGGTATTTTAGTGGGGGCTGTCGAATTTGCTAGAGACATTACACAGTTAGAATTTATGATGTACCAGCCTTTACGAAGATATGGTGCCTCACTAACTTTCGATATTATTACTGCAGTTTCGGCTGTTATGAAAGACGTCATTGAGAAAGCCAAAATTGTTGCGTTAAGTAGAATGCCTGTCGTTTTAATTGGTGAGTCTGGAACCGGCATAGATATGATTGCCGAAGGGATTCACCATGATTTAAAGATGAAAAATGATATGTTTATCGGTTTAATTTGCCGTCGCGACGAAAAAACGGTATTAAAACAATTTGAAAAATATATTGTAGACAAGGAAAAAATTACTTTTTTTGCGGAACGGATTGAATACTTATCGATGGAAGCACAAGAAAAGATTGTGGAGCTTTTTGAAAACCATCCTAATCACCACCATGTATTAATTGCCAGTGTGGGGAAAGATCCAATTGATCTAATTCAACAGCAACTGCTGTCCAAAAAATTATATCGACTGTTTTCCGGCATTACGATTTATGTGCCCCCATTGCGAGAACGAAAAGAAGATATTATGCCATTTATTGACGACTATTTGAAAAGGCATCGCGATAGTTTCGGCTCAGCTATTCAAGGGTTGTCAGAGGAAGTGAAAGAAACGTTTTTAAAATATGATTGGCCAGGTAATTTGAAGGAGTTAGAGGTTTTGCTCGATGAAATCTCGCCACTGATTACAAACGAAATCACAATCGATAGCCACATGTTGCCGGCTCACTTTAAATGGAAAATGCAAAGTTCAAATGATAAAGGAATTGATGATACGAGTGATTTGTTTGTCATAAAAAATCAACATGATATAAGACCGCTAGAAAACTACATGAAAGAAGTAGAAGAGTATTATATTTCAAAAGCGTTAGATTTCCATCAAGGAAATATCTCGAAAACGGCTGCAGCACTAGGGATACGTCGACAAAGTTTACAATATCGTGTGAAAAACTATAATCTCAATAAAAAAAGCGAAAACATCGATTAACAATGTTTTCGCTTTAGAATGTATAAAATTCAGGGGGTTGCCCCATTTGCAGACTACTTTGCTAAGACAAGGTAGTCTATTTTTAATGCAAAAAGGAGTGGAATCCGCGCTTGCTGCAACGGAAATCGGCGGCACTCATTTTATTTACCTCTTTTTGAAAGACGACCAAGTAGGAAGGCTGTTGTTCCTAAGCCGATTGCTAAGTTTGTTTTTTTATTGAATACTTGTTTCGTTACAAGCGTTAAATTTTGCGGACGCTCGGCTAAACGGCGCATAAAGTAACCGTACCAATCGTTACCAAATGGTAAGTATGTGCAGAAGTTGTAGCCTTCTTTCGCAAGAGCAAGTTGCATCTCTTTACGGAAACCATATAACATTTGGAATTCAAACTTGTCATTTGGGATATTATGTTGCTGTACAAATTGTTTTACATGATTGATAACGTTATGATCGTGCGTTGCAATTGATGTGAACTTGCCATGTAATAAATGGTATTCAATTAATTTAAGATAATTTCGATCAATATCGCTCTTTGATTGATAAGCAACACTTTCACTTTCTTTATAAGCACCTTTTACAATACGTAAACGGAAATTTTTGTATTTCTCAATGTTTTCCTCAGATTCAAAAAAGTAAGCTTGAATGACTGTTCCGATATTATCAAACTCTTTATGTAACTCATTCATTAAATCAAATGAGCTTTGTAAACGAGCATAGTTTTCCATATCGAAGTTGACAAAGATATCATATTGATGTGCTAGTTCCACAATTTCTTTTAGATTTTCATAACAAAAGTCATAATCAATATCCAAACCTAGTTGTGAAGGCTTTAAGGAAATATGGGCATCTAATTGCTCATCATGAATAGCTTCAATTACCGCTATAATATTATTTTTGGCTGCAATTGCTGCTGATTTTTCGAAAACAAATTCACCTAAATTATCGACTGTGCAAGAAATGTTTGATTGATTTAATTCTTTAATTGTTTTGACAACTTCTTGTAAGTTTGTACCAGCTACTACACTTTGTGCGCCCATTCTTAAACCGTACTTTTGAGCCGCACTATTTAATATTTTGTTTTCTGACAGGGAAATAAAAACGTCACGTAATGCCATAAAATGTCCTCCTGAAATAGAAAATTTTGATTTCTTGGCGATTATAACACTTTTTTTAAAAAGTAAAACTGCTAGATTTTCAAAACCTATTACTGAAAAGTATAATGAGGAGTACTTGAGATATTGTCTTTACTGACTTTTCTAAAATAAAAAATAATAAAAAAATTTTTTTAAAACGCTATATTTGAATAAATGAAAAAATTACTTTTACTGGGATTTTTGTGAATTATGAAACATTATTTGAAGTGGAATTTGCTAATGGGAGTAGTTAGAAAATGGAATTAAATAGGAAATTGAAAGCTGTGAGCACTCAGCGACAGTGAGGGCTGTAACCGAGAGAAAACGCTGATAGAAGTCAGCGAATCGCGGGTAAAACAGGAGAAATCGCTGATAGCAGCCCACGAATCGCGGGTAAACCTTCCATAAGCCCCGAAGTAGCGGACAACAATGGCATAGAAAAAAGTGTTAGAGTTAACCGCAGTTCATCTAACACTTTCGTTTTCGTTCCAGCTACTGCTTTGAAGTCAATTAGCATATTAAACAATCAGCGCATTGGAAGAAACAAATATAAAATTTGTAGGTTTATTCGTTTTGTTAAACCAATTGTGGGGTACTGTGGATTCCATATGAATACTATCGCCGGGGAAAAGGTCATATTCCGTATTATCAAGAATAATCGTTAAAATTCCTTCAGTGACATAAATAAATTCTTGTCCTGCATGAGAGAAAGGTGTTTCGCGTTTGTCTCCAGGTAACAAAGTAACTAAAATTGGAACAAAGATTGGATTTGATACATTTCCAGATAGGTCCGAATAAATAAACGAAGACTTATGTTCTGCTTGTTTATAAGTGCCTCTTCGAATCATGTTTTTGTCCATTTGGATCGTATCAGGAAAGAAATAACTAGGACTAACGCCTAGTGCTTCAGATATTTTTCGTAAAGAATGTAATGTAATAGAACAAAGCGAACGTTCTACTTGAGATATAAAGCTTATAGATAAATCTGTTTTTTCAGAGACTTCCTTCAACGTCATTTTTTTTGACTTACGAAGTTTTTTTATTAAACTACCTACATCTTGATCCATGATTATCTACCTCAAATACTACTTGTTGTCCTAAAGTATATAGAATGCGAAAGTTATTGTAAAGTTACGCCAATGTTTGTTAAGTTAGGATGCAAGCAAAAATGTGTATGTATGGAGTGGACGGAAGAAGCAGAAGTCTAAACACTCTACAACTAATTACACACAATCTATTAAATTTTATAAATAGATTGAATTTTCGGAAACGGTGTGTATAATTAATGTAAGCGGTTTACATTACTTAAATTTCTAAAGCATTATGCCCCTTTTTTTACATATAATTTTAAGTGTTATTTAAATTATTTAAATTATTATTGAAATTTATTAGGGTGCCATAGCGTCTTACATTGCATTAAAAGCTATTTTTTTTAAGTTAAAATTTAAGTGGTGTTTAAATTTTAAGTATTTTTTTACTGTGTTAAAGTAATAATTAAAACTTTGTGAATTAAAATGCTGGTTCTGATGGATGTCATAGCAAGCAAATAGGAGGAGAAAATGATGGAATTTAAAAAACTATTTACGACAATTGATTTACACGTTTCAGGAGAACCGTTACGTATTATTACGGGAGGTTTGCCGGAAATAAAAGGAGAAACACAGTTAGCAAGACGCGCCTACTGTATGGAACATTTAGACCATATTCGAGAAGTATTAATGTATGAACCAAGAGGACATGATGGCATGTATGGCTGTATTATTACCCCACCTGCAAGTCCTGGAGCAGATCTTGGTGTGTTATTTATGCACAACGAGGGCTGGAGTACAATGTGTGGTCATGGGGTTATTGCCGTAGTGACAATGGCTATTGAAACAGGAATGCTTGAGGTGAAAGATGAGCACAGTCCATTGATTATCGATTGTCCATGTGGACCGGTAACTGCCTATGCGAAGTGTAATGGGACTAGAGTGGAGTCTGTTTCCTTTGAAAATGTACCATCTTTTGTCTATAAAAAAGAAGTGCCAGTGAAAGTGGATGATTTTGAATTTACTGTAGATATTGCATATGGTGGCGCTTTTTATGCCGTAGTGGACAGTTCGAAAGTCGGCTTAAAGGTCAACAACAAAGATTTATTGAACCTACAAATGTACGGTGACAAAATTAAACATTGCATTGAAAGCCAAATGGAAGTTCAACACCCATTGGAAGATATAACAGGTATCTATGGCGTCATTTTCTCTGATGAGCCTACAAGCAGTGATGCCGATTTACGCAATGTAACGATTTTTGCAGACAAACAGGTTGATCGTTCACCATGTGGTTCAGGCACAGCGGCACGCGTAGCCACGCTATATGAACATGGCGTATTAAAAGAAGGTGGAAGTTTTGTGCATGAAAGTATTACGGATGGACAATTTGTAGGAGAAATACTGTCAGTAACGTCAGTGGAACAATATGAAGCGGTTATACCAAAAGTTACGGGTGATGCATTTATTACAGGCTTCCACCAATTTGTTATCAGCCCAAATGATCCGCTGAATAAAGGGTTTTTATTGAAATAAATAGATGATAGAAAATAGGTGATTATTTATGTTAGTTATCAATGCAGAAGAACAAAGTAGTTTAGTAGATATAAATGAAATTATGGAATGTGTAGAAGTTGCCTTAAAGGAATTTTCAGCACAAAGAACAATCACACCTATCCGTGCAGCTCTTCCTTTTAATCAAGGTCACAATACGGCGTTAATTATGCCTTCTGTAGCGGAAGAACTGAGCAGTATTGGATTAAAAGTAGTAACAGTAGCGCCTCAAAATAAAGAATTAGGCAAGAAAACGATAACGGGCATTGTGATGTTATCGGACTTTAAAACAGGAGAGCCAGTTGCTCTATTAGAAGGTTCTTATTTAACAATGATTAGAACGGGAGCTTTATCAGGTGTGGCAACAAAATATTTAGCACGAGAAAATGCTAAAAAATTGTGCATTATCGGGACTGGTGAACAAGCAAAAGGTTTAGTTGAAGTAATGTTAGCTGTTCGTAATATTGACGAAATCATGCTATTCAATAGAAGTGAACAAAAAGCACATGATTTCGCTGACTATATTAAAAATAAATTTAATAAAAAAGTCCAAGTTTATACTGATGCTAATGAAGCTGTAAGTGCTGCGGATATTATTGTTACGACAACCAATTCTTCAACACCCGTTTTTTCTGCTAAATTAAAACCTGGTGTTCATGTCAATGCAGTTGGATCATTCAGACCGACAATGCAAGAGTTGCCTTCCCATGCAGTAGCTTCGGCTCAAAAAGTGGTAGTGGAATCAAGAGAAGCAGCCCTTGAAGAGACTGGTGATTTAATTACCCCAATACATGAGGGGGTTTTTCACGCAAGTGATATTTTTGCAGAGCTTGGTCAAATTGCCGCTGGCGAATTACAAGGAAGAACAAGTGATGAAGAAATGACAGTATTCAAATCAGTAGGCTTAGCTGTTGTTGACATTGTCGTTGCCAAGTATTTTTACGACAAGGCTATCAAACAAAACATTGGAACTCGTATCAACCTTTAGTTTTACATGCTTATCATATAGGTCAGGACTGGATGTCTGTCGCTGGTTCTGACTAATTCTCTTATAATTGTAGCTAGAATTTTAATTATCAATTAAATGGGTGGAGTAGAAAAGTTTTTTACACGAAAATTTAAGTGGTAATTAAATTTGTAGTTCATCGTTAAAATAATAATTAAATATTTTCGTATACAACAAGCAAATAAAATGAGTCACTACGATTGATTTACATTAGTGTTTAAGGGGTGGTTGCATGAAATGGTGGAGAACTCAAAAGTTATACGTAAAGATTTTTATTGGGGTATTCGTAGGGATTGTGTTAGGGCTAGTGTTTGGCCCTAGTATTGCAATAATAAAGCCACTTGGGGATATTTTTATTCGTCTGTTACAAATGTTAATTGTGCCACTGGCATTTTTAAGTATAGTATCGGGCATTACTAAACTTGAAGATATTAAAATGTTAAGAGCTATCGGTAGTAAAATATTAAGCATTTACGTCCTAACGACTTTACTTGCTACATTAATTGGTGTTGTTACTGCACTCATGATTAAACCAGGTAAAGGAGAGGAAGGGCTTCTTGGTAAAGCGCTAGACATTGAAAGAACAGAATTTAGTTTTATGGACAATATCGTGCAATGGTTTCCGTCCAACGTTTTTCAATCGATGGCAGAGACAAACATGCTTCAAATTATCATTTTTGCTATTTTTGCCGGCGTGGCAATGGTTCTTCTTGGCGACAAAGTGAAGAAGATGAAAGCACTCGTGCATGAAGGCGCAGATTTAATGATCAAAATCGCCGAAATTGTTATTAGTTTTGCACCGTATGGCATTATGGCGTTAATTGCAAATGTCGTCGGAACACTTGGGCTGGATATCCTTATTGAAGTCGGTAAATACGTATTATCAGCGTTTATCGGTTTTATCATTATACTGTTAGTTGTCTATCCGATTTTATTAAAAATATTTGGCAAAACAAGTCCAACATTTTTTTACAAGCAGATTAGTCCAGCAATGCTTGTCGCTTGTAGTACAACTTCAAGTAGCGCCACACTTCCTGCATCGATGGAAGTTGCCAGAGAAGGGCTTAAAATACCTGAAAATATTTACGGATTCACCCTACCTCTTGGTGCCACACTCAATATGAATGGATTAGCATCAACTTTAGGTGTTTTAGCTGTGTTTGCATCGAATTTATATGGGCTTCCTATTACATTTAGTACGATTTTACAAACTGCCTTTTTAGGTGTTGTGCTTGCAATGGGGTGTGCGGGGGTAAAAGGTGCGGATGTTGTTACTGCATCGCTGCTACTTTCGACTTTAGGTCTGCCGCTATCCATTATACCGATTATTGCAGCCGTTTCTCCTATTGTAGATATGGGTAATACGGTCGTTAATATTACGGGAGATTTAGCGGGCACGCAGATTGTCCATCAAAGAAACCCTGACTATTCAATTGAGGAAACACACGGTACTATGTTACTCCGTGAAGAAGAAATATATTAGTGTACACCTACTTGAAGATGGCTTGACCTAGGTAATGGGTCAAGTCGTTTTTTTGTTTAAAGTATAATAGGAAGAAACGGGGCTTAGGCATTTACTGTTTCTTGCGCAGGAACGATCAATGCTCGTATACATAATGAACGTTTAGCTTTTTTATGACAGAAGCATTCCATATAGCGATTGTTTTTCTTGGTGAACGACTGCAGCCTTATGTTTCTGTCATATTTTCATGTTATATTAGTTATTGCTATTTAAGCTCTTATGGTAGAATAGGTAAGATGTTGAGTGAACGGAGGAATAGCTGTGTATAAATATTATGGATTGGCCGCATTTGTGATTATTCTAGATCAATGGACAAAATGGCTAATTGTGAAAAATATGGAGTTTGGTGAGCGTATTTCCGTATGGGATCCATGGTTTGGTATTTTATCGCATCGCAATAGAGGTGCAGCATGGGGAATGCTTGAAGGGCAAATGTGGTTGTTTTCCATTGTAACAGTTGCTGTTATTGGCGCCATTATTTACTTTTATCATAAAGAAGCAAAGGGCAAGCCTTTATTCCAAGTAGGTTTAATGCTGTTATTGGGCGGTGCCATTGGTAACTTTATTGACCGTTTATTTAGAGGAGAAGTAGTAGATTTTGTCGACGTATTAATCCCTATTATGAATTACGATTTCCCAATTTTTAATATTGCGGATGCAGCATTAACAATTGCCGTTGTCGTATTAATGATTGGTTTAATCGCCGAAGATAAAAAAGAAAAGAAACAGGTGAAACAATGACGCAAGTATCATATACAATCGAAGAACAGCAGCAAGGAGAGCGCATTGATAAGGCGATTTCAAGTATACAGACAGAGTGGTCTCGTACACAAATTAGCAATTGGATTACAGACGGAATTGTCAAAGTAAACGGTGAGACAGTAAAAGCAAAATATAAGGTAAAAGCGGGCGATGTTGTTGAAATTATCGTACCAGAAGCGGAGCCTTTAGATGTCATTGCTGAAAACTTGGCACTAGATATTGTTTATGAAGACGCAGATGTGCTCGTAGTCAACAAACCAAAGGGCATGGTAGTCCATCCAGCACCTGGTCATATGACAGGTACACTTGTAAATGGACTTATGTATCATTGCAAAGATTTATCGGGCATTAATGGTATTTTGCGCCCAGGTATTGTCCATCGTATCGATAAAGATACATCAGGTTTACTAATGGTTGCAAAAAATGACGTTGCACATGAGTCATTAGTCGAGCAGCTAGTGAATAAAACGGTAACGCGTAAATATACAGCACTTGTTCATGGACATATTGCACATGATAAAGGAACAATTGACGCACCAATTGGTCGTGACCAAAAGGATCGTCAAAAACAAGCTGTTGTCGATAAAGGGAAACATGCGGTTACACATTTCCAAGTAATTGAACGCTTCGGTGATTTTACATTAGTAGAATGTCGTCTTGAAACGGGACGTACGCACCAAATTCGCGTGCATATGAACTATATTGGATTCCCACTCGTTGGCGACCCAAAATATGGACCGAGAAAAACAATTGATTTTGGTGGACAAGTATTACATGCAGGAGTTTTAGGATTTATTCATCCGACAACTGCCGAATATATGGAGTTTGAAGCACCACTTCCTGTCGATTATGTGCAATTATTAGAGGAATTACGAAATAAGGATTGACGAATAATAAAAGAAGGTCTATACTAACGAAAGTGAATGAAAGACTTTAACTTAATAGTCACCTTTAATGGCAGTCCAGAGAGGCTGAGAAGGAACTTGTGAACGTGTTGCGAAAATTTGTGCTGCAAATTTTTTTCAACATGCTATTTAAACACGTACTCAACCCTCTCAGGCTATTCGCCTCGAGAGGTTTTTTTATGCCATTTATCGAAGCTTCTGCAAATACGTAAGCATCCGTAACAAACCGATTGTGCAAAAGAGCTTTAAAGTTGCACACAATGGACAACACTGAAAAAGAGTCAAGAGAGGAGGACAAAAGATGTCAAAAAATGAGCTATTAGATGGGCCATCGATGACAAGAGCATTAACACGTATTGCACACGAAATTATTGAACGCAATAAAGGGATTGACGAATGTATTCTAGTTGGTATTAAAACGCGCGGTGCCTTTCTAGCAAGACGCTTAGCTGAACGTATCGAAAAAATCGAGGGGAAAGCGATTCGTACCGGGGAGCTAGACATTACGCTTTACCGAGACGATTTATCAACAAAGCATGAAAATGAGCAGGCACATGTTGAGCAAGTCGATATCGACTATGTTGTTGCCAATCAAAAAATCATTTTAGTCGATGATGTGCTTTATACGGGTCGTACAGTACGTGCTGCACTAGATGCGGTAATGGATTTAGGGCGACCAGCACAAATTCAATTAGCAGTATTGATTGATCGCGGGCATCGAGAGTTACCGATTCGAGCGGACTATGTTGGGAAGAATGTTCCGACATCCGGCACTGAACGCATCGTCGTCAACCTAACGGAAGTCGACGGTGAAGATTGCGTCATTATATATAAAGAAGACTAACCTATAAAGTGAGGAAACATTATGGCAAAGGCAGTATTAGATGTAAATGATAAACCGACCCCAGTCCAATTGGTAACATTGAGTTTTCAGCATATGTTTGCCATGTTCGGCTCAACAATTTTAGTACCACAGCTAGTTGGCCTTAGCCCAGCAATCGCCCTTCTAACAAGTGGTATTGCTACATTGTTCTTCCTATTAATTACGAAGTTTCAAGTACCAGCCTATTTAGGTTCATCCTTTGCCTTTATCGCACCGATTTTACTGGCTGCAGGCGGCTTAGATGATAATGGCGCAAGTGTCAATCCAGGTAATGCTATGATAGGGGCCATGGCCGTCGGTATTACCTACGGCATTGTGTCACTCATTATTTGGAAGAGTGGCTATAAGTGGATTATGAAAATCCTACCGCCTATCGTTGTAGGACCAGTAATTATGGTTATCGGACTTGGCTTATCAGGAACGGCAGTAGGCATGGCAATGAATGTTGATGGAGAATATAACTTACTTCATTTCTCAGCAGCACTTGTGACATTATTTACGGCGATTATTTTTACCATCTTCTTTAAAGGGCTTTTAAGTACAATGCCCATTTTAATGGGCCTAATCGTTGGCTATATTTACTCGATTATGATTGGCATCGTTAACTTCGCGCCGATCAAAGAAGCGAAGATGTTTGCAATACCGCATTTCATCATTCCTGGTGTAAATTATGACTTTACGATTACATCAACGATTTTACTAGCGATGGTGCCGATTGTTATCGTAACCATTTCTGAGCATATTGGTCACCAGCTTGTATTAGGGAAAGTAGTCAATCGAGATTACATTAAAGAACCAGGCTTACATCGCTCATTACTAGGTGATGGTCTAGGAACTTTGATTAGTGCCTTTATCGGTGGGCCACCAAAAACAACGTATGGGGAAAACATTGGTGTCCTTGCCATAACGCGTGTTTACAGTGTGTACGTCATTGCTGGAGCGGCAGTTGTCGCGATCGTGCTGTCATTCTTCGGGAAAGCAATGGCAGTCATTGCAACAATTCCAACAGCAGTTCTTGGCGGCGTATCCATCCTGCTATTCGGTATTATCGCATCAAGTGGATTACGGATGTTAGTAGATAACCATGTCGACTTTGGCAACAGCCGCAATTTAGTTATTGCCTCTGTTATTCTCGTAATAGGTATCGGCGGTGCGAAATTTATCGTTACAGAATCACTAAGTTTAGAAGGTATGGCATTAGCAGCCATTATCGGTGTTGTGCTAAACGCGATTTTACCAGGTAAAAAAGAAGCGGACATACCAGTACCTTACAATCAACATAATCATTCATAGTAGTACCTTTTAATGAATTGTCCAGAGAGGCAAAAAAAGGGAAGTTGTGGACAAACAATTAGTAAGCAAAACTCTTACTCTAGTTTGTCACGCCTCCTTATGCCTCGCTGATGACATCAGCGGGGCTTTTACATTATTTAGACACTTAAATAATGAAGAACGTCATACATAGACGTTCATGACACACAACCTAATGGAGGTACATGATGAAGAACTTATTATCAATGGAACATTTAACAACTGAAGAAATTAACAGCATTTTACATCGTGCACAAGCTTTTGAAAATGGCGAAACATCATCGTTATCTCGTGCTTACAACGTTGCAAACTTATTTTTTGAACCGAGTACCCGAACGAAAACGAGTTTTGAGATGGCAGAGCGCAAAGTCGGCTGTACGGTTATCCCATTTGACGCAAGTTTTTCAAGTGTGTCAAAGGGTGAAACATTGTACGATACAGTTAAGACGTTGGAAATGATTGGCATGGATGCGGTCGTTATTCGCGCAAAAGAAGATGAGTATTATAACGAGCTACTAGAAGGCATTAATGTGGCAGTGATTAATGCAGGTGACGGTGCCGGTCAACATCCATCTCAATCTTTACTTGATCTGTACACGATAAAAAAAGAGTTTGGTTCTTTTGAAGGGTTAAATATCACAATTGCCGGGGATATCTCCCATAGTCGCGTTGCGAAATCTAATGCATCAGCACTTCAACGGCTAGGAGCAAATGTCCACTTCCTTTGCCCCGAAGAATGGGCAGGCGATTTTAAGGCGCATCATTCCTGGGATGATTTAATCGAAATAAGTGATGTCATTATGTTACTGCGTGTCCAACATGAACGTCATAAAGTAAATAAAAGCTTCTCGAAAGAAAGCTATCATGAAGAGTACGGCTTAACAGTGGAACGTGAGAAACAAATGAAAGATACAGCCATTATTATGCATCCAGCACCCGTTAACCGCGATGTCGAAATTGCATCAGAGTTAGTAGAATGTGAACGTTCTCGTATTTTTGAGCAAGTACGCAACGGTGTCTACACACGCATGGCTATCATTGAAACAATTTTACAAGGGAGAGAATAACATGACAAAAGTACTTCAAAATGTGCAAATGTTAAATGAACAAGGTGAACTGCATACAGTGAATATCGCCATAGTAGATGGCAAAATTTCTGCCATTGGACAAGAGGTCCATGTTGCTGGTGCAGAAATTATCGAAGGAAATGGTTTCGTTGTTACTCCAGGTTTTGTTGATGTGCACACACATTTACGTGAGCCAGGCTTTGAACATAAAGAAACAATTGCGACAGGATCTGCATCAGCAGCAAAGGGTGGTTTTACTACGATTTGTGCAATGCCAAATACGAAACCAGTGCCTGATTCTGTAGAAAACATGCAATTAATTAATGGTCTTATTCAAGAAAGTGCCGTTATTCGTGTACTACCATACGGCTCATTAACACGAGATATTTCAGGGGAAGTGCGCACGGACATTGCTGCATTAAAAGCACAGGGAGCTGTCGCATTTTCTGACGATGGTGTAGGCATCCAATTAGCTTCAACAATGTATGAACAAATGCAAGAGGCAGCAAAGCACGACATGGTCGTTGTGGCACATTGCGAAGATAACTCATTAATATATGATGGGGTTATGCATGAAGGAAAGCGCAACAAAGAGCTAGGGCTACCAGGGATTCCATCGATTTGTGAATCTGTCCAAATTGCACGAGATGTGCTGCTAGCAGAAGCTGCTGGTGCACGTTACCATGTGTGCCACGTCTCAACAAAAGAATCTGTACGTGCAGTACGTGACGCAAAAGCAGCAGGTATTCGCGTCACTGCAGAAGTTTGCCCGCACCACCTATTACTTGAAGAGATGGATATTCCAGCAGATGATGCGAATTGGAAAATGAACCCGCCATTACGCGCTGCAGACGATAAAGACTCGTTACACGCAGCTCTACTTGATGGCACAATTGATTGCATCGCGACAGATCATGCGCCACATACAATAGAAGAAAAATGCTGTGGTATGGTTGGTGCACCATTTGGCATCGTAGGCTTTGAAACAGCGTTCCCACTGTTGTACACACAATTTGTTGAAACAGGGAAATGGACATTAAAGCAATTAGTAGATTGGATGACTGTGAAAGCGGCACAAATTTTTGACTTACCATATGGCACGTTAGAAGTAGGTGCTTCAGCAGATATGGTATTAATTGATATCAACAAAGAACAAACAATTGATGCAGAAGGTTTTGTATCAAAAGGTCGCAATACACCATTCAATGGTTGGGTTGCAAAAGGTTGGCCAGTCGTAACTATATTTGAAGGCAATATCGTATACCAGGAGGCAGAGTAATGAAAAAACGTTTACTTATTTTAGAAGATGGCACAGTATTTACAGGCACAGCGTTCGGTAGTGAGCGAGCTTCACAAGGTGAAGTCGTATTCACAACAGGCATGACAGGATATCAAGAAACAATTTCAGATCCTTCATTCTACGGACAAATCGTAACGTTAACATATCCACTTATCGGTAACTACGGTATTAATCGTGATGATTTTGAATCCATCTCACCGGCCATTCGTGGATTTGTAGTCCGCGAGCTAGCAAAAACACCGTCAAACTTCAGATGTGATTTAACAGTTGATGAATATTTAACATCAAAAGATATTCCGGGGATTGAAGGCATCGATACACGTAAATTAACACGCATTATTCGTAGCAAAGGATCAGTTAAAGCGATATTAACTGCGGCTGATGAAGAAGTGAATGTCGAAGAAATCGTGGCAAAACTACAGGCAACACCAGCGATTACGCATCATGTTCGCGAAGTATCGCCAAAAGCAGCGTATCCATCACCAGGACGTGGCAAACGAGTAGTATTAATCGATTACGGCATGAAGCATGGTATTTTACGCGAATTAAACAAACGTGATTGTGATGTACTTGTAGTTCCTTACAACACACCAGCATCCGAAATTTTAGCTTGGCATCCAGATGGTATTATGCTGTCAAATGGTCCAGGGAACCCAGAAGACGTAGCAGAAGGAATCGAAACAGTGCGCAATTTAATCGGAAAAGTGCCAATGTTCGGTATTTGCTTAGGTCACCAAATCTTCTCTTTAGCGAGTGGCGCGAAATCATTTAAATTACCATTCGGGCACCGCGGGGGCAACCATCCTGTAAAAGATTTACGCACAGGCCGTACGGATTTAACATCTCAAAACCATGGCTATGCCATTGATATAGAGTCTTTAAAAGATACAGATTTAGAATTAACACATGTCGCTTTAAATGATGGTACTTGTGAAGGTGTCCGTCATAAGAAATATCCGATTTTCACGGTACAATATCACCCAGAAGCATCACCAGGACCAGAAGATTCAAACCACTTATTTGATGAATTCATTGAAATGATGGAAGTAGAAGCAGGGAAGGGGAAACAACATGCCTAAACGTACAGATATAGAAACTATTTTAGTAATCGGGTCAGGCCCAATCGTCATCGGACAAGCTGCAGAATTTGACTATGCAGGAACACAAGCTTGTCTTTCATTAAAAGAAGAAGGCTACCGCGTTATTTTAATAAACTCAAACCCTGCAACAATCATGACAGATACAGAGATTGCAGACAAAGTATACATCGAGCCTATCACATTAGAATTTGTCTCACGCATTTTACGTAAAGAGCGTCCAGATGCGATTTTACCAACACTAGGTGGTCAAACAGGTTTAAATATGGCAATCGAGTTAGACAACTCAGGTATTTTAAATGAGCTAAATATCGAAATTCTTGGGACAAAGCTAGATGCCATCCATAAAGCAGAAGACCGCGATTTATTCCGTAACTTAATGTACGAACTAGGTGCACCAGTACCGGAATCAGACATTATCCATAACTTAGATGAAGCGAAAAACTTTGTTGCAAAAATCGGTTATCCAGTAATCGTACGTCCTGCCTTCACACTTGGCGGTACAGGCGGCGGTATTTGCTATAACGATCAAGACTTAGAAGAAATCGTGACATCAGGTTTGAAATATTCACCAGTAACACAATGCTTACTTGAAAAATCAATCGCTGGCTTTAAAGAGATTGAATATGAAGTAATGCGCGATGCATCTGACAATGCCATCGTAGTTTGTAACATGGAAAACGTTGACCCAGTAGGGATTCATACAGGTGACTCTATTGTAGTGGCACCAACACAAACACTGTCTGACCGTGAAAACCAAATGCTACGTAATATCTCACTAGATATTATCCGTGCACTGAAAATTGAAGGTGGCTGTAACGTCCAGTTAGCACTTGATCCATATAGCTTCAACTACTATGTAATCGAAGTAAACCCACGTGTATCTCGTTCATCTGCATTAGCATCAAAAGCAACGGGCTACCCAATTGCCAAGCTAGCAGCAAAAATTGCCGTAGGTTTAACATTAGACGAAATTAAAAATCCAGTGACAGGTTCAACGTATGCTTGTTTCGAGCCAGCACTAGACTACATCGTGGCAAAAATTCCACGTTGGCCTTTCGATAAATTTGAATCAGCAAAACGTAACTTAGGCACACAAATGAAAGCTACTGGGGAAGTAATGGCACTTGGTCGTACGTTCGAGGAAGCGATGCTAAAAGCTGTCCGTTCTCTTGAAACAGGTCAAGTTCACCTTGAGCTAAAGCATGCCGAAGATAACGCTGATTCTTGGATCGAAAAACGTATCCGTAAAGCAGGGGATGAGCGCTTATTCTTCATCGGTGAAGCATTGCGCCGCGGTGTAACCATCGAGCAAATTCATGAATGGTCGGCAATTGACTTATTCTTCTTAAATAAATTTAAAAACATCGTCGATATGGAGCAAACACTTGCTGACAATAAAAACGATAAAGAAATATTACGTACTGCAAAACGTCTAGGTTTCGCTGATAAAAAAATTGCTGAGCTTTGGGACACAACACCAGAAGCAATCTATGCGTACCGTAAAGAAAACGGCATTGTGCCAGTATACAAAATGGTAGATACATGTGCAGCAGAGTTCGAATCTGAAACACCATATTTCTACGGCACATATGAAGATGAAAACGAATCAATTAAGTCTGATAAACCATCTGTAGTCGTACTAGGTTCAGGTCCAATCCGTATCGGTCAAGGTGTCGAGTTCGACTATGCGACAGTGCACTCAGTATGGGCAATCCAAGAAGCAGGCTATGAAGCGATCATTATTAACTCAAATCCAGAAACAGTATCAACAGACTTCTCGATTTCTGATAAACTATACTTCGAGCCATTAACGATTGAAGATGTTATGCACATTATCGATTTAGAACAACCAATTGGTGTTGTTGTGCAATTCGGTGGTCAAACAGCCATTAACCTTGCCGATAAATTAGCTGCAAATGGTGTGAAAATTTTAGGTACATCATTAGAAGACATCGACCGTGCTGAAAACCGCGATAAATTTGAACAAGCTTTAACTGCATTAGACATTCCACAGCCTCCGGGTGAAACGGCTGTGTCAACAGAAGAAGCACTTGCCATCGGTGAACGTTTAGGCTTCCCAGTGCTTGTACGCCCTTCGTATGTACTGGGTGGTCGTGCAATGGAAATTGTTTATAACGAACAAGAATTACAACACTATATGGAAAACGCTGTTGAGGCATCACCTGATCACCCAGTATTAGTAGACCGTTACTTAACTGGTCAGGAAATTGAAGTCGATGCGATTTGTGACGGTGAAAATGTTTTAATCCCAGGTATTATGGAACATATCGAACGTGCAGGGGTACACTCTGGGGACTCGATTTCTGTATACCCACCACAAAAATTAACACAAGCGCAAAAAGATACGTTAGTTGATTACACAACGCGTTTAGCAAGAGGTCTTGGCATTGTCGGCTTAATGAACATCCAGTATGTCATTTCACAAGGTGAAGTGTATGTGATCGAGGTTAACCCGCGTTCATCTCGTACAGTACCGTTCTTAAGTAAAATTACGAATATCCCAATGGCGAACATTGCGACGAAAGCGATTCTTGGTAAATCAATCGTAGAGCAAGGCTATCCAACTGGCTTAGCACCAGAGCAAAAAGGTGTATATGTGAAAGTGCCGGTATTCTCATTCGCTAAATTACGCCGAGTGGACATTACATTAGGACCTGAAATGAAATCGACAGGGGAAGTAATGGGGAAAGATGCAACATTAGAAAAAGCACTTTACAAAGGATTAGTTGCAGCAGGCATGGAAATTCGCACAGAAGGCACAGTATTATTCACTGTCTCTGATAAAGATAAAGAAGAAGCGATTGCCCTTGCAAAACGCTTTTCAACAGTGGGCTACCGCATTGTAGCGACAGAAGGTACAGCCCAAGCATTTGAAGCAGCTGGCGTACGTACAGATGTAGTAGGCAAAATCGGGGCTAAAGGCCAAACGTTACTAGACTTAATTCAAAATGGTGAAGCACAACTAGTAGTGAACACATTAACAAAAGGCAAGCAACCAGCGCGTGACGGATTCCGTATTCGACGTGAATCTGTAGAAAATGGCGTACCTTGCTTAACTTCATTAGATACAGCAGAAGCGATGCTACGTGTCATTGAATCGATGACATTTACAGCAGAACAAATGCCAAAAGCGGAGGTAGTACATTAATATGATTCGTCAAGAGAAAATGACGGTCGTCTCTCAAAAGCAAATTGCGACAAACATTTTCGAATTGACACTTCGTGGTGAACTGGTTCAGGATATGACTCCTGGCCAGTTTGTCCATGTAAAGGTGTCAGATTCATTGGAGCCGCTTTTACGTCGACCTATCAGTATTGCAAATATAGATAAAGACAACAGTGAATTTACGATGATTTATCGTGCGGAAGGTCGAGGAACGCAAGTGTTAGCGACTAATCGTGAAGGGCAGTTAGTCAATGTCCTTGGTCCAATCGGTAATGGCTTCCCAGTGGATGCTGTAAAGCCGGGCGGGACGGCATTATTAGTTGGTGGCGGCATCGGTGTACCACCTTTACATGAACTTTCAAAACAGCTGACTGCTCGTGGTGTGAAAACGATCCATGTACTAGGCTTCCAAACAGAAGATGTATGCTTTTATGAGGAGGAATTTAATGCACTTGGAGAAACGCACTACGTAACAGTTGATGGCTCTAAAGGAACAAAGGGCTTTGTAACAAACGTCTTAGAAACACGTGCACCGGACTTTGATGTGTTCTATTCTTGTGGCCCGCTTCCGATGTTAAAAGCATTAGAAGGCTTCTACCCAGAAAAAGAAGGCTACTTATCTTTTGAAGAGCGCATGGGCTGTGGCATTGGTGCTTGCTTCGCATGTGTGTGCAAAACAACAGATCAAATTGAAAAAGACTATGTCAAAGTATGCTCTGACGGTCCAGTATTCCCGAAAGGTACGGTGGCATTATGAGTCGTTTAAATATCCAATTACCGGGCTTAGACTTAAAAAATCCAATTATGCCAGCTTCAGGTTGCTTCGGCTTCGGTCGTGAATATGCGCAGCTATATGATTTATCGAAGCTTGGTGCCATTATGATTAAAGCGACAACAGTAGAAACAAGACCAGGTAACCCGACACCACGTGTAGCAGAAACAGCAGCAGGCATGTTAAATGCTATCGGCTTACAAAATCCTGGTATTGAAAAAGTAATGAATGAAGAATTAAAATTTTTAGAAGGCTATGATGTACCGATTATCGCCAATGTAGCAGGCACGGAAACCGAAGATTATGTAGAAGTGGCTCGTCGCATCTCCACTGCACCAAATGTCAAAGCGCTCGAACTGAATATTTCTTGTCCAAACGTTAAGTGTGGCGGTATTCAATTCGGTACAGACCCAGCAACAGCTAGAGAGCTTGTAGCCGCAGTAAAAGCCGTTTCTGAAGTGCCTGTTTACGTAAAATTATCACCGAATGTAACGAATATCGTAGAAATAGCACAAGCCGTTGAAGCGGGTGGTGCAGACGGTATTACGATGATCAACACTTTAATTGGCATGCGTTTACATGAGCGTACAGGTAAGCCAGTTATTGCAAATGGGACAGGGGGCTTATCAGGCCCAGCAGTAAAACCAGTTGCTATTCGTATGGTATATGAGGTGTATAAAGCCGTCAATATTCCGATTATTGGAATGGGTGGCGTAAGTGAAGCACAGGATGTTATCGACTTTATGTCAGCAGGTGCATCAGCAGTCGCAGTTGGTACAGCCAACTTTGTGGATCATTTTGTATGTCCGAACATCATCGAAGAATTACCAGCAAAGCTAGACGCTTTAGGCGTAGAGCATATTACGGACATTATCGGAAGGAGCCATCGTTAAATGAATACAAAACCAATATTAGCACTTGATTTCCCTGGTGAAGCGGAAGTTTTCAAGTTTTTAGCACATTTCCAAGAGCCCCTTTTCGTCAAGATAGGGATGGAGCTTTATATGCAAGAAGGTCCAGATATTGTACGCAAAGTGAAAGATTTAGGGCATGATATTTTCCTAGATTTAAAGCTACACGATATCCCGAATACTGTTGGCTCAGCAATGAAAGGCTTAGCCAAATTAGGCGTAGATTTAGTCAATGTCCATGCAGCGGGCGGTCGTCCTATGATGGAAGCGGCACTGGAAGGTCTAGAAGCCGGTACACCAGCAGGTCGTGAACGTGCAGCGTTAATTGCTGTCACACAATTAACATCTACTACGGAAGCGCAAATGCAAGCAGAGCAAAAAATTGCGTTAACATTACAAGAGTCTGTGTTACATTATGCAAATTTAACAAAACAAGCAGGCTTAAATGGGGTTGTGTGCTCGGTACATGAAGCTCAAGCAATTGCCGAGGTATGTGGTGCAGACTTCTTACGTGTCACACCAGGCATTCGTTTAGCTGGTGGAGACGCACACGATCAAAAACGCATCGCTACGCCAGATGGCGCAAAACGTGATGGTTCTTCATTGATCGTCGTAGGACGTGCAGTAACAGGTGCGCAAGATCCAGTAGCAGCATATAAAATCGTAAGTGACTTATGGGAGGCATAAATTATGACATTACAAAACGAAATCGCACACGCTATGCTAAAAGTTGGCGCAGTCGAATTAAATCCAACAGACCTTTTCACATGGGCATCAGGCATTCAATCACCCATTTACTGTGATACACGTCTAACAATCTCTGACCCTGTTATTCGTAAACAACTTGCACATGGCTTAGCCACTGTCATTAAAGAGAACTTTGCTGCAACAGAAATCGTAGCAGGTACGGCGACAGCAGGTATTCCACATGCTGCATGGGTAAGTGATATTTTAGACTTACCGATGGTATATGTACGTTCAAAGGCTAAAGAGCATGGTCGTGGCAATCAAATCGAAGGAAAATACGCAGCAGGACAAAAAGTCGTTGTCGTAGAAGATATTGTGTCAACAGGTGGTTCTTCGATTACAGCAGTAGAAGCTTTACGTGCAGCCGGTTGTGAAGTGCTAGGGGTTGTCTGCGTTTACACATATAACTTACCACGTGCTGAACAAGCATTTGAAGAAGCAGGCATCCAATATGTATCTTTAACAAACTTTGATTATTTAATTGAAGCAGCAAACGAATCAGGTGCTATTAAAGAGGGTGATATTCCTTTCTTAAAAGACTGGCATGCAAAACTGAAAGCGGGCGCACTATAAAAAATAATGCGATAAACGGGTAAAATAGGATGAAACGATCACGGTTATACGAGCCGGTGATCGTTTTTTTTTGGTGGCGATAAAAATAAAAGGGTGAAGATGTATGTTTAGAAAAATTAACGTCTAAATAGTTTTTTACTGTAGTAAAAATCGCTTTGTGTTGTTATTGCTTTAAAGCGAAAAACTATTTAAGAATAATATCAGAATAATAAAAATATATAGAAAACATAGATAGATTCAATAATGTCCAAGTTTACCAAATAGAAGAATTTTAATGAAATGATTAAAAGACAATATCTTCAGAGGTATTATTTTATTGAAATAATAAATAAATGGTATGGAGTAACATAAATAAGAAAGTTAACAAATTTATGGATAAAAATAATGCGAGAATTATATAATTTTTTGTAATAGTTGTATGGTTAATTATGTATATAACATTATAAGAGTTGTAAAAAAACTCTTGATTAAATGGTTTATTTCTAGATAAAATAACAATATGAATAATTTTCAGATAATTCCATAAGTATATAGTTAGTTGTTTTTTTGTTTCTACTGTAAATTTTTTATTAAAATGTTTTTTAATTGAATACCATAAAAACTATTAAATAATTGAGTAGAAATGATTTTGCAATAAGTTTAATCGGTTGTAGTTCTTTTTTTCTGAATATTGAATCAGGAAAGTTTGTACATCGCTAGTTTTTACTACATATTTCTATTTAGAAAAAATATACAAAGGTGTGATGATTAACATGAATTTAATGCTTGAAGTGAGTAACCTTAAAACCGGTTTTGATATAGACGGAGAAATATATCATGCAGTGGATAATGTTTCATTTTCCGTGAAGCCCGGTCAAATTGTAGGGATTGTAGGGGAATCGGGTTGTGGTAAAAGTGTAATGTCGCTGTCGATTATGCAACTACTGCCTCAAGGAATTGGCAAAGTAACAGGTGGAGAAATAAAGTTCCAAGGTCAAAATATTGAAGGTTACACAAGTGATGAGATGAATAAATTACGTGGCAAAGATATTAGTATGATCTTCCAAGAGCCAATGACATCTTTAAACCCTGTCTTTACAATTGGCAATCAAATCGAAGAGATTTTATTAAACCATTTAGCCATTTCCAAAACCGAAGCAAGACAACAATCTATCGAACTATTAAAAAGTGTAGGGATCCCTCGACCAGATAAAATTGTCGACGAATATCCGCACCAATTATCAGGGGGGATGCGACAACGAGTTATGATTGCCATAGCTATTGCCTGTCATCCGAAACTGTTAATTGCCGATGAACCAACTACAGCGCTAGACGTAACGGTACAAGCGCAAATTCTTGAGTTGCTTAAAAAAATTCAAGCGAAAAATGATATGTCCATTATTTTAATTACGCATGATTTAGGTGTAGTGGCAGAAATGTGTGATGAGGTCATTATTATGTATGCTGGAAAAATTGTCGAGCGCACCAATGTGGACAATCTCTTCCATAATCCAAAACATCCGTATACAAAGCTTTTAATGGCGTCCATTCCACGTATTGATCTTGAGGTCAGTGAGCTAACGACAATACAAGGCATTGTACCATCGTTAAAAAATATGCCGACGATCGGCTGTCGTTTTGCGGATAGATGCCCGTCTGTGAAACCAGAGTGTAGTACGGTAACGCCTCAGCTTTCCCAAATCGGTGAGGGTCATGAAGTTGCTTGTTTACTATATGAAGGTTCTATCTTAGAGAAGGTGTGAGGTAACAACATGGCAGATACAACAATTAAACAACCTAAAGAAAATTTACTCGAAGTGAATAATTTAAAAACCTATTACCCGATTAAAGGTGGATTTTTCAAAAAAACAGTAGGACATGTAAAAGCTGTCGATAATGTTTCGTTTGCCATTAAAAATGGTGAAACACTTGGCTTAGTTGGGGAATCAGGCTGTGGCAAATCAACTACGGGCCGTACCATTATTCGATTGCTCGATTCCACAGAAGGACAAATCGTCTTTAATGGGCAAGATATTACAAAATTACAAGGCAAATCATTAAGGGAAATACGAAAAGATATTCAAATGGTATTCCAAGATCCCTACGCATCATTGAACCCAATGCAGATGGTAGGGAGTATCGTTGCGGAGCCTATTATGAATTTCCATAATAAAACGCTCAATTCCTTAAAAGCAGAAGTCATGGAACTGTTACGAAAAGTAGGCTTACCTGAGGATGCGTATTATAAATATGCGCATGAATTTTCAGGGGGGCAACGTCAGCGAATTGGCATTGCGAGAGCACTCGCATTAAGACCGAAACTCATTATTGCCGATGAACCTGTTTCTGCGCTAGATGTTTCTGTGCAATCCCAAGTTCTGAATCTATTAAAAGAGTTACAGGATGAGTTTGATTTAACATTTTTATTTATTGCGCATGATTTAAGTGTTGTGAAGCATATGAGTGACCGTATCGGCGTGATGTATTTAGGAAATATTGTGGAAATAGCAAACAAGACAAGCATTTACGATGAACCATTACATCCCTATACACAAGCGCTTATTTCAGCAATACCTGTACCAGATCCGCGCAAAAAAAGTTCGCGTATCGTGTTAGAAGGCGATGTACCGAGTCCAGCAAATCCTCCGACAGGATGCCCATTCCATCCAAGATGCCCAAAGGCTATGATGGAATGTTCCTTAACAAAACCGGTATTAAAGGAGGTGAAGCCAGATCATAAAGTCGCTTGCCATTTATATGAATGAAGGCAAGAAAAAAAGGGAAAAAATGCTTTTCAAAATAAAAAATTAACGGGGGGAAAAACATGAAAAAGACGAAAACATTATGGTCGCTTTTACTTATGCTCGTCATGGCATTGTTCCTAGCAGCATGTAATAACGATTCATCGACAACGGACAAAGAGAAAGGAACGGATAAGGAAACACCAGTAACAACAACTACTGATGCAAAAGAAGGTGGCGTTGTTACATTTGGTACAGACCAAGCACCAGAGGGCGTATATGACCCTGCCTTTGCAGGAAGTATTGTGGATAGCTATATCCAAGGCTTCATGATGGAAGGTATTTATGATGTAAATGATGACTTAGAATATGTACCAAACCTTGCAAAATGGGATATTAGTGAAGATAAATTAACGTATACATTCAATTTTGAAAAAGGCGTTAAATGGCATAATGGTGAGGAACTTACAGGTGAAGACTGGGTATTTGCGTTAGAAACGTTAGCAGATCCTGATTATGATGGTCCTCGTTTCAATTATGTTGAAGGCGTAAAAGGAGCAAAAGCTAAAAAAGAAGGTAAAGCAGATAAAATCGAAGGAATTGAAGTTGTTGATCCTTACACAATTAAAATTACTTTTGAAGAAGTGAAAATTAATAACTTAGAAAGTCTTTGGTCAAATCCGATGCCAAGAAAACATTATGAAGGCATTGCGGTTAAAGATTTAAGTGAATCAAAACAAGTGCGCGAAAATCCTGTAGGCTTAGGGCCATTTAAAGTGAAAAAAGTTGTAGATGGCGAGTATTCTGAATTAGAGCGTTTTGATGATTACTGGAAAGGGAAACCAACGCTTGATGGTGTGATTGTCAAAGTAATTGACCCATCATTAGCAGCGGGTGCGTTCCAAAACGGAGAAATCGACATCATGGATATTAGACCACAATCTGTGAAAGAGCTTTCTGCATTAAGCAATGTACGTATCGAAGAAACGACAGGTGTAGGCTATTCTTACATTGGACTACGTTTTGGTCATCGTGATCAAGCTACACTTAAAAATGTAGCAGATTTTGATAAATTCAATTCAAAAGAATTACGTCAAGCACTATTATATGCGCTTAACCGTCCAGCAATGATCGATGCTTTCTTAGAAGGAAAAGCTGAGGTGGCGAATACAGTAATTCCAGTGACATTCTGGACTGCTGCAGATGCTTCAGATTTAAATGCATATGAATTTAATGTTGATAAAGCGAAAGAGCTATTAAAAACAGCAGGCTATGTTGATAAAGATGGCGATGGCTTTGTTGAAGATCCACAAGGTAAACCATTTAAAATTTCTTTCGGACACTATGCAGGACCAGCAGCATTTGAAGGTCGTTCACAAGCAATCATCCAATCTTGGAATGATATTGGTGTGAAAACTGAATTAGCAACAGGTAGCTTAGTAGAGTTTAACTTATACAATGAAATGAAAGATAATGATGATGCTGCATTAGAAGCATTCTTCGGTTCTTGGAGCATGGGTTCTGATCCAGATCCATCTGGTTTATGGGCAAATGATGCAGAATGGAACTACGGTCGTTATGTAGATGAAGAAAACGACAAATTGTTAAAAGAAGCGTTAAGCGAAAAAGCATTTGATAAAGATTACCGTAAAAAGGTTTATGTTGATTGGCAAAAGTACTTCAATGAAGAATTACCAGCACTACCATTATGGGAGAACTTAGATTTATATGGTATTAACAACCGACTACAAGGTGTGCATATTAACGCTGTTGGATTCCAAACAGACGTTTATAAATGGCATATTGTTGAATAAGATGAATGCCTTATAAAGGCTTTAGTAACCTACTACTATCGGGCTCTTTTGAGAGCCTGATAGTAGTAAATTTTAATTGATAAGGGGACGTCACATGCTTCAATACACACTTCGCAGATTACTCGGCATGATTCCATTGTTACTCCTTATTTCGGTAGTTGTGTTCTTCTTAGCAAAAATGATGCCAGGAGATCCATTTGCGGGAGAAATTGATCCATCCAATACAAACCCACAATACATCGAGGAAATGAGAGAGAAGTTAGGCTATAATGATCCAATTATCGTACAATATGGAAGATGGATGTCTAATTTTATACAAGGGGATTTTGGTAAATCAACGGTTTATAAAAAACCTGCAATAGAAGTCATTGCACAACGAATACCGAATACATTATTTTTAGCAATAACCTCTTTAATTTTGACTTATGTTTTCGCCTTTTTTATGGGCATGTATGCAGGAAGAAAACCATATACATTAGGCGATAATTTAATCGCTTCTTATAATTACTTAGCTTTAGCGATTCCATCGTTTGTGGCTGGGATTGTGGCGATTTATGTCTTCTCCTTCCAATTAGGATGGTTCCCATTCAACGGCTCAGTTGGGGTAGGGATTCAGGAAGGTACATTTGATTACTATTTAAGTAGAATCCATCATGTGCTATTGCCTGCACTTGTATTAGGATTAATGGGAACAGCTTCCTATACTCAATTTTTACGCAATGACATTATTGAAAACAGTAGAAAAGATTTTGTACGAACAGCAAGAGCAAAAGGAACAAAGGAATCGAAAATTTACAACAAGCATATTTTAAGAAATTCCATTATTCCAATTATTACTTTTCTTGGTTTTGACATCGCTACATTAATTAGTGGTGCGGTTATTACAGAAACCATCTTTACTTATCCCGGAATAGGAGCACTGTTCTTAGATTCCGTTGGAAGAAGAGATTATGCGGTCATGATGTCGATAACTATGTTACTTTCGTTCTTAACACTTTTTGGGAATTTAGTAGCTGATTTATTGTATGGTATAGTAGATCCGCGCATTAGACTAGATTAGGGAGGGGAAAAATGTGGAGATTATAACAAAACCAGAAGCGTCTACATCAAAAACACTGAATAAAAGCCCCTCTCCATGGGTGATAGCGAGAAGAAAGTTCGTTAAAAATAAATTAGCTATGATAAGCCTTATTTTTTTACTAATCGTTATTATTCTATCGTTTTTAGCACCGTATATTACGACAAAAGATATCGTGCGTGTAGACTTTATGAAAATTAGCCAACCACCTTCAAGTGAGAACTGGCTCGGAACCGATACAAATGGTCGTGATGTTTTTACACGTATGTTGTATGCGGGTAGATCCTCGTTAACGGTTGGCGTAGGCTGTATGTTTTTCATTGTTTTAATTGGGACAACGATTGGCTCAATTTCAGGCTATTTTGGGGGCAAAATCGATCAAATTTTAATGCGTTTCACTGATTTTGTTTTAATGTTCCCATTACTAGTATTTGTTATCGTGTTAAATACAATTTTAGTTGGCAAAGTTTCAGGCTTATGGACGTTAATTATCGTTATTTCCTTATTAAGTTGGGGAAGTGTTGCCCGCGTAGTCCGAAGCCGTATTCTTGCCGAAAAAGAAAATGAGTACATTTTAGCAGCGCAATCAATAGGCTGTAAATCGTCAAAAATTATTATGAAACATTTATTGCCCAATGTCGCTTCTACTATTATTGTACAAGCTACACTTTTAATGGCGGTAACGATTGTTATTGAATCGGCATTAAGTTTCCTAAATTTCGGCGTACCAGCAGATACACCGAGCTGGGGAAATATGCTAGCAGAAGCTAGAAACTCCGATGTACTAAGAGATAAAATTTGGATTTGGATTCCACCAGCGACAGCCATTACATTAGTCATTTTATCGATTAACTTTATCGGTGAAGGGCTGAAAGATGCAATGAATCCTAAATCAAGAAGATAACGTTTGGTGAATAAATGGCACCTATTAAAGTACTTTAACTTTAATAGGTGCCATTTGCTATGCGGGAACGGAAATACTAAACGTGAGGAGGGAATCCCACGATTGGTAGTCATTCCGCGAAGCGAGAGTGTGATTCCGCGAAGCAAGAGTGTAATTCCGCGAAGCAGTGCAGTAATTCCGCGGAGCGAGGGAGTAATTCCGCGAAGCAGGGCAGTAATTCCGCGGAGCGAGGGAGTAATTCCGCGAAGCAGGGCAGAGATTCCGCGGAGCAGGGTTGTACTTCCGCGAAGCGAGAGGGTAATTCCGCGGAGCAAGGCAGAGATTCCGCGAAGCAGGTTTGTGATTCCGCGGAGCGAGAGTGTAATTCCACGAAGCGAGGAAGTATTTCCGCGAAGCAGTGCAGTAATTCCGCGGAGCGAGGGAGTAATTCCGCGGAGCAGGGGTATAATTCCGCGGAGTGAGAGTGTAAATCCGCGAAGCAGGGTTGTGATTCCGCGGAGCGAGGAAGTAATTCCACGGAACAGAGGTATAATTCCGCGGAGCGAGGGAGTGATTCCGCGGAGCAAAGTAAAATCCAGTCCCAATCTTAAAAAGTCCAGTACGCGATTTTTCGTACTGGACTTTTTAATGTGTTGAAATAATAAAATCGTTCATTTAAGAAAAAATATCAAAATTGTACATAATAGCATTTTATGATACGTAGAAACTTCCTATTTTTATGTAAAAGCTTGCTAACTAAAATTCTACATGTCAATTGGTAAAGTGAACATTATTTATAAATTTTTGGTTATTACTAAATTTTATTAATGTAATAAGGCGGTAAGATTATGGCCCAAACTAAATCGAAGACAAGGATGGAAAAAATATTTTAAAAAATTAAACGATAAAGCTAATTAATGAAAAATTAGTTTTCATAAAGAAAAACATCGTGCATATTTATTATTCTGATATAAAAAATAACTAGTATCCTTGTTATTTTATTCCCATAACGAAACACTCGAATTGCAAAAAGGAAAATAAATTTCCTATAGGAAATAATGCTTTGTGTGGCGTTATTTTTATGCTATTAATTTGTAAAATAGGCTTGATTTTGCTTAATGTTTCTATATAAAATAACATTACAATAAAAGTTATCAGATAATTCTTTCTATATAGTGACGGAGAATTATCGCGATATTCATGAAAGAATTTCAAAAAACATGATAGGAGGTAGGTTGATTATTTGTGAAAATATAATATTAAAATACAAATGACTGTATTTATCAGAAAATTGAATGTTGGAGTGAGATTGTTGCATACAGTAAATGACTTATTAACGATAAGAAATTTAACAACAAGTTTTCGACTAAAAGACACATACCATGCAGCTGTAGACAATGTTTCCTTGTCGCTTCGAAAAAATGAGATTTTAGCGATTGTTGGAGAATCGGGCTGTGGAAAAAGTACATTAGCTACAACAATTGTTGGCCTACATAATGCCATCAATACAAAAGTGACGGGCGAAATACTGTACAAACAGCAAAATTTAACGCAATTAAGTGAAGAACAATTTAATGAATTAAGAGGCAATGATATTGGCTTTATATTTCAAGATCCACTCTCTGCTTTAAATCCATTAATGCGTATTCAGGAACAAATTGCAGAAGGTCTTATCTATCATACGACCCTTACAAAACAACAACGGGAAGAACGTGTTTTAGAATTGCTAGAGCAAGTAGGTATTGCGAATCCTAGTCGTGTTGCAAAACAATTCCCACATCAATTATCAGGTGGAATGCGTCAACGTGTCATGATTGCTATTGCGTTATCAAGCAAGCCTGCCATCATCATTGCTGATGAGCCGACAACTGCCTTAGATGTTACCATTCAAGCACAAATTTTAGATTTATTAAAAGCGCTACAAGATGAAACGCAAGCAGGCATTATTTTAATTACCCATGACTTAGGTGTTGTAGCGGAAATGGCGGATCGGGTTGCTGTTATGTATGCAGGACAAGTGATTGAAGAGGCACCCGTTCAAGAGCTGTTTCATAATGCCAAACATCCATATACACGCTCTTTATTAAACTCGATTCCACAAACACATCAGGAAAACGAGCGTTTAGAGGTTATACATGGCATGGTGCCTTCTCTTACAAAGTTACCGCGTGAGGGCTGTCGCTTTTCAGCTCGTATTCCTTGGATTGATGTATCAGCACATGAAGGGAACCCGCAATTACATGAAATTGCACCTGGGCATTTTGTGCGTTGTACATGCTGGAAACACTTTCATTTCGAAAGAGAGAAAGAAGGTGTATCTGTGTGAGCTTTATGCAAATTAAAGATTTGAACGTCCATTATCCAATCCGTGGGGGGTTTTTTAATACGATACAAGATAAAGTGTATGCGGTAGACGGCGTTACATTGGAATTTGAAAAAGGAAAAACGTACGGTTTAGTTGGCGAATCGGGCTCTGGTAAGTCTACAACTGGTAAGGCAATTATTGGCCTTGAAAAAGTAACGTCAGGCCACATTATTTATGAAGGACAAGATGTTACAAACCGACGTCGCAAGCGTAGCTCAGCATATAGTCGTGATATTCAAATGATTTTCCAAGATGCCCATTCCAGTATGAATCCTCGAAAACGTGTAATCGATATACTGGCAGAGCCGTTACGCAATTTTATGAAGCTGAGTGATCAGGAAGAGCGCAAGCGTATTAAAGAATTGCTCGCCATTGTCGGTATGTCCGAGGATGTGCTGTTAAAGTATCCACACGAATTTTCTGGAGGGCAAAAGCAACGTCTAGGAATAGCGCGAGCAGTTGCTTGTCATCCGAAATTGATTATCGCAGATGAGCCTGTATCGGCACTTGATTTGTCGGTGCAAGCACAAGTGTTAAATTTTATGAAAGACATTCAACGACAATATGGGCTAAGCTATTTATTTATCTCACATGACCTCGGTGTTGTGAAACATATGTGTGACTACATTGCCATCATGTATAAGGGGCGCTTTGTAGAAACAGGTACTCGTCAGGATATTTACAGTAATCCTCAACATATTTATACAAATCGTCTACTGTCAGCCATCCCGCATATTGAGCCAGAAACAAGGGTGGCACGCAAGGAAGCTCGACAACAAGTCGAAGAGAAATATCAACAAAATCATCATCAATATTATGATGAACATGGCAAAGTATACCCTTTAAAATCTATTTCAGAAACGCATAAAGTGGCGATGTCTGGAATTGAGCAGGAGGGAGTGTAATATGTGGAAAACAGTTGTTAGACGGTTTATCGTCATGATTCCACAATTGTTCATATTGAGTTTACTCGTCTTTATACTCGCCAAGCAAATGCCGGGTGATCCATTTACAGGTTTGATTACACCTGAAACAGATCCTTCAAGAATTGAAGAGCTGCGCATACAAGCAGGCTTCTATGACCCTTGGTATGAACAATACTATCGCTGGATTACAAATGCTCTTCAAGGAGACTTTGGACAAAGCTATACATATAAAATTGCAGTTTCAACGCTTATTGGAGAGCGCGCACTAAATACATTTTATTTATCACTACTTAGTGTAATTTTAGTCTATTTATTAGCTATTCCACTTGGCATGGTGGCGGGACGTAAGCAAGATACATTATTAGACAAGTCGATTATTTTATACAGTTTTATTAGCTTTGCCATTCCAACGTTTGTCTTATCCCTCGTGTTCTTATTCGTTTTCGGCTATCGCCTTATGTGGTTCCCGACAAGTGGAACTGTCGACGTCGGGCTTGAAGCGGGCACGGTAGCTTATTTCTGGAACAAAGTCTATCATCTACTTTTGCCTGCGATGACGGCAGCTATTTTAGGTACAACAGGGATTATTCAATATTTACGTTCTGAAATTATTGATGCGAAAACACAAGACTATGTTAAAACTGCTCGCAGTAAAGGTATTCCAATACGAAGAATTTATACGCGACATATTTTCCGCAATTCAGTACTTCCAATTGCAGCGTTTTTAGGGTTTACCATCACAGGATTATTAGGTGGCTCGATTTTTATTGAAACAATTTATGGCTACCCAGGAATGGGCGAATTGTTCGTTAGTTCGATTACGAGTCGCGATTATAGTGTCATTACTGCACTTATCATGCTATATGGTTTCTTAGCATTATTAGGTAGTCTGTTGTCGGATATTATTATGACCATTGTGGATCCGCGTATCCGGATAGACTAACGACGAAACATAATGTTGAAGAAGAGGTGAATGAAATGACACAGCAAATCAATGACACAGTAAATATGGAAAGCTCACCACCGACAGGGATACAAGTTGTGTTACGAGAGTTTAAGAAAGATAAAGTCGCAATGTTGTCATTAGTCGGCGTGACACTCATCATGATTTCCATTTTTATTACAGCTTGGATACTCGATCAAGAAAAAGTATTAACAATCAATCTGTTTGAACGCTATACAGAACCAGGTGAAAATGGCTATATTTTAGGCGCAGATGAAGCTGGACGTGATGTGCTAGGACAACTAGTGATAGGGGCAAAAAATTCGCTGTTAATTGCTATATGGGTGACCGTCATTGCCAATATTATTGGCATAGCACTAGGAGTTATTATGGGCTACTACAGCGGTATTGTCGATAATGTCATGATGCGAATCATTGATTTTATTATTACATTACCGACCTTTATGATTTTTATCGTGCTTGTGTCTATTATCCCGGAATACGGCGTTTTTGAGCTCGTGATAATTATTAGTGCATTGCAATGGATAGGTGTTGCACGGTTAATTCGAAGTAAAGCATTATCGGAAGGAAGACGGGATTATATCAGTGCATCGAAAACAATGGGGACTAGTGATATCGCGATTATGTTTAAGGGAGTCTTGCCTAATTTAAGTTCATTATTAATTGTCGAGTTTACATTAAGTCTTGCTGGTAATATTGGGATTGAAACAGGGCTATCATTTTTAGGATTTGGGCTACCCCCTTCGACCCCGAGCTTAGGTACATTAGTAAGTTATGCTAGAAATCCACTCGTACTAGCTGAAAAATGGTGGGTATGGTTACCAGCATCGCTATTAATTTTACTATTAATTCTTGGAATCAATTATATTGGCCAAGCACTTCGTCGTGCTGCTGACGTAAAACAAAGATTGGGATAACAGAGGAGGTCATAACAATGACAAAAAAATGGTTAATAACGGTCGTGACATTGACAATCATGTTGCTATTAGCTGCCTGCAGTAGCACCAATAAAGAGCAGGCAAAAGACTCTGAGGGTAACAATGTTAAACCAGCACAAACAGAAGACAACAAAGTAGATACAAGTTTGCTACCGACGGAAGTAACAAATGAAGGGGAAGCCATTAAAGGGGGCACATTACACGTAGGGCTTGTTGCAGATTCACCATTTAAAGGCATTTTCCTTGCGGAGTTATCTCAGGATTCCACGGATGGGTCCATTATGGGCTATGCTTCAAATGGTCTATTTGATGTCGATGGCGACTTTTTAATAACAGATGAAGGAATTGCGAAATTAGATGTTGATACGGACAATAACAAAGTAACAATTACGATTCAAGGGGATGTGAAATGGTCGGATGGCACACCATTAACAGCAGAGGATTTAATCTATCCATATGAAATTATCGGTCATCCGGATTATGATGGCGTGCGTTATGATGATAACTTTAAAAATATTGTAGGTGCAGAAGAATACCATGATGGCAAGGCAGACACAATCTCAGGCATCAAAAAAATAGATGATAAATCGATTGAAATTTCGTTAAAGAAAGTATCGCCAGCGATTTATTCCGGAGGGGATGGCTTATGGGGTTCTGCAGCACCAAAACATCAACTTGAATCCATTGCGATTAAAGATTTAATTTCGTCTGATGCTGTAAGAAAGAACCCAATTACTCTTGGGGCATTTAAATATGACAATATCGTCAATGGTGAATCCGTACAGTTTGTCGCAAATGAGCATTATTATAAAGGCAAGCCAAAAATTGATAAAGTTGTAGTGCAAGTTGTCTCGACTTCAACTGTCGGAGAAGCATTAAAAGCAGGGCAATTCGATATCGCTTCAGTCCCATCTTCGCATTATGATAATATAAAAAACTTATCGAATATAACGATATTAGGTCGTCCTGAGTTATCATATGAGTACCTAGGCTTTAAATTAGGGAAATACGATAAAGAGAAGGGCGAAAATATCTATGATGTTAATGCAAAAATGAATGATGTTGATTTACGCAAAGCACTTGCCTATGCAATGGATATTGAATCAGTATCAGATAAATTTTATCAAGGCTTGCGGGTGCGTGCGAATTCATTAATTCCACCAGCATTTAAAACATGGTATGATGACAAACTTGAGGGCTACAACTATAATCCTGAAAAAGCGAAAGAATTATTAGATGCAGCAGGCTATAAGGATATTGACGGTGACGGTATTCGTGAAGATAAAGACGGTAATAAGTTCGTCATTCGATTAGCAGCGAGGGCAAACTCTGATACGGCTGAAGCAATTGTCGAGTATTATCGTCAAAACTGGAAAGATGTTGGCTTAGATGTACAACTAACGACAGGCCGTTTAATCGAAGTGAACAACTTCTACGATAAAGTACAAGCAGATGATCCTGAAATTGATATGTATATCGCAGGTTGGATTACAGGGACGAACCCATCACCAGCAGGCTTATACAGCAAAGGAGCGGCATTTAACTTTAGTCGCTACGTTTCGGATGATTTAACGAAGCTGTTAAATGATATTGATTCACAAGAGGCGTTAGATGCATCGTACCGTGCACAGGCTTTCCGTAAATGGCAAGAGTATATGGCTGATAAGGCAATGGTTGTACCGATGTTATTTAGTACGTCCACGATTGCGATTAATAAACGTATAAAAACCTATAATAACGATCGTGAAAATGGTACAGAGATTCAAGATTTGGAGCTTGTAGCGGATGAGCCGATAAAATAATTGTATAATGGTAAATATAGTATTTACTTCAATTTCGAATAATCGAATAGAAGCACACGTATAAAAAAAGATCCATCCAATGCATATTTGCGTTGGATGGATCATATATTATTTAGTGGCAACCCACGTTTTCACAAGATCAGCAGTACCATAGACATAATGTTGTTCGCCAACTTCATGGTATGTGGCACTTTCGTCAACTTCTGTATGTTTGTACGGAATACGTTGACGACGTTTTTCTGACATTGGATCTGGAAGCGGAATGGCTGATAATAATGATTTTGTATATGGGTGTACGGGATGATTATAAATATCATCTGCTTTACCAATCTCCAAAATTTTACCACGGTACATAACAGCGATACGATCACTGATGTATTTTACCATTGAAAGGTCATGGGCAATGAAAAGATACGTTAAGCCACGTTCTTTTTGCAGTTGTTTTAATAAGTTTACAACTTGCGCTTGAATCGAAACGTCAAGTGCTGAGATTGGTTCGTCGGCAATGATGAACTTAGGATCTAAGCTAAGTGCACGAGCAATACCGATACGTTGACGTTGACCACCTGAGAATTCATGGGCGTAACGATTTGCGTGCTCTTTGTTTAAACCAACAGCTTCAAGTAATTGGTTAATTTTTTCACGACGTTCTTTCTTATCTTTATACATGCCATGAATATCAAAGGCTTCTGCAATAATTTCCCCAGCTGTCATACGAGGGTTTAATGATGCGTATGGATCTTGGAAAATCATTTGCATTTGACGGTTAAATTTCTTTAACTCGCTTTTTGATTTTTTACCATGGACATTTTCGCCGTCGAAAATAATTTCGCCGCCTGTAATATCATATAGGCGGATGATCGAGCGACCAGTCGTCGATTTACCACAGCCTGATTCACCAACAAGACCAAGTGTTTCGCCTTCATAGACATCAAAGCTAATCCCATCAACAGCTTTAATAGGGTTGCTTGGTGAACCGAAGTATTGCTTAACGTTTTTAATTTCAAGAATTTTTTTTGCACCCGTTTTAGTCATTGAATTCTGCCTCCTTCGCTACAAAGCCCTCAATACGTTTAGCAACCGCATCTGGAAGTGGGATTTTTGGCGCGTCAGGGTGTAACAACCAAGTTTTTGCGAAATGCGTGTCGCTTACTTGGAACATCGGTGGCTCTTGTTCATAGTCAATCGCCATGGCAAATTCATTACGAGCAGCAAATGCATCGCCCTTTGGAGGGTTCGTAAGATCTGGTGGTGAACCCGGAATCGTGCGCAATAGCTCGTCCTCATTATTATCTAAATCAGGCATAGAGCCTAGTAAGCCCCATGTATAAGGATGTTTTGGATTATAGAAAATATCATTGACCGTACCATATTCAACGATTTGACCAGCATACATAACAGCTACACGGTCAGCAACGTTCGCCACAACACCTAAGTCATGGGTAATGAAGATGATAGATGTTTTTGAACTTTTTTGAATTTCTTTCATTAATTCTAAAATTTGCGCTTGAATCGTCACGTCTAACGCTGTTGTTGGTTCATCGGCAATAAGCAGCTTTGGATCTGCCGCAAGTGCAATTGCGATTACAACACGTTGACGCATCCCGCCTGAAAATTCATGTGGGTATTGGTTATAACGCTTTTCAGGGAAGGGGATACCTACCTGCGTTAAAAGTTCGATTGCACGTTTTTTAGCATCCGCTTTCGAAACTTTTTTATGTTGTAAAATTACTTCAGTTATTTGACGTCCGACCTTCATCGTTGGATTCAAACTTGTCATCGGATCTTGGAAGATCATAGCAATTTCATTCCCGCGTACTTTTGCCATTTCTTTATCACTTAACGGAACTAAATCACGGCCGTTAAATAAAATTTGTCCTGACTCATAAATACCAGGTGGCTGTGGAATTAATTTCATTAAAGCGTTACTCGTAACACTCTTACCAGAACCAGATTCACCCACAATTGCTAGTGTTTCACCTTCTTTTAAATCGAAGTTTACACCACGAACAGCATGGACAAGCCCTGCGTATGTTTTAAAGTTAATTTTTAAATCTTTTACTTCTAAAATTGTTTTACTCATTTCGGCCACCTCCTTATTTACGTAGTTTTGGATCTAATGCATCGCGTAAGCCATCACCCACAGCATTAAACGCAAAGATTGTTAGCGAGATAAATACTGCTGGGAAAATTAAGCGCCAAGGATAATCGGCAATTGCTTTATTTCCGTCAGATGCCATTGTCCCCCAAGAAGCTTGTGGAGCAGGGACACCCAGTCCAAGATAACTTAAGAATGATTCTGTGAAAATAGCAGACGGAATTGTTAGAGTCATTGTTACTAAAATTGCACCAAGTGCGTTTGGAATTAAATGTTTTAAAATTAAATGCCATGTGCTAGCACCTAAAGTACGTGCAGCCAGTACATATTCTTGATTTTTAATCGATAATACTTCACCACGTACGATACGAGCCATGTTAATCCAGCCTGTAATCGAAAGGGCGATAATCATTGGGAATAAACCTGGTTGTAAAACAACTAATAATACGATTACAACTAATAGGTAAGGAACAGCTGTTAATACGTCGGCAATACGCATCATAATATTATCAACACGACCACCAGCTAAACCTGAAATACTTCCCCAAAGTACACCGATAATTAAGTCAATTATCGCTGCTGTAATCCCGATAAATAGGGAAATACGGGCACCTGCCCAAATACGAACGAAAATATCACGGCCTAAATCATCTGTACCAAACCAGAAATCAGCTGAAGGCGGTGAATTAAACACACCAAGTTGATCGCTGTACTTATATTGAGAAAACATTGGTACGAAAATTGCCATTATAATAATGATAATTAACGTGATTAAACCAAAAATCGCCATTTTATTATGTGAAAAACGTAAAAATACTTCCTTCCAGAAGGAAACGGATTTATCGGCTAATTTTTCAGTTGCGTCATGATTTCCACCGACAATTTTAAACATATCTTTGTTAATCGGTTGCTGCGTCATTAATTTTTCGCTCCCTTCAACTTAATTCGCGGATCAATAAAGCTATAAAGAATATCGACGATTAATACCGCAAATAAAAGGATGATAGAATAGAACACTGTTGTTCCCATAATTACTGTGTAATCACGGTTTGTAATACTTTGAACAAAGTGTTTACCTAGACCAGGGATAGCGAAAATATTTTCAACGATGAAACTACCTGTTACAACACCAGCTGTTAATGGACCAAGGTATGTGACAACTGGTAGAAGGGCGTTACGTAAAGTATGGCGGAACACCACTGTCCATTTGCCAATCCCTTTCGCACGTGCCATTTTTACATAATCACTGTTGTTTTGCTCAAGCATACTAGAACGTGTTAGCTTCGCGATAAAGCCCATATGGGAGAATGCAATCGCCATGGCAGGTAAGACACTATAAATAAAGCCTTTCCAACCACTAACAGGGAACCAGCCTGCTTTATAAGCTAAGAAATACTGCATTAAGCCTGCCAAAATAAAGGATGGTACTGAAATACCAAGCACCGCAATGGACGTTGCCAAATAATCCGGCCATTTATTGTGATAAAGCGCCGAAACTACGCCTATTAATACACCGAATCCGACCGCCAGTAGCATAGCTTCAATTCCAAGTGTTAACGAAACTGGGAAGCTCTCATTAATCATATCATTTGTAGAACGCGCTTTATACTTCATAGACTCACCGAAATTAAATGAGGCCGTATCGATTAAATAATCTTTATATTGAATATACCAAGGGTTATTTAATCCATACGTTTCGTTTAACTTCTCCTCGATTTGAGGAGGGAAATTACGTTCACTTGCAAAAGGACTACCTGGAGCAAGACGCATTAAGAAAAACGTAGCCGTTACGATGACGAAAAGCGCGAGAAGTATATACATCAGCCTTTTCAAAATATATTTAATCACATAAAACTCCTCCTTCTATTTGTCAATTTTCTGACAAATATATGCCTTCGTATTTTAAAAAGAGCTGACTCGCGCCGAAGTGGCCACGAGGCAGCTCTTCGCTGTAGAGCTTAAAAAATATTATTTAGATTATTTAGCGTCTAAATCAACGTTTTTAAGTTGGATGTTACCAAGACGATCTGGTCCCATGTTTTTAACATACTTTTGTTCTACTGAAAGGTTAGTGTAGTAGTAGATTGGCGCAACTGGGAATTCTGAAACTGCGATAGCTTCAGCTTCTTTTAATTGCTCAAGACGTTTAGCTGTATCTACTTCTGCAACTGATTGTTTTAACAATTCTTTGTACTTCGGATTTTCCCAACCAGTATCGTTGTTACCGTTTTTAGCAGTATCATACATTTCTAAGAATGTGTAAGGATCGTTGTAGTCTGCAATCCAGCCCATACGACCAACTTGATAGTCAAGAACGTTCAGTTTTTCTAAGTAAACTTGCCATTCAGAGTTATCAAGACTTACAGTAACACCAAGATTTTTTGCCCATCCTTCTTGGATGTATTGAGCGATAGAAGCGTGTGCTTCACTTGTATTGAATGAAACATTTACTTTAATATCTTTTGGATCTTTAATACCAAGTTCTTTCATACCTGCTTCAAGTGCTGCTTTCGCACCTTCGATATCGTTATCTTTGTAGTAACCGCGGTCTTCTTCAAAACCACTAATTGCTGAAGGAACCATACCTAATGCAGGTTTTTGTTCACCTTTAGTAACGTTGTCAATTAAACCTTGACGATCGATTGCTAATGTTAACGCTTTACGGATGTTAGCGTTACCAGTAATTTTGTCTGTTGTATTGAATTTGTACCAGTAGATAGCTGCATAGTCATCGATTTTTAAAGAGCCATCAGCTTTGAAGCCATCAATAGCATCAAGTGCTACAGTTTGGTAAGGAGAACCTAAGTAATCGATTTCTCCATTTTTGAACATTGTTACAGCTGTTGCTTCGTTTTCAACCATACCGATGTTTACTGTATTAAGCGCTACATTTGCAGCATCCCAGTAACCGTCGTTTTTCTTAAGAACGATAGAATCACTATGTTTCCAAGTATCTAAAGTGAAAGGTCCGTTAGTTACATAGTTTTCGCCAGCTTCTGCATACCAATCTTCTTTACCTTCAACAACTTTTTGGTTGATTGGAAGGTACGTTTTGAATGCAGTTAATTCTAAGAAGTAAGCTGTTGGGTGTGTTAATGTAACAACTAAAGTTTTGTCGTCTTCAGCTTTAAGACCTACTTCTTCAACTGTACCTGCAGCATTGTTGTATGCTTCAGCGCCTTTGATTGGGTAGAATACAGAAGCGTATTCAGATAAGTTATCTGGATTTAAAGCCCATTTCCAAGCATATTCGAAGTCGCCAGCAACTACTGGATCTCCGTTTGTCCATTTTGCATCACGTAAGTGGAACGTGTAAGTTAAACCATCTTCACTTACATCCCATTTCTCAGCCATAGCTGGTTGTGGTTGTCCATCAGCGTCTAAACGAGTTAGACCTTCAAATACGTTAATTAAGATTGCACTAGATGTAGAATCTGTTGCAAGTTGTGGATGTAAAGATGGTGGTTCAGAAGGTATAACTAAGTTCAGCTCTTTTGAAGAAGCTGTTTCTGAAGAACCAGAATCTTTTTTATCGTCTTTTGAATTATCAGACGAATCTCCACCGAAGCCACATGCAGCAAGTACTAGTGAAAATACTGCAAGGACTGTTAGTAATAAAAACTTTTTGTTCTTATTCATGTGAATCCCCCTTATACAATTTTTAAGCCTTTTGTGAAGCTCCTATTTAATATACCAAAAAAATCATTGTGCACAAAATAAAAAAGATTCAAATTTATATAGTATTATCTGACATTTACAAGAATAATAATTTTCTTCGGTCTATTACTTTAGTGCGATAAAGTATTTAAATAATGAGAATTTGATTTAAAACAGCTAAAAATATCAAAAATGAATCAAAATCAAATAAATGATTTACTATACGGAAAATTCCTATTTTTTTGATAATATTATCTCATTATAAAAAATGATTCAAAAGTCACACTTGTTCTACCTTAAGGAATTTACATAGTTTTGTAGAAAATCATCGTAAAACTAAGTGAATATGATTTTTTATTAGGTAATTTCTTGTAATTTCTAATCTGAAAATATGATTAATACTATCTATAAATGATATATAAAAATTTTGTTTTGTATTTATCTAGTATTTAGCTCTAAGAGAGAAAAAAAGGGAAATGGAGAGAATTTTGTATGAAAGTGTGTGCTTTTTAGTAGGGTTAATGGAATCATTTTTGGACAAAATTGCAAGCGAATATTTTTTTAAAATAATTCATTGTGCACTTTTATTCGATTTAGAATGAGGAGAAAAGTGGCCCCTGCATCAAAGGGACGAAGTTTTTGATTCGCTTAATTTTTCGCTTTCTTCTAATAATTGCATGTGTATCACATGTTTTGTATAAATATGACTAAGTCGCAAAATAGGGATTCGTCAAAGGTTGATGATTTCTGGTATTTAGTGCAATTAAAAAACACTCTAAGCAAACTCAATATGTTTCGGAGTTTATTTAGAGTGTTTTCGTATCTTTTATAACTTAAATTGAAGAATTTGATTTTGTAAATCGAAAGATTTCTCGCTTAAATCAGTCGCTACTAAATTGACTTGTTGCATTGTAGCCGCTTGTTCTTTCATAGCTTCCGCAATAATCTTTGTGTTGTCAGCACTTGCGGATGCGCCGAAGGCAATTTCAGCAACAGATGCTGCTACTTGCTCAGCGCTTGCCGATATTTCTTCGGATGTCGCTGAGATATCTTCAATTTGATCGCTCATCGTTGAAATGGCTGTGACGATGGATTCAAAAGCAACACCAGCATTGCCAATCATTTTCACACCATCTGTAACAGAATGAAGACCATCGATGACTGCCTTTTCTACATTTTTTGTATCTTGTTGGATATCTTGCGTTAGCGCGACAATTTGGTTAGCTGACTGTTTTGATTCTTCGGCTAGTTTGCGCACTTCATCAGCTACTACTGCAAAGCCTTTACCGTGTTCACCAGCACGTGCTGCTTCGATAGCGGCATTTAATGCCAGTAAATTCGTTTGTTCAGTAATGGTCGTAATGACTTCTGTAATATTGCTTATTTCAATGGATTGTTTACTTAGTTTTTGAACGAGCGTGTTAATTAATTGTGTTGAATCATTGATGACGTTCATTTGTTGCTGTGCTTCTTCTATTATATTGTTACCTTTGTTAGCAGTTTCAGATGTCGCAACGGCACTATGGTGAAGTTGCTGTGTCGCCTCAGCGATGCGTTGCACGCCTGTTGCTGTTTCATCCATAGCAGCAGCACTTTCTTTTGCTGCAATGGTTGCCGTTGCAGCTGATGCAGCCGTTTCATTAATGCGTGATGTGACTTCGTCTGTTGTAGCCGAAACTTCTTGAGTAGAGGCTGTTAACTCCTCGGCAGCACCTGTTAAATGTTCGGCATTATCTTGAATATGTGTCATGAGATTACGCAAATTACTTTTCATCGTATTAAAGGACAGTGCAAGTTGGCCAATTTCATCTTTGGAGCCATTTTCAATATCTTGATGATATAATTCGCCGTTCGCAATATTGTTGGCAGCGGCTACAACTGATTTTAAAGGGCGTGTAATTTTGCGTTGAACATAATACATAAGGAATACGCCGAGTGTTACACCGATAATAATGGCTATTAAAGAAATAAGTTGAGAATTTCTTACTGCTTGTTTCGATTCTTTCGTAATAATTTCTAACTGATTCTTTTGATAATCTACTACTTGATTAGAGACTTCCAGTAACCCTCTGTTTGCTTGTTGTGCGTCACTATTTACTTTTTGTAAAGCTTGCTCTATTTTTCCTTCATCGTGTAAAGCTAAAACATTATCAGCAGCTTTATTGAAAGCGTCATTATATGTATTAAGCTCCTTGGCATATTCAGTCATTTCAGGTGAGTCAGCTTTTTTTGTAATTTCGTCAACATGCGTATCGAGCAGTGCTGCATATTTTTTAAATTGTTCTTTATTATTTGCTGTATCCTCAATAAACATCGCACGAATAAAAAGACCTTGCATCGCCAGTTCAAATTGAATGCTGTCCGAAAGTTCAACTAATGCGACGCGATTTTCTAGGGCGTCTTCAACCTTGCTTTCAATTTTAGAAAACTGCATAAATAAAACGAGTAAAGAAATAAATAAAGTGAAGATAATCGAGAAAAAGCCGAAGCTTAATTTTTTGCCAACAGACATAGTGAATACGCCCTTTCCGAATTGCTATAAAATTTTTTATAGTTAAATTAAGACATCGGGGAGGCGAGAAGTCAATAACGGAACGAAAAACAGTTCAGAATATTCATGCTAAAAATCTTTTGTGTACAAGCTAGGGAACATTGCCTGTGAAAATTGCATTTTCCGCAGATTTTTATCGTTATATAGTACAGATTACCGTGAGTGCCTTTTAAAATGAAAGAAGTTAGGGGGGGTTGGGAGAGGGGCAAATATGATAATAATAGTAAAGAACACTAGTTGATGGTAGCGAAGGCGATGACTCCTGCGGGAATAGCATACAATGTAAGACGCAACAAGCCCGCGCGTTAGCGAGGGTTGCGGCTTACGGTATGCCCGCGGAAAGCATCGCCGTAGCGGACATCAACGGCAGCGAAAAAAGTGTTAGATTGATTACGATCAATCTAACACTTTTTCGATGTTATGCCATATTTAAGACTGCTTCTTTAACTGTAAAATGACAGTTTCGTCTGGGTCGATGAACAATGTTTTTTGTTCGAAGTAAATAACAAATCCAGGTTTAGCCCCATTTGGTTTTTTGACTTGGCGTATTTCGGTATAGTCTACTGGTACAGAGGAAGAATCGCGAGCTTTTGAGAAATAGGCGGCTAGTGTTGCGGCTTCTCGTAATGTCGTATCATCTGGCTCATTCGAATGAATAACGACGTGAGAGCCTGGAATATCCTTCGTATGTAGCCAGATATCCGTACGCTTCGCCATTTTAAATGTCAGCATATCATTTTGTTTATTATTTTTACCAACAGAAATAGGTGTTCCTGTAGAAGAAATATAACGTTCGGGTTCAGGTTTCAGCTGTTTTTTCTTTTTCTTAGCGTGACGTAGTTTTAAATAGCCTTGCTCCGCTAATTCTTCACGTATTTCTTCAATATCACCTGGTGATGCTTGTTGCACTTGTTGCGCTAACATTTCGAAGTAAGTGATTTCTTCTTTTGTTTTTTCCAGTTGCTCTTGTACCATAATCAAGGCATTTTTTGCCTTATTATATTTCGTGTAATAGCTTTGCGCATTTTCAATAGGGGTTTTACGTTCACTAACAGGGATGGTAATTTGTTCTGCTGATTCACTGTAGTAGTTTGTTACAGTTACTTCCTTTACACCTTTTTCGAATGCGTAAATATTGGCCATCAGTAGTTCTCCGTATAATTGGAACTGATCTAATTTAGATGCGCGTTCATAGTCTTTTGTCAGCTTCTTTATTTTTAGTGATAGCTTATCGATTTCGTTTTGAAGCCAGCGTTCTAAATCACCAGCCTGTTGCTTCACACGATCTCGCTCTGCGCGGGCAAAAAATACGCGGTCTAGTAGCTCGTGGACATTGGGATAAACTGTTTTCTCTCCTTGTAAATGGTTCAATGCAATAGGAGAGAAATACGTTTTGTTGTTCGCGTATACATACATCGGTTCTGTCCCGCCATCACGAAAGGCTGCCATAAAATCTTTAAAGCATGCTACTTTATTTGTTGCAGCTGATAAGCGGAATAATAGTTCCTCTGCATGTAAGGGAGAAAAGCCCACAAACTGGCCAACAATTTCTTTTGCCGTTTTCGGCTCAGCGAAAAATGCCGTTAGCTGTTCATCCGTGACCGTTAACGGTTGCCATTTATTTTGTGCAGGTGGTGCGATATAGGGCTGTCCAGGTAATATTGTACGGAAACTATTCATCGACGGTGATAAATGTTTTAAACTATCGATAATTTTATGTTGTTCCTTATCGAGTAACAGCAAGTTACTATGGCGACCCATAATTTCTGCGTGTAATTCTCGCACAATTGGATCACCGATTTCATTTTTACTATGGATTTCTACTATAATAATGCGATCTAAATCATGCTGTTTAATAGAAGCGATAAAACCGCCTTCTAAATGCTTGCGTAAGAGCATGCAAAACATCGGTGGTTCTGCTGGGTTTTCGATTGTTTGCTCTGTCAGATGTACTCGCGCATAGGAAGGGTGGATAGAAAATAATAATTTGTGATTGCCACCATTTGCACGAACTTGTAAAACAACTTCTTGCGCGTTAGGTTGATGTATTTTTGTAATACGACCTGTCACTAATTGTTGCAGGTCTGTTGTCATTGAATAAGTAAATAAGCCATCAAATGCCATTTTAAGTCCTCTTTCCAATGATCTATTGCATCATTGTGTATTCGTAAGTATTGCATTATTGCGCTTGAATGGTCTGCTTGACCGGGAAAAATAGTGAGATTCTTCCTTATAATAAGGGTCCAAAGCAGCCAAGTTACGCTGGAATGCATTTTTTGTATGTTTATCATAGCATTTTTTAGGTGAATATTAAAATATAGCTTCAGATGTGGTAGAATTAATTTTTGCACTATCGAATTTTTTATGGAGAGACGTCATAAATGACAAAGCTTATGTTATAATAATCCCAGTATGCAAAGAAAGGTGTGACGAACCTTGGTGCGTAGTATGACTGGTTTTGGCAGAGGTGTCACAACAACAAGAGACTTTCAGTTAACCGTAGAAATACGCTCGGTCAACCATCGTTTTTTAGAAATTCATGCAAAGTTTCCGAAAGAATGGCTTGAAGCAGAAATTTTTGCAAAGAAATTGATTTCGCAAGCTTTGTCTCGTGGAAAAATTGATGTGATGGTCTATGTAAAAGATTTAGAAAATGTCGAGCAATCTATTGAAATTAATTGGTCATTAATTGAAGCGTATCGTAAGGCAAAAGAGCAATTAGCAAGTAAAGTACCACTAGAAGAAAAATGGACGATGCAGGAGCTGCTAGCTCTAGAACAAGCATTAGTACAAGAGAAGCCGCAGCTAACACCTGAGGATTTACTTGGGGCTGTAGAACATGCGGTAACAGAAGCTACTGGGCAGTTGATCCAAATGCGTGAGCGTGAAGGGCAAGAATTGCAAGACGTTGTTGTACAATATAAAGAGCAGTTAATGGAACAAGTGAATCACATTCGCTCAAATTCCTCACTTGCTGTTGAAAAATATCGTGCGCGTTTATTAGAACGAATTGCTGAAATTGCAGGTGGAGCGCTGTTAGAAGATCGTTTACTCGCAGAAGTAGCGATTTTTGCAGAACGAGTGGATATCACAGAAGAGTTAGATCGATTAGATAGTCATTTTAACCAACTGGAAGAAACGTTACTAGAGACGGTTTCAATCGGACGTAAATTGGACTTTTTAATGCAGGAAATCCATCGCGAAATTAATACGATCGGTTCAAAAAATCAATCGACAGAAGCAGCCGTTGCTGTAGTACAGGCAAAAACAATTTTAGAAAAGATGCGTGAGCAAGTTCAAAATATCGAATAACCTGCTTGCATCTGTTATAAATTAAGGGAGATATAGAGGATAAATGATAAAAGAACGTGGATTATTAATTGTTCTGTCGGGTCCGTCTGGTGTAGGAAAAGGGACAGTGCGAAAAGAATTATTTTCTCAACCGAATACGAATTATGAGTATTCCATCTCAATGACAACACGAAATCCTCGCGAAGGTGAAGTAGATGGTGTAGACTATTTTTTCAAGACACGTGAAGAGTTTGAGACGTTAATTGAAGAAGGTGGCTTATTAGAACACGCTGAATTTGTAGGGAATTACTACGGCACGCCGTTAACCTATGTAAATGAAACACTGGATGCTGGTCGTGATGTATTTTTAGAGATAGAAGTACAAGGTGCAGCGCAAATTCGTCAAAAAGCACCGGATGCCTTATTTATTTTCTTAGCCCCTCCAAGTTTAACGGAATTAAAAGATCGTTTAGTTGGTCGTGGGACAGAAACAGCGGAAGTTATTGCGAAGCGCATCGCGACTGCAAGTGAAGAGCTTGAAATGATGAGCTTATACGATTATGTGGTGGAAAATGATGAAGTGACGAATGCTTGTGATCGTATCAATGCGATTATTAAAGCCGAGCATTGTCGCAGAGAACGTGTTGAAAAAAGATATTTGTCAATGTTGAGAGGAGAATAAACCTATGTTATACCCATCAGTAGATGCCTTAAAAAAAGAAATCGATTCAAAATATTCTTTAGTAAGTTTAGCGTCAAAACGTGCGCGCCAAATGCAAGAAGTAGAAGGTACTGAACGCCTACACAAGTACGTTTCCTATAAATACGTAGGAAAAGCACTTGAAGAGGTAGCGGCAGGTGTGCTGACGAAAGTATCACAAGATGAGTCAGCTGTGTACGAAGACGAAATCTAATCTAACATTGATGGAACAAAGCTTTTGCCAAGTTAATGTTAAAATCTGCAGTGATTTTTTGATTATACAAAAATGCCGAGAGCTCCCGAGGAATAATCCTTTGGGAGCTTATCGTTTGAAAGGACGACATTGTAGATGAATAAAAATATTTTACTTTGTGTTTCAGGTGGTATTGCGGTTTATAAAGCTGTAGCGCTCGTAAGTAAGCTCTCACAGGCGGGTTTCCAGGTGAAGGTCATCATGACAGCGTCAGCGCGCCAGTTTGTCAACCCGTTAAGCTTTCAAGTCATGTCCAAAAATGATGTCTATTACGATACATTCGATGAGAAAGATTCAAATGTCATTGCCCATATCGATTTAGCAGATTGGGCAGATTTAATATTAGTTGCACCGGCAACCGCCAATGTGATTGGCAAACTCGCCAATGGCATTGCGGATGATATGGTGACGACGACATTACTTGCTACAACTGCGCCAGTTTGGCTTGCGCCTGCAATGAATGTTCATATGTATGAACATCCGGCAGTGAAGCGCAATTTGGCACAACTAGCAGCAGATGGCTATCAATTTATTGAACCGTCAGAAGGCTTTTTAGCATGTGGGTATGTTGGGAAAGGTCGTTTAGAGGAACCTGAAAAAATTACAGCTATAGTAGTCGATTATTTTTCAGCACAAGCGAAGCCACTAGCTGGTAAAACAGTACTTGTTACAGCCGGTGCTTGGTCTATCCCTTTCGATAATCAACATATTATAAGTTCAAAGGCAAATGGTCGCATTGGTCAAGCATTAGCAAAAGAAGCACAAGCACTAGGCGCACATGTCATTCTTTTGGATGGGGATGCTTCCGATGTCAACGACATGTTAGCAGAAGTAGAGCGCTTAACAAAGCAATATCCACAGGCATTATTGCTGCACGCGGCTACTATCCCGACAATTGACAATGCGCCAATGCTATCCATCGAAGGGCTGACGGCAGTGACATTTGGACAAACCGTTATAGGTCAACCAATATTGCAAGTCGTATCCGATGAATGGATTGATTTTAGTCATACAGCAAAAATAAAAGAGCAATTAGTTGATGTCTCAGATGCACACCAGTTTGCACAAGCTTTATGGCAGTATGTTTTACAAGGTGAGGCGCAATGAGTTTATATGCTGAGATTATCGTGGATGTTGCAACATACCATGTTGATCGTTCATTTGATTATGCTGTTCCCGCAGAGTGGCATGCAGTGATTGAAAAAGGCTGTCGTGTAAAAGTGCCATTTGGGCCGCGTAACGTACTAGGGTTTGTTGTCGGTTTAAAAAATGACACCGAAGTTCCTGCAAACAAAATTAAGCCGATTGCGCAAATTTTAGATATTGAGCCTGTTTTTACGGAAGAAATGTTGCAGCTGGCAAAGTGGCTTAAAAATGAAACAATTTGCTATGAAATTGATGCGTTACAAGTAATGCTTCCTTCCGCACTGCGGGCCAAGTATGAAAAAATGGTGAAAGTACAAGAGGATCTCGCGACATTACCTTTAGAAGTACAGCAGATTTTTGGCAAACGTCAACAGGTAAACTTTAAAGAATTTGAGCGTGCTGGGTTATTGCCGTTACTCAAACAACTGATTGCTGAGAATGTCGTTAAAGTAGAAAATGTTGTGAAGCAACAAGGTAATGTGAAAGAAGTGCGGATGGTTAAGATTGCCGAAGATGCTCAAGCGCTCAACAATGCGTTACAAGAGGCATCAAGAGCTGCAAAGCAACGTGCTTTAATTGAATGGATGGCTTCCCATTTAGGTGAAATTTTTTCCCCGCAGCAAATTTTTGAGGAAACAGCCGTGTCTGCTGCTGTTTTACAAGCAGTGATTGATAAAGGAGCAGCCTGTTTTATACAAGAAGAAGTATATCGTGATCCTTTTACAAAAGATGTTGCACGCACACAATCTTTACAATTAACAGCAGAGCAAGCAGTTGCCTTAGAGGCCATTTCGCATTCTATTGAAACACAATCTGCTTCCACTTTTCTATTGCAAGGTGTAACAGGCAGTGGGAAAACGGAAGTTTACTTGCAAGCGATTCAAAAGGTTTTAAATAATGGCAAGGAAGCCATTATGCTCGTGCCTGAAATTTCTTTAACGCCGCAAATGACGGAGCGTTTCCGTAGTCGCTTTGGTGAAATGGTGGCGGTCATGCATAGTGGATTATCAGTTGGTGAGAAGTATGATGAATGGCGCAAAATTCAGCAAGGTAAAGTAAGGGTTGTCGTTGGTGCTCGTTCAGCCATTTTTGCACCTTTTACAAATTTAGGGCTCATCATTTTAGATGAGGAGCATGAATCAACATATAAGCAGGAAGATTCTCCACGCTATCATGCGAGAGATGTGGCCATTTGGCGCAGCCAGTTTTATCAATGTCCAGTTATTTTAGGTAGTGCGACACCTGCGTTAGAGTCGTATGCTCGTGCAAAAAAAGGTGTTTATACACTACTAACATTAAAACAACGGGCAATGCATCAAGCCATGCCAACTGTCTATGTTGCAGATATGCGAGAAGAGCTTCAAAAAGGCAATCGCTCAATGTTTTCAGAGCTACTTATAGAAGGTATAAGAAGTCGCCTCGAACGACAAGAACAGATGGTGTTATTTTTAAATCGTAGAGGGTATTCATCATTTGTGTTATGTCGTGATTGTGGAACAGTCGTACAATGTCCGAACTGTGATATTTCACTTACCTATCATCGCACAACAGAAAAGTTGAAGTGCCATTACTGTGGTTATGAAGAGCATGTGCCGCAAATTTGCCCGCAATGTCAAAGTGAACATATTCGATATTTTGGTACAGGTACGCAAAAAGTAGAGGAAGAAATATTTAAGCTTTTCCCAGAAGCGAGAGTGCTAAGAATGGATGTCGACACAACAAAGCATAAAGGGGCACATGAAGAGATTTTGCAAGCATTTGGTGAGGGACAAGCCGATATTTTACTCGGTACGCAAATGATTGCAAAGGGACTTGATTTTCCTAATATTACACTTGTAGGTGTGCTGAGTGCCGACACTTCATTGCATTTACCGGATTACCGTGCAGCGGAGCGTACTTTCCAATTGCTGACACAAGTAAGTGGTAGAGCGGGGCGCCATGATAAGCCTGGTGAGGTCGTTATCCAAACGTATACACCCGAACATTATGCAATTGAATTAGCTAAAGTACAAGATTACGAGCCATTCTATGAGCGAGAAATGTTTTTACGCCGACGTTCAGGCTATCCACCCTATTATTTCGTTGCGCTTATCCAAGTATCGCATGAGGATGTTATGATGGCGGCGGAATATGCAGGGCGTGCTGCGGATTGGCTACGAGGAAATTTATCACAGCAAGTATCGATTATTGGCCCAACGGTAGCAAGTATTAGCCGTCTCCAAAATAGATATCGCTATCAATGTTTGATAAAATATAAAATTGAACCAAATCTGATACCTGTCTTGCAACGGTTGCTTGCAATGTATCGAGCAGAATGGATCAAACAGGGCATATTAATGACGGTCGATTTAGACCCGTCTACGATATAAAGAGGCTAAAAGATTACGTGTTAATTGATTAAATGGCGAATTACCGACCATTAAAATAAAGGCAAGAACGCCTGATATAATAGAAATGAGGAACGAACAATGGCAATCAAAAAAGTAATCGAACATCCAGCAAAAATTTTATCAACACCATGTGCAGAAGTAACAGAAATTAATGAAGAAATTATTGCATTACTTGATGATTTATATGACACAATGGTGGAATATGATGGCGTAGGTATTGCCGCACCTCAAATAAATGTTGGCTTACGCGTGGCGATTGTCGAGCTAGGCGAGGAACGAGATATTTTAGAAATGATTAACCCTACTGTTATTAAAACGGATGGTGCAGAGGTTGATATCGAAGGATGTTTAAGTTTCCCAGGATTATATGGTGAAGTTGAGCGTCCTGACTATGTGAAAATTGAAGCGTGTGACCGTGAAGGGCGAGTGTATGAGCTTGAAGCAGGAGGTTTTGAAGCGCGAGCGATTTTACATGAGATTGATCATTTAGACGGTATTTTATTTGATTCGAAAATCAAACGTATTGTAACGGAAGAAGAGCTTGAAGAACTGTACGCACAAGAGGAGGAATAACATGACGTCAATTATTTTTATGGGAACACCTGATTTCTCAGCGCCAATTTTGCGTATGCTACACAATGAGGGCTATGATATTAAAGCAGTTGTGACGCAACCAGACCGACCTGTTGGACGCAAGCGCGTATTAACACCGCCACCTGTTAAAGCGGCGGCATTGGAATTAGGCTTACCAGTTATTCAACCTGAAAAGCTACGTGGCTCTGAAGAACTACAGCAAATACTTGAATTACAGCCGGATATCGTTATTACAGCAGCCTTTGGGCAAATTTTACCGAAAGAATTGCTTGATGCACCACCGCTTGGCTGTATTAATGTGCACGCATCTCTTTTACCTAAATACCGTGGAGGAGCGCCCATTCACCAAGCAATTATTGACGGTGAAAAAGAGACAGGCGTTACGATTATGTATATGGCGCAGAAATTAGATGCAGGCGATATCATTTCACAAAAGGCCATTGCCATTGAAGAAGATGACCATACAGGTGGTCTCTTCGATAAATTAAGTGTTGTCGGTTGTGACCTATTAAAAGAAACACTTCCTTCTATTATAAATGGAACAAATAGCCGTACAGTACAAGATGAAACCCAAGTAACATTTGCAAGCAATATTTCTCGTGAACAAGAACGCATTGATTGGACAAAGGATGCCACGACTTTATACAATCAAGTGCGTGGACTTCACCCATGGCCAGTAGCCTACACAACTTTTGAAGAAGGAAATTTCAAAATTTGGTGGGCAAAGGTTGGGCAAACACAACATAATGCGAAACCTGGAACAGTCGTAGCCATTGCAAAGGATCATTTTGAGGTGGCGGCTGGCAATGGTACAGCACTTGCACTATATGACATTCAGCCGGCTGGTAAAAAGCGAATGACGGCAGAGGATTATTTGCGAGGTACAGGTTCAAAATTACAGATCGGGGACCAGTTTAAATGAGTAAAAAAAGCGTAGTAATTTGGGATGGCAATGTACGAGATGCCGCACTGTCTATCCTATTAGCAGTAGATAAAAATCAAGCGTATAGTAATTTACTGTTACACGAAACGATTAAGCGCCATAAAATTGAAGCGAAAGATCGTGCACTGTTAACAGAAATTACGTATGGTACGTTGCAATATAAAATGACCCTCGACTACTATTTAGAGCCATTTATTCGTGGTAAACTAGATCATTGGGTGCGTTGGTTACTGCGTTTATCGCTATACCAGATGCATTATTTAACGCGCATACCACCGCATGCAGCTGTCAATGAAGCGGTAGAAATTGCAAAACGTCGTGGACATCAAGGGATCGCTTCTACAGTCAACGGAATTTTGCGTTCTATTTTACGTCAGGGCGTACGCTCGATTGAAGAACTAGCAAATCCTATCGAACGACTTGCTATTGAAACAAGTCATCCACAATGGTTAGTCGAGCGCTTTGTCGAAAATTACGGCTTCGAAGTAGCTACTGCTATGTTGCATGAAAATAATGTGCCGCCAGTACAGACAGTGCGTGTTAATACGACAGTGGCGACGCCCGAACAGGCGATTGCTAGCTTACAAGCAGAAGGTTTAACGGCACAGCAAAGCGATTTAATGCCTGAATGTTTACATGTTACAAACGGTCAGCCTGCTCGAACAAAAGCGTTTCAAGATGGGCTTATTACAATACAGGATGAAAGTTCGATGATTCCTGCCAATGTGTTGAATCCTTCTCCAGGGATGCGCGTCTTAGATATGTGTGCAGCACCGGGTGGTAAAACAACACATTTAGCAGAAAAAATGGGCAATAAAGGTTCCATTTTGGCAACAGATTTACATCCACATAAATTAGATTTAATCGACCATAATACAGAACGTCTAGGACTTGAGATAGTAGAAACAGCACCAATCGATGGCCGTAAAGCGCCTGATTTTTTACAAGCGGAATCGTTTGACGCTGTGTTAGTAGATGCGCCATGTAGTGGTTTGGGTGTCATGCGTCGTAAACCCGATATTAAATATACGAAGCGTGAAGAGGATTTAGAAAATCTTCAAAAAATCCAGTTGGCACTGCTTGATGCAGCTACGAAAGTACTGAAAAAAGAGGGCAAACTGGTGTACAGTACATGTACAGTCGATAAACAAGAAAACGAAGGCACTGTTGAGGCCTTTTTAACAGAGCATCCAGAAATGGAAGCGATACAACTAGAATCTTTACCAACAAAATTAGCGGAAAAGCAGGCAAATGGCATGCTTCAAGTCTTCCCACAAGACTTCGGCAGTGATGGTTTCTTCGTCGCGGCCTTTCGTAAAAAAGGAGAATCCAACTAATGGTGGATCAAGAGCAATTTAATGAACGTATTAATGACTTAGTCGAGGAAGCGGAAGAGCAGCCCGTTCGACGAGTGAAAAAAGAAAAACCCAATTTAAAAGAATCAATCTATTCACTACAACCACATCAATTAGAAGAATGGCTAAAAGAAAACGGTGAAAAGCCATTCCGTGCTGCGCAAATTTTTGATTGGTTATACAATAAACGTGTGAAAACATTCGAAGAAATGTCTAACCTATCAAAATCATTACGTGACAAGCTAGAGGCAAGCTTTGCTTTAACAACATTGTCGACGCTTATTAAGCAGGAATCGAAAGATGGTACGATTAAATTTTTATTCCAGTTACAAGATGGTTACTCTATTGAAACGGTTTTAATGCGTCATGAATATGGCAACTCGGTATGTGTTACAACGCAAGTTGGCTGCCGTATTGGTTGTACATTCTGTGCATCAACTTTAGGTGGATTAAAGCGCCATTTATTAGCTGGTGAAATTGTGGAGCAAGTTGTCAAAGTACAACAAGCTTTAGATGAAGTAAATGAACGTGTGTCGCATATCGTTATTATGGGCATCGGCGAACCTTTCGATAACTATGATGCAATGATGAGCTTCTTAAAAGTCATCAATCATGAAAAAGGTTTAAACATTGGGGCACGTCATATTACAGTTTCGACATCTGGTATAGTTCCTAAAATTTATCAATTTGCGGATGAACAACTGCAAATTAACTTTGCTGTATCATTGCATGCACCAAACCAAGAGGCGCGTCAAAAATTAATGCCAATTGCCCGTGCGTACAAATTGGATGAATTAATGGAAGCGGTGCGTTACTACACGAAAAAAACTGGACGACGTGTTAGTTTTGAGTATGGTTTAATGTCGGGTGAAAATGATTCAGTTGAAGTGGCAGAAGAACTATCTGCTTTAATTAAAGGAATTAAATGCCATGTCAACTTAATTCCTGTAAACTACGTACCTGAACGTGATTATATTCGTACATCTCGTAGTAAAATTTTTGCTTTTGAAAAAACATTAAAGAAAAATGGTATTAACGTAACAATTCGCAGAGAGCAAGGTTCTGATATTGATGCGGCATGCGGACAATTACGTGCGAAAGAGAGATCTGAGGAAACGAGGTGACCAGTGGTGAAATACACAGTCGAAAGTGATATTGGTTTAAAACGAGCAATTAATGAAGATCGTGCTGCATTTTTTAAACGACCAGATGGACTTGCACTAGCACTTGTCGCAGATGGCATGGGTGGTCATAATGCTGGCGATGTAGCGAGTGATATGGCAATGAAACAAATGGAAACTGTTTTTTTACAAGCTGAGGCACATCATTTTGCAACTATGACATCAAAAAAAGAATGGTTACGTCAAGCAGTGAAGCATTTGAACACGAATATTTTTGACTATTCTTTATCACACGAAGACTGTAAAGGAATGGGGACGACGTTTATTGCCGTGTTAATTGAAGGAAATCATTGCTTCATAGCACATGTTGGTGATAGTCGCGTGTATTATTTCTTTGAAGATGGCGCACAACAAATAACAAGAGATCACTCATACGTTAATGTTTTGCTTGAAAATGGTGAAATTAGTGAAGAGGAAGCATTAACGCATCCGAAGAAAAATTTCATTTTAAAAGCTGTTGGAACAGAGGAAACAATTGAACCAGACTTTTATGAAGTAGAGCTCGCGCCAGAATCGTATTTACTCATTTGTTCTGACGGTTTAAGTAATAAACTATCAGTGTATGAAATGGCATCAATCATTACCTATCCAGATTTAATTGAAGAAAAAGGACGAAAACTTGTGGAATTAGCAAATGCAAGCGGGGGGGAAGACAATATCTCCCTCGTGTTACTCACAAGGCAAGATGAGGAGGTGTAAGTATGCTTGTAGGAAAACGAATTAGTGACCGCTATAAAATTTTAGAACTCATTGGTGGCGGAGGCATGTCCAATGTATACTTGGCGCATGATATGATATTAAATAGGGATGTAGCAATAAAAGTACTACGTTATGATTTCACCAATGAGGAGGAATTACATCGACGTTTTCAACGTGAGGCACTGTCAGTTACAAGCCTTACACATCCAAATATTGTGAGTATTTATGATGTAGGTGATGATGGAGATCTGCATTATATTGTAATGGAATATGTTCAAGGAAAGACGTTAAAGCAGTACATACAAGAATATGCACCAATTTCGCCTGCGAGAAGTGTGCATATTATGAAGCAATTAACGTCAGCAATTGCCAATGCTCATGACAATCATATTATTCACCGTGACATTAAACCGCAAAATATTTTAATGGATGCGGATGGCAATGTGAAAATAACGGATTTTGGCATTGCGATGACGCTTAGTGCTACATCGTTTACCCAAACAAACTCTGTGCTTGGTACTGTGCATTATTTATCACCAGAACAAGCCCGTGGTGGAACCGCTACAAATAAATCAGATATTTATGCGCTAGGCATTGTGTTATATGAATTACTAACAGGGGAATTACCATTTTCGGGTGAATCAGCGGTTTCAATTGCACTAAAACATTTACAATCGGAGACACCATCTGTCCGTGCATTTGATGGCACAATTCCGCAAAGTTTAGAAAATGTAGTGCTAAAGGCAACGGCTAAAGATGCATCTCATCGTTATGCTACGGTGGAAGAAATGCAAGAGGACTTAGAGACGGTCTTATCATCCGCACGTATTAATGAACCGAAGTTTACGATTCCTATTGATAATGATGCGACGAGAGCTATTCCCATTATTAAGGAACAGCAGATACGCAAAGAAGAGGATTTAACGCAAACAAGGGCAATGGAACCGATCCTACAATCGAAAGTCGAACCGAAGGCCAAGAAACCTGTTGAAAAGCCGGCTCCGGTTAAAAAGCAAAAGAAAAAATGGCCAATAGTGGTAGCGCTTATTGTAGTGGTAATGGCCATATTCTTATTTATTTTATTGGCAACCGATGTATTTAGTCCGAAAAAAATCGCGGTGCCGGATGTCACGAATTTAACCGTCGAAGAGGCTACGAAAAAATTGCAAGAAGCGGGCTTTGTTGTCGCAGAACAACAGGAGGAGCGCAATTCTGAGGAAGTTGAAGAGGGGAAAGTCATTGAGACAGACCCAGCAAAAGATGCCAAGCGTGTCAAAGGGACTGAAATAGAGCTAATTGTCAGTCTTGGTCTAGAAAAGATTAAAATCGATGACTATACGGGGCAACAAATTAATCAAGTTGAAGCTTTATTAAAAGATAAATTGTTAATTCAAAAAAATTACGTGCATTCTAATCAGCCGGAAGGTCAAATTATTGAGCAAGATCCAGCACAAGGAACAGAAGTCGTTGCGAAAGATGCAACGATTACGTTTACAATAAGCCAAGGCGTAAAAATGATTACAGTCGATAGTGTTACGAATTACACGAAAGCGCAAATGGATGATTACGTAAAAAGAGTAGGGCTAAAATGGCGCACTGTTCGCGAAGAGTTTAATGAGACAGTTCCTGCAGGTAGTGTCATTTCACAAACGCCAAAGCCAGGTACTAGCTTAATGGAAGGCGATACGATAGCAGTTGTTTTAAGTAAAGGACCTGCTGAAAAGCCAGTGAAAACATTTATTAAAAATGTTTTAATTCCATATGAACCGAAAGAAGAAGGCGCTGAACAAGTAATACGCATTGAAATTCAAGATAAAGATCATACAATGGTGAAAACTTTTGATGAATTTACGATTACGAGTGACCAACAATACAAAATACAACTTGTCATTGTAGAAGGTGAAGAAGCGGCTTATAAAATTATCCGGGACTCGGAAATTATTGAGTCTAAAAGCTTCAGCTATGATGATGTTAAATAAGGGGGAATTGGATGGCGCAAGGCCAAATTCGTAAAGCATTAAGTGGCTATTATTATGTTTATAATGGTGAAGAGCTCATACAATGTCGAGGACGTGGGGTATTCCGCAATCGCGGAGAATCTCCACTTGTCGGCGATTTTGTTGAATATACACTTGAAACAGAAGGTTCAGATGGTACGATTCAAAAAATACTTGATCGTCAAAATGAATTAGTGCGCCCGCCGATTGCTAATATCGATCAAGGCATTTTAGTGTTTTCAGTAAAAGAGCCAAACTTTAATACGATTTTATTGGATCGTTTCTTAGTCGTCTTAGAATCATTCCATGTACATCCAATCATCTGTCTGACAAAGATGGATTTAGTGGATGACAATGAGCGTGATGAATTACAGCGTTATATAGAAGATTATGAAAATATGGGCTATACAGTGCTGCAAACTTATAAGGGTGAAGAAGAATTAGTTGAACGTCTTCAGCCAATTTTAAAGGACAAAACATCGGTACTTGCTGGACAATCCGGTGTAGGAAAATCAACGTTACTGAATACGTTAATTCCAGATTTAAATTTAAAAACCGGCATTATTTCGCAGAGCTTAGGACGAGGCAAGCATACGACTCGTCATGTGGAACTAATAGAAGTATGTGATGGCTTATTAGCGGATACGCCAGGGTTTAGCTCTTTCGATTTTGATGAAATTGAAAAGGAAGAGTTAGGTGCATGTTTCCCAGAGATTTCACGAATTGCTGAGGACTGTAAATTTAGAGCATGCTTGCATTTAAAGGAACCTAAATGTGCAGTAAAGGCAGCGGTTGAAGCGGGAGAAATTCGTGAGTACCGTTACAAGCATTACGAACAATTTATGCAAGAAATTATGGATCGAAAGCCGAGGTATTAATGATGATACAAATAGCACCATCAATTTTAGCAGCAAACTTTGCAAAACTAGGAGAAGAAGTAAAAGACGTAGAACGAGCAGGTGCAAAGCTTATTCATATCGACGTGATGGACGGTCATTTTGTACCGAATATTTCATTTGGCTCGATTGTTTTAGATGCCATTCGTCCTTTAACTGATTTACCGTTAGATGTTCATTTAATGATTGAAAATCCAGATCAATATATCGAACAATTTGCTAAAGCAGGAGCGGACTATATTACGGTCCATGTTGAAGCTTGTCGCCATTTACACCGCACGATTCAATTGATTCGTTCATATGGTGTGAAGCCAGGGGTTGTTTTAAATCCACATACACCAATTGAATCGATTCAACACATTTTAGAAGATATTGATATGGTGTTATTTATGACAGTGAATCCTGGATTTGGTGGTCAAAAGTTCATTCATTCGGTTGTACCAAAAATTGAAGCGCTATCAACAATTATTAAAGAGCGTAACTTAGACGTGGCGATAGAAATTGATGGTGGCATTAATGCCGAAACGATTGTTCCATGTGCCAAAGCAGGAGCAACTATTTTTGTAGCGGGCTCAGCAATTTACAGTAAAGAAGACCGCACAGCGGCCCTGCAAGAGATTTTAGCCGCTGGTGAGGCTGCGATGAAAGGATGACCACTGTTGTCGTATGTGCAGGCGGTCCCAAACAGGAGCTTTGTTCCTTTGAGCCATATAAAAAGCGTGATGACGTTCTATTTATCGGTGCGGACCGAGGAGCACTATATTTAATTGAGCAAGGCATTATACCACATGCTATTGTTGGCGATTTTGACTCATTATCACAAGAAGAATATAAATATGTGATGGAGCATGCCAATGATTCACAGCGTTTTCAAGAAGAAAAGAATGAAACGGATACCGATTTAGCGCTGTTAAAGGCACTAAGCTATTCGCCTAGTGACATTGTATTAACGGGTGTGACAGGTGGGCGTTTAGATCACTATGAAGCCGCTGTTCGTTCGATATATCGTTTACAGACTGAGCATCCTCAAGTTGTCTTAAAAATTATTAATCATGCAAATATGTTGCAATTTTTGGTGCCAGGCACGCACACAATTCAAGCGGATGAGCGCTATCGCTATTTGTCTTTTTTTGCGCATGAGCAACCAATTCAAGGGGTTACATTGAGACATGTTAAATATGAAACGACGAACGAAGAAATATCATTAGGTTCATCTCGTTTTACAAGTAATGAAATAATAGGCACTTTAGGGTCTATATCCTTTACGCAAGGCATATGTTTAATGATAAGAAGCATAGATTAGCGTAAGGGGGAGAGAGTCCTGAAAGTATATACGTTCCAATTGCCGAAAGTTGTGAGTAGTATTACGCGTACTTGTATCAACCTATTTAAAAAAGACAAGAAAGAAGCTAAAAAATCCGACTGATGCCAGTCGGATTTTTTCTGCTTAAAAGCTATACAAGGGCGGTTGGTAGTTTGCCTTACATCAAAATGAAAGAAAAAAATCGATTTACGCTATATGCGAAATCGATTTTTTAGAAGCGGCTATTAAACGCGCTCGATTTTACCTGATTTTAAAGCACGAGTAGAAACCCATACACGTTTTGGTTTACCGTTAACTAGGATACGAACTTTTTGAAGGTTAGCGCCCCAAGTACGTTTGTTAGCGTTCATAGCGTGGGAACGGTTGTTACCAGTACGAGCTTTACGTCCAGTGATTACACATTGTTTTGGCATGTTGTATTCCCTCCTTACAGTTGATGCTGAAAGATTATTATTTCAGTTCGGTATTTCACATACCATAATAATTTAACATACGAAGTCGTTCAGTGCAACAGTTTTCACATAACCTTTCAAGAAAAAAACCTTTACAGACAAAAAACTGCTATGAAAAAAACACTGTACAATGGCACTAGATTCATTGAGCAGTGTTATTTTAGTATAAACTACCTGCCGCGATAGCCAAGCTTTGTAGAAACGCGCTTCCCTGTTTCTACTAGCTGTTGTATAAGGAAATTGATATGTTCGTCGCTAACGTTAAAGCTGACAAAGCCTATACTAACGGCACCAATAATATCGCCAAAGCCATTATAAACCGCTACAGCAACGGAGGAAGTTCCCGCTGTTCGCTCACCGTGACTAATCGCATAGCCTTGTAAGCGTATTTGTTCTAATTGCGCTTGCAAATCAGCCATTTCTTCAACTGGAACGAGTTGATCCATAATTTCCTTCGCTTGGTCAGTCGGTATAGAGGCTAACAACGCTTTATTGGCTGCACCAATATGCATAGGAATGCGAATCCCTAGTTGATCGTAAATGCGAATAGGATTTGCTGCACTATCAATTCTCTCGATAATAATTGTATCTAAACCTGCAGGCTTGCTTAAATAAACACTTTCCTCAACTTCTCTTGCAAGGCGCTCTAATTCTGGTCTAATTTTGCTAATGTAGTCCATCGTATCATACACTTGGAGCCCTAATTCCATCCATATTGTGCCGAGACGATAGTGTTTCGTTTGCTCGTCTTGTTCAATCATCCCTTGCGCAATCATCGCTTTTAAAATTCTATGTAATGTACTTAAGGGTAAATCGCATTTAGTGGATAGCTCTGAAATAGACAAACTGCCTTCCGTTGCATCTGAAGCTAACACTTTCGCAATGGTCATTGCACGTTCTAATAATTGCATACTTGTCCCACTCCTCCTATCTTATTTTATTTTTATTCTTGGTGTACGTCTAGTTCCTTCATAGATGCATAAAAAGAAAGTACTTTCAAAAAGAGAATAATAAAATTTTTCTAAATATATTGACAGTATAACATAAAACACATATATTTTTTATATAAACTTTCCTCTTAACGGAAACGTTTTCCACTACACGGAAAAGGGGTGAAAGGTATGCATTATTGTTCATCCATGTATGCACCTTTAAAACACGTTATTGTCAAACATCCAAAAGAAGCTTTTATAAGCCAAGAGCATCTTACAGATGAATGGAAAACTTTCAACTATCTATCAGAGCCGAATTATAATGAAGCGCTTACAGAATATGCTGAATTTATCGCCATTCTTGAGAAGTATGTTGAAAAAATTGATTATTTGCCAGCGTCTACTGAAGTAGGGTTAGATTCGCTTTACGCGCATGATCCTGTTAAATTCACACCACACGGTGCAATTATATTGAAATCTGGCAAGAAATTAAGACAACCTGAAGCAAATGTTTACAAACAATTTTTACAGAATAAAGACATTGCTATCATTGGGGAATTGTCAGGTGATGCTGTTTCAGACGGTGGGGATATTGTTTGGCTTGATGACCGTACACTTGCAGTTGGTCGAGGATATCGCACAAATGACGAAGCTATTCGTCAAATCAAGGAAATGACAGCGGATGTCGTCGATGAATTTATCGTTGTACAACTCCCGCATGACTTAGGTGAAGCGGAATGCTTACACTTAATGTCCTTTATTAGTATGGTGGACAAGGATTTAGCAGTGGTACATTCTCGTTTAATGCCAGTATTTTTGCGCCAATTGCTTATCGAGCGTGGCATTCAGTTAGTTGAAGTACCGAAAGATGAATATGACACTTTAGGCTGTAATGTCTTGGCGCTAGCGCCGAGAGTGTGCGTCATCCCTGCAGGTAACCCTGTTACTAAACAGCAGTTATTGGATGCAGGCGCTACAGTTTATGAATATAAAGGTGAAGAAATCACAGTAAAAGGAACAGGTGGACCAACATGTCTAACTTGTCCAGTAGTTAGAGGATAAAAAAGGAGACGATATACTATGTTTAAAAATGTCATTGTAAAAAATCCAGGGAACAGTTTTGTCAACGGTTTAACAACAAGTGATCTAGGAAAACCTATTTTAGAAAAATTATTTCAACAGCATGAGCACTATGTAGAAGCATTAAAAAAATGTGGTGTAGAAGTGACACAACTTGCGGCAGATGAAGCTTTCCCAGACGCTACTTTTGTAGAAGATACTGCTGTACTAACTTCTGAATTTGCTATTATTACAAATCCAGGGGCAGAAGCACGTAATCGTGAAATTGAAGATATCGAGCCGGCCGTTAAAAAGTTTTATGACAAGCTATATTACATCGAAGGGCCAGGCACACTTGATGGCGGTGATGTTTTACAAGCTGAAAAGAAATTTTATGTAGGTATTTCAGATCGTACAAATGAAGAAGGCGCACGACAATTCAAAGAAATCGTGGAAAAAGAGGGCTATGAAGCTACGATTATTCCATTAAAAGAGTTCTTCCATTTAAAAACGGGTATCGCTTATGTTGGACAAAATCGCATGGTCGTAGCTGGAGAGTTTATCGATCATCCTGCATTTGAATCTTACGAAAAAATTGTTATTCCACAAGAAGATGAATATTCAGCGAACTGCATTCAAGTAAATGATTATATCATTATTCCAGCAGGTTACCCTGAAACGAATCGCAAACTAAAAGACTTAGGTTATCAAACAATTGAACTTGAAATGTCTGAATTTAGAAAACATGACGGCGGCTTAAGCTGTTTATCTCTACGCTTTTAATTAAATGATAGATGCCCAATCAATTTAGGAGGGAGAAAATTGATTGGGTGTTTTAGTCCTTTAAATATCTGAATAATCAATAATTTGACAACTTATGGAAATGGGGAAACGCTTTGAGCAAAGGGGAACAACAGCATAATAATGTATTGAAACGCTCTATGAAGAGTCGACATTTATTGATGCTATCACTAGGTGGCGTGATTGGGACAGGGTTATTCTTAAATGTAGGGTACACAATCAATCAAGCTGGCCCAGGTGGCGCATTAATTGGCTATTTGTTTGGTGGTTTTATTTTATATATGGTTATGAATTGCCTTGGAGAATTGGCAGTCTATATGCCTGTAACAGGTTCCTTCCAAACATACGCTACACGGTTTATAAGCCCATCTGCAGGATTTTCTTTAGGGTGGATGTACTTTGTTGGATCTGCTGCCACCGCAGGAGTGGAGTTCACCGCAGCGGGGATATTAATGCAACATTGGTTCCCGAATGTGCCGATTTGGATATGGTGTGCTGTCTTCATGGTGCTTTTGTTTACATTAAACGCCTTAACAACGAAAGGCTTTGCAGAGGCGGAGTTTTGGTTTGCGAGCATTAAAGTAGTTGCCGTCATTGCTTTTATACTTATTGGTGCGGCGGCAATATTTGGTTGGATTCCTTTGGCGGATCGTCCGACGCCACATTTAACGAATTTAGCGCCGTCAGGATTATTCCCTGCAGGAATTGCCGTTATTTTTGTCACAATGATGAATGTCATTTTCTCTTATCAAGGTTCTGAGTTAGTAGGTATTGCAGCTGGTGAAACAGAAAATCCAGAAAAGAACATTCCAAGGGCAATACGTACAATCTTATTTAGAATTATCGTATTCTATATTGCTTCTATTATTGTTTTATCTGCCATTTTCCCATCATCTGAACTTGGTCTTCTTGAAAGTCCTTTCGTCACATTGATGAAAATTGCGGGTGTTCCTTATGCAGCGGGCATTATGAACTTCGTTATTTTAACGGCAATATTATCTGTCGGTAATTCGTGTCTGTATGCGTCAACACGTTTACTATGGTCGATGTCAAAAGAAGGAATGGCTCCGAAATATTTTGGGCGTTTAACTAAAAATAAAGTGCCATTAAATGCGCTAATATTTACGATGGTCTTTTCACTACTGTCATTGTTAACGAGTGTTATGGAAGCAGATGCGGTGTTTGTATTGCTTATGTCGATTGCAGGAATTGCGGTGACGATCTCTTGGATGGGTATTGCCATGTCACAATTAATGTTCCGATACCGCTATGTAAAAGGGGGCGGCAAGGTGGCAGACTTGAAATTTAAAACGCCACTATATCCGTTAATTCCACTATTTTGTATTATCTTTTGCGTGATCATTCTAGTGTTTTTAGCTTTCGATCCAACGCAACGGATTGGATTACTATACGGCATAGGGTTCTTCGTAGCTTGTATGCTATTTTATAAGGTGAAATTAAGTAAAGTTACGCCAGTTTCTTCTGACAAAGAGGAGTCACTGCATTCATAATGAAATGCTCCTGATTTAGGAAAAGCATTTTTATCGGATAAAGGAGATTTTGAATATGGATAAATATTTTTGGAATACACCGGAAAAACTTCGCGCGCTATTATGTGAGATTGTCAGCTGGGAAAGCCGAACATTAACACCAGGTGAAAATGAATTTGCTTATAAGTTAAGAGATAAGTTGCAAACGCTTACTTATTTTCAAAACAATGCTAGTCATATTGAATTGCATGATGCGGGGCTAGGGCGCAATGCCGTAACAGCATTGTATAAGCATCCGACAGCTACGGAAACGATCGTGCTTATTAGTCACTTTGATACCGTTCATACGGAGGAATATGGAGAGCTTGAGCCACTTGCTTGCCGACCAGAAGAGTTAACGCGCAAGCTGATGGAGCCTAAATATAAAAAAGATTTACCAGAGGCGGCTAGAGTTGATTTAGAGTCGGGTAATTACTTGTTTGGCCGCGGCACTATGGATATGAAGATGGGCCTTGCATTACACATGCAGTTGATTGAGAAAGCAAGTAGTGAACAATGGCCAATCAATCTTATTTTAACAGCGGTACCGGATGAAGAAGTAAACTCTGCAGGTATGCGTGCTGCCGTTGTCGAGCTAGTAAGACTGCGTGAACAATATGGTTTAACGTATAAGTTATTTTTAAATAGTGAGCCTTCTTTCTCGCAAGGACCTTCGGATATTAATGAATATATTTATTCCGGTACAATTGGAAAAATTATGCCAGCTGCTTTATTTTATGGCAAAGAGACGCATGTCGGTGAACCGTTAAAAGGCATGACAGCCAATTATATTGCATCATATATGACACAGCATATGGAGTGGAATCCCGTATTCAGTGAAACGGATTTAGGCGAAAGTACGCCTTTGCCGGTATCGTTACAATTAAAAGATTTAAAAATGGAATATTCTACACAAACACCATATCGTGCAGCTGCACTTTACAATGTATTTTTATTGAAGCGCACGGCGACAGAGGTCATGGAAATTTTTGAACAAGTTGCATTGGAGGCAATGGCGGCTTGTAACACGCAATATAAGCAAATTTGCGAGCGTGAAAAAGTGCAAGGTGTCGGTGAAGTCAGAGTACTTCGCTATGAAACAGTGTTAGCGCACGCTATCCATAAACTTGGCGCTGAAGAAGTGAGTAACATTAAAAAGCAAGTGCTAGAAAATACATCGTGGGATGATCGTGAAAAGTCAATTCGTATTGTCGATCAATTGATGATTCGTTGTCAGGAGCTAACACCAGCAACAGTGCTGTTATATGCACCGCCATATTATCCTGCTATCAATTCATCAGAACACCCACTTGTGAAGCAATCGATCGAACTAATGAAGAAAACTGCGAAAACGTTTGATATTGAAGTTGAACAAATTCATTATTTCAATGGTATTTGTGATTTAAGCTATGTTAATTACACAGACGACTCCAATGGCTGGACTGCATTTGAACGCAACACACCTGTTTATGGTGATACGTATAGCATTCCATTTGAAGCGATGTCCGACTTACAAGGCCCAGTATTAAATGTTGGACCATTCGGCAAAGACGCCCACCAAAAAACAGAACGTTTACATGTGGACAGTGCCTTCAAAGAGATGCCTGTCATGATTGAAACACTGATTAAAAGCTTATATTAATAATGTTGTAGAATAAGAAAAAATGCGTGGGGCGACAGTGAATAATGGGAATTCCGCGAAATAAGAAGTGAATTCCGCGAAGTAAGAAGCGAATTCCGCGAAGTAAGAAGTGAATTCCGCGAAATAAGCAGCGAATTCCGCGAAATAAGCAGTGAATTCCGCGAAATAAGAAGCGAATTCCCGAATTCCGCGAAGCAAAATACCTACAATTAAGAGCTGATGTTTAAATACATCAGCTTTTTTCTATGCTAGTAATGGATGATTTATCTATAGTAGTGCACTATGGTTTCGACAGTACTACTTCGGGCAAAGCTATGAAAAGGTCGATAAGGATTTTTAACAATAAATACCGCTAGCTATGATGTCGAGGGGGAAAAGCCAAAAACGTTGTCACAAAGCGCTTTCAAGGCATCTTAGGTTGCTTAATGTATAGCCAAAGTGGTACAATAGAATTTAGTCAAAAAGAGCCAAGGGGGCATTTCTATGTCAATAGAATTAAATAACGAATTCGGCCATATTGATATTTCAACAGATGTACTTGCACAAATTGCTGGTGGGGCTGCTATAGAATGCTACGGTATTGTTGGCATGGCATCTAAACATCAAATTCGTGACGGTCTAACTGATATTTTACGTAAAGAAAACTTTGCAAAAGGTGTTGTAATTCGACAACAAGACGAAGATTTACATATTGATATGTACATTATTGTTAGTTACGGGACTAAAATTTCGGAAGTTGCCTATCAAGTGCAATCGAAAGTGAAATATACAGTAGATAAAACATTAGGTATGAGCGTAAAATCTGTCAATATCTTTGTGCAGGGCGTTCGTGTAGCGAATGAGTAAGAGGAGGAACAAAATCGAATGCGGTCTTTAGACGGATTAAAATTTGCTGAAATGGTGCAAATGGGTGCTCATCACCTATTCCAAAATGCAAATTATGTAGATTCTTTAAATGTATTCCCAGTACCAGATGGAGATACAGGGACAAACATGAACTTATCGATGACATCTGGTGCCAAGGAAACAGAACTACATGCATCAGAACATATAGGGAAAACAGCGCAAGCTTTATCAAAAGGTTTACTAATGGGAGCTCGTGGGAATTCGGGCGTTATTTTATCACAACTATTCCGTGGCTTTGGGAAATTTGTGGAGAAAGAAGCAACAATTGATGCAAAGGCTTTTGCTGGTGCCTTCCAAGCAGGCGTTGACACAGCTTATAAAGCGGTGATGAAGCCAGTTGAAGGGACAATCTTAACAGTTGCGCGTGAAGCGGCCAAAAAGGGTGTTGAAGTAGCTGAAAGTGAAACCGATATCATTGCGGTGATGGAAGCTTTTACTGCTGAAGCAAACGCTTCGCTACAACGTACACCGGATCTTCTACCAGTATTAAAAGAAGTGGGCGTCGTGGATAGTGGTGGCCAAGGTTTGTTATTTGTCTATGAAGGATTTTTAGCTTCCTTAAAAGGCGAGCCGTTACCAAAGAAAAATGATGCAACATTAGACGATTTAATTAATGCGGAACATCACAGAGCACAAGATTTCATGAATACTGCGGACATTGAATTTGGCTATTGTACTGAAATCATGGTTCGTTTAGAAGCGGATAAAGAGCCATTTAGTGAGGAACAATTCCGCAATGAATTAAATCCATTAGGTGATTCTTTACTCGTTATTTCTGATGAAGAAATTGCCAAAGTGCATATTCATTCTGAGCAACCTGGTGCCGTTTTAGCGATGGGACAAAAATATGGTAGCCTGATTAAAATAAAAGTTGATAATATGCGTGAGCAACATTCAGCAATTGTTGGTGAAGACCATAAAGCGTCAGCGCCAGTGAAAAAAGCTGAAAAGCATCCATATGCCATTGTCACAATTGCAATGGGCGAAGGTGTAGCACAATTACTACGTTCAATTGGCGCTTCTTATGTTATTGAAGGCGGTCAAACGATGAATCCTTCAACTGAAGATATTGTGAAAGCCGTACAGGAAATTGGTGCAGAAAAAGTACTGATTTTACCGAACAATAAAAATATCGTGATGGCAGCGGAACAGGCTGTTGAGCTGTTAGATATTGAAGCAGCAGTCGTAGCAACAAAAACGATTCCTCAAGGGATGGCAGCCATTCTATCGTTTAATCCAGAAGCAACGGTTGAAGCAAACCAAGCTACGATGACAGAAGCATTTGCGCATGTGAAAACAGGTCAAGTAACGTATGCAGTGCGAGATACGTCTATTGATGGTGTTGAAATTCATAAAGATGATTTTATGGCACTGGCTGAGGGCAAAATAGTGCTATCTACACCAGCATTAAAAGATGCTGCTGAGAAAGTCATTACAGATTTAGTAGATGAAGATGCTGAAATCGTAACGGTTATTTATGGCGAAGATACGTCTGAAGAAAATGCCGCTGAACTAATCCAATTTATTGAAGAAAATTACCCAGATGTAGAAGTGGAGTTATTTAACGGTAAACAAGGATTATATCCATATATTATTTCAGTAGAATAATATAGGGTTACTGCGTAAAAGTTAGGCAAAGCAGTGCACAACATGTGTACTGCTTTTGTTTATGGTAAAAGGAATATGGCATGTAGAAACGAATAAATATGAACAAAATAGATAGTTTTCTGTATTTCTGCAAAGGACAGTTATTTTGAAAATACTGGGATGATGGCGTGTTGAGAAGTATGTATTTATAGGGTGGACAATAAAGAAATAATGAAATGACTTAATTCATTATAGTTGTTTTTAATTTTCTGAAAGTTGATAAAGTAGTGCTTTACTTTTATAGTAACTATCAAGCATGATATAACTAAAAGTAATATTATTATACGAAAAGAATAGAGGGGTGCTTGTATGAAGTTTACATCCGTTTTTGATATTATTGGACCCGTAATGATTGGTCCATCTTCTTCTCATACAGCAGGTGCAGCACGAATTGGGCGCGTTGCAAGAGATTTATTTGGTAGACAACCAAAATGGGTGAAGATTCATTTATACGGCTCATTTGCTGAAACGTACAGAGGACATGGGACAGATGTAGCAATTATTGGCGGTTTATTAGATTTTGATACATTTGATGAGCGCATTAAAACGGCCTTTGAACATGCAGAAAAAGCTGGATTGGAATATGAGTTTATTCCCGAAACAGCCAATACGGAACATCCAAACACAGCGAGATTAGTGTTCGGAGATGATGAAGGTGAAATGTCGATTGTCGGCATTTCAATTGGTGGCGGAAAAATTGAAGTGAGTGAGGTTAATGGCTTCAAACTTCGTTTAACAGGTGGGATGCCAGCCATTCTTGTTGTGCACGATGATCGCGCAGGTTGTATCGCCAATGTTGCCAATTGCTTAGCGATGCACAATGTGAATATCGGGCATATGGAAGTTTCACGAATTGAACGTGGGTTAACGGCACTGATGGTGATCGAGATTGATCAAAACATTGAGGACAAAGTACTTCAACAAATATCATTAATACCACATATTACGAAAGTATCGAAAATTAATAACTAAGGAGGTGTCTCTTATGGAAGTGTTATTTCATAATGTACGTGAGCTTGTAGAACGAGCAGAGCGAGAAGAAAAATTGATTTCAGAATTAATGATTGAGCAAGAAATGTTAATAAGTGGACGAACACGTGAAGAGATTATACAACAAATGGATCAAAACTTAACGGTCATGGAGGAAGCGGTTGAACGTGGCTTAAAAGGTGTACAATCTGTAACGGGTTTAACTGGCGGTGACGCCGTTTTAATTCAAAATTATATTGCGCAAGGGAAGTCCCTATCAGGAGATCTATTATTAGATGCGGTGAGTAAGGCAGTTGCAACGAATGAAGTGAACGCTGCGATGGGCACAATTTGTGCAACACCTACAGCCGGATCAGCCGGCGTTGTACCAGGTACTTTATTTGCAGTGAAAAATAAGCTGCATCCAACGCGTGAACAAATGATTCGTTATTTATTCACTTCAGGTGCATTTGGTTTTGTTGTCGCAAATAATGCTTCCATTTCAGGTGCAGCTGGTGGCTGTCAGGCTGAAGTTGGTTCAGCGGCTGGTATGGCTGCTGCAGCAATCGTGGAGATGGCAGGTGGTACGCCACAGCAATGTTCTGAAGCATTCGCCATTACATTAAAAAATATGCTTGGTCTTGTTTGTGATCCAGTAGCGGGATTAGTAGAAGTGCCATGTGTTAAACGTAATGCAATGGGGGCGGCCAATTCGCTTGTAGCAGCAGATATGGCACTAGCGGGCGTCACAAGCCGTATCCCATGTGATGAAGTTATTGGTGCAATGTATCGCATTGGGCAGTCGATGAGTCCGAATTTAAAAGAAACTGCTCGCGGTGGCTTAGCAGCAACACCAACGGGTAAAGCAATCAGTAACGCGATTTTAAATAATGGTGATTTACAAAGCATACTAAAAGCAGGAAGCGCAGTAGAGTAAATTGTAAAAAGTGTTAGATTGATTGCAATCAATCTAACGCTTTTTTTATGTCGTTAATATCCTGTTTTAGTGGCGCTACCAACTATCTTCGTGGCGCTAGTTGTACTTTTCCTGGCGATAGCGCCCATCTAAGTGCAATTTGCAGTCACTGTGTCGACACGAAAGAAAAGTTTTGTGATACAGTTAAAAAGAGAACGGATGTATCTACTAAAAACAACAAACCAATAGATATAGAAGGGAGGTAGGCTCATTTGATTGGTTGTACAAAAAATCAAATGAGCTGTTGTGACAGGTGACTGAATTAACCAGTCCTGTCTCCGAATTAAAAGGAGTCGGGAAAGAAACGGCGGCACACTTAGAAACATTAGGTATCGAGACAATCAACGATTTTTTATGGACTTTCCCACATCGCCATGAGGATTTTCGCTTAAAGGATTTAGCGCAAACGCCACATAATGAACGCGTTACCGTTGAATGTAAAGTAGAACGTGAGCCGACAGTGTTATTTTTGGGGCGCAATAAATCTCGCTTACAGGTGACAGTGCTCGCTGGCCGTCATTTGGTGAAAGTTGTGTTTTTTAATCAAAACTATTTAAAACAAAAATTAGTGCCAGGTTCCATTGTTACGGTAACAGGGAAATGGGATAAAGGTAGACAAGTGATAAATGGTACGACTGTTTCGTTTGGGCCGAAAATAGATCAAGTAGACTTTGAACCTGTTTATAGTCTAAAAGGTTTGATTCCGCAAAAACGTTTTCGTAAATATATGCGACAAGTGTTAGATGATTTTGGTGCAGAGCTACCTGATGCGATTCCGCCGCATTTGCAGGCAGCTTACAAGCTCGTGTCACTCCGTGATGGTCTGGAAGGTATTCATTTTCCGCAAGATGCAGAACATGCTAAACAAGCCAGAAGGCGTTTTGCGTACGAAGAATTACTAAATTTTCAGCTCCGTATTCAAGCGTTACGTAAAATACGTAAGGATAATGAACGTGGAACAGTGATCCAATTCGACTTGCCAAAAGTGCGGGCCTTTATTGCTTCATTACCTTATGAATTAACGGGTGCACAAAAACGAGTGGTCAATGAAATTTGCAAAGACTTGAAAGAACCGCATCGGATGAATCGTTTGCTACAAGGGGATGTAGGTTCAGGTAAAACGGTTGTGGCAGCCATTTGTTTATATGCCGCTGTCACTGCAGGATTCCAAGGAGCGTTAATGGCACCAACAGAAATTTTAGCTGAGCAACATGCAGAAAACTTAGTCGCTTGGTTTGCACCATTTGGTGTGCGTGTTGCCTTGTTATCGGGCTCAACGAAAACAAAGGAGCGCCGGTTATTATTAGCTGCACTTGCCGATGGTGAAATCGATATTGTGATAGGAACGCATGCACTTATCCAGCCAGATGTTCAGTTCAAAAGACTTGGTTTTGTAATTACAGACGAACAACACCGCTTTGGTGTGGAGCAACGCAGAATTTTACGCGATAAAGGAGAAAATCCTGATGTGCTCTTTATGACGGCTACGCCTATTCCACGAACACTATCGATTACAGCTTTTGGCGAAATGGACGTCTCAATAATTGACGAAATGCCGGCGGGGCGTAAAGAAATCGAAACGCATTGGATGAAAAAAGAACAACTTGCTTCTGTGCTGTCCAAATTAGAGCAAGAGCTTCAAGCGGGGAGACAAGCATATGCGATTTGTCCATTGATTGAGGAGTCGGATAAACTGGATGTCCAAAATGCAGTGGAAATTTATGAACAGCTTACGTCGTATTTTAATGGCCGCTACAAAGTGGGATTAATGCATGGTCGCCTACCAGCAGATGAAAAAGATGCGGTGATGCGTGACTTTAGTGAAGGTGACATTCAAGTATTAGTATCTACGACAGTCGTTGAAGTCGGCGTCAATGTGCCGAATGCAACGTTTATGGTTGTATACGATGCAGAACGTTTTGGTTTAGCGCAGCTACATCAGTTGCGTGGTCGTGTTGGGCGTGGTGAGCATCAATCCTATTGTGTGTTAATTGCTGATCCGAAATCTGATGAAGGTAAAGAGCGAATGCAATCAATGACAGAAACGAATGATGGCTTCCGACTAGCTGAAAAAGATTTGGAATTGCGTGGACCAGGAGATTTCTTTGGTCGTAAGCAAAGTGGCTTACCGGATTTTAAAGTTGCCGATTTAGTACATGACTATCGGACACTTGAAACAGCGAGAAAAGATGCAACGGACATGATTGAAACTGAGGCTTTTTGGCATGATGAGACGTATCGATATTTACGTGAGATGCTAGAACAGTCTGGTGTGCTTCAAGGTGAGCGCTTTGACTAATCAAACTTAGTGTTATAAGGATGCGAGGACTTGTTTTTGAAAACAAGTCTTGCATTCTTTTTTTATACTCTATATACTGATATTAGTACCAAGTGCTAATAACAACTCAAAAGGTGGCGAATGACGTTGAGACGAACGAAAAAAGAGCGACAGCGATTATTATCTGAAACGATTGCGGAAAATCCATTCGTCACAGATGAACAATTAGCGTCTGAGTTTCAGGTAAGTGTACAAACAATTCGTTTAGATCGTATGGAATTAGCAATTCCAGAATTGCGTGAACGGATTAAAGATGTGGCTTCAAAAACGTATGAAAATGAAGTGAAATCTTTACCGATTGATGAAGTAATCGGTGAAATTATTGATATAGAATTGGATAATCGTGCATTATCGATTTTTGATGTAAAAGAAGAACATGTTTTTCAGCGCAATGGCATCGCGCGTGGACATCATTTATTTGCACAGGCAAACTCATTAGCAGTAGCAGTTATTGATGATGAGCTAGCCTTAACAGTGCACTCCAATATTACATTTGTGAAACCTGTAAGAGCCGGAAATCGTGTTATTACGAAGGCGGTCGTTGTCGGTAGAGATGATGAACGCCAACGCACAAAAGTAGAGATCATCTCTACTGTCAATGGTGAAACAGTTTTAGTTGGTGAATTTGATATGTACCGCACGAAAGGTAAAGGTGAATAATAATGAAATTAGCACTTGATGGAATGGGTGGCGACAATGCACCAAAGTCAGTAGTGGAAGGTGCATTATTAGCATTAGAACAAATTCCAAACTTGGAAATTCAATTATATGGACAGCAAGAAAAGCTCGACCCATTTTTAAAAATGCACGATCGCTTAACAGTTATCCACTGTGAAGAAGTGGTTGAAGGCACGGATGATCCAGCACGTGCTGTTCGTCGTAAAAAAGATTCATCCATGGCAAAAATGATGGATGCAGTAGAACAAGGGACAGCTGATGCCTGTCTTTCAGCAGGTAATACGGGCGCGCTTATGGCGGGTGGCTTGTTTAAAGTAGGGCGTATTGAAGGAATTGCGCGACCTGCTTTAGCAACGACATTGCCGACGCTTGACGGTAATGGCTTTTTAATGCTTGATTTAGGGGCCAATGCCGATGCAAGACCAGAGCATTTATTGCAATATGCGATTATGGGTAATATTTACGCTAAAAAAGTAGGCGGTTTACAACAGCCGCGTATTGGCCTGTTAAATATCGGAACGGAAGATAAAAAAGGCAATGACTTAACGAAGGCTGCTTTTGAACTACTAAAAGAAGCGGACTTGAATTTTATTGGCAATGTCGAGGCGCGTGATTTACTCGATGGCGTTGCAGATGTTGTCGTGACTGATGGCTTTACCGGTAATATGGTGCTAAAGTCCATTGAAGGAACAGCGGGTGCATTGTTTACAATGTTAAAAGAGGCGTTTATGTCTTCTACGAAAACAAAAATTTCAGCAATGCTGATGAAAAATAATTTACGTGACTTAAAAAATAAAATGGACTATACAGAGTATGGCGGTGCGGGTTTGTTCGGCTTACAAGCACCTGTAATTAAAGCGCATGGATCATCCAACTCAAAAGCAATCTATAGTGCGATTCGTCAGGCTAATACGATGGTAGAGCATACAGTGATATCAACGATTACAGAGACAGTACGTCACTTAGAAATTGACTAACAAAGGGGATTAATAAGAAATGACGAAAATTGCATTTATTTTTCCGGGCCAAGGCTCACAAGCGGTTGGCATGGGCCAAGAATTTGTAAGTAATTCACAAGAAAGTAAAGCCTTTTATGACAGTGCTGACAAGACGCTGGGCTTTGACTTATCTAAATTAATGCTAGAAGGTCCTGCCGAAGAGTTAACACTTACTTATCATGCTCAACCAGCATTATTAACAACGGGTGTTATGGTTGCTGAAAAATTACGTGCTGCAGGCATTACGCCGGATTTTGCAGCTGGTCATTCACTTGGAGAATATGGTGCACTCGTAATCGCGGGCGTGTTATCGTTTGAAGATGCTGTAGCTATTGTTCATAAACGTGGTTTATTTATGAACGAAGCGGTGCCAGCGGGTCAAGGTGCAATGGCTGCTATTCTTGGCATGGAGCTTGATGCATTACATGCAGTAACTGAACAAGTAACAGCAGAAGGTGATGCGGTGCAAGTGGCTAACGTTAACTGCCCAGGACAAATCGTTATTTCTGGCACAAAAGCAGGCGTTGACAAAGCTTCTGTAGCAGCAAAAGAAGCGGGTGCAAAACGTGCCATTCCATTAGTAGTAAGTGGACCGTTCCATTCAGAATTAATGCGACCTTCTTCGGCTCAATTACAGGCAGCATTAGCAGATATTACATTATCGGCACCACAAATTCCGGTTATCGGCAATGTTAACGCAAAAGCATTGTCAGATGTCCCAGCGATTCAACAAGAGTTAGTTGAACAAGTGTATAGCGCTGTCCAATGGGAAGCGTCTGTGCGCGAAATGATCGCGCAAGGCGTCGATGTATTTATCGAATGTGGACCTGGCAAAGTGCTAAGTGGCTTAGTGAAGAAAATAGATCGTTCAGTGGCAACGTATTGTGTATATGATGAAGCGTCATTAGAAGCACTATTAGAAGCGTCGAAGGAGTGGTCAATCAATGCGTAAATTAGAAGGTAAAGTAGCAGTTGTAACAGGAGCTTCACGAGGTATCGGTCGTGCCATTGCATTAAAGCTTGCAGAGGAAGGCGCAAAGGTTATTGTCAACTATAGCGGCTCACAGGCGAAAGCAGAGGAAGTCGTTGCTGCTATTCAAGCAAATGGCGGCGAAGCGCTTGCTGTCCAAGCAAGTGTTTCAAAAACAGAAGAAGTTTCAGCATTGATGGATGCGGCAGTTAAAACATTTGGCTCACTAGATATTTTAGTCAACAATGCTGGTATTACACGCGATAATTTATTAATGCGCATGAAAGAAGACGAATGGGACGATGTGCTTGATACAAACTTAAAAGGTGTTTTCCTTTGTACAAAAGCGGTCACTCGTCAAATGATGAAGCAACGTGCAGGACGTATCATTAATATTTCGTCAATAGTTGGCGTAGCGGGCAATGCTGGACAAGCTAACTATGTAGCGGCAAAAGCGGGCGTAATTGGCTTAACAAAAACGACTGCAAAGGAACTAGCATCGCGTAATATTTTAGTGAATGCTATTGCACCAGGCTTTATTGAAACAGAAATGACTGAACAGCTTCCAGAAGATATCAAACAAAGTATGCTTACGCAAATTCCACTTGCTAAACTTGGGCAACCTGAGGATATTGCGAAAGCCGTTGCGTTTTTAGCTTCTGATGAAGCAAACTATATGACTGGCCAAACGCTACATATTGACGGCGGCATGGTGATGTAATATTATGCTATAGCATAAATATTAAATTTTTGTATAATCATTTGAGGGGAGGTGAATGTTTTGACTACAGTATTAGAGCGCGTAACAAAAGTAATCGTGGACCGTTTAGGTGTTGAAGAAAGTGAAGTAACATTAGAAGCTTCTTTCCGTGATGATTTAGGTGCTGACTCATTAGACGTTGTTGAGCTTGTAATGGAGCTTGAAGACGAATTCGATATGGAAATTTCTGATGAAGATGCTGAAAAAATCTCAACAGTTGGTTCTGCTATTTCATACATCGAAGGTAAAATTAACTAATAGCCTTTAAAGGCAAATGTCACAGATTTTAAATGTGCTCCTTAAAAGGTGGCGACATTTAAAATCTGATTGCATTCTATTCATACATCAAAGCATAAAGGTCAAACAAGTATGCTTTGATGTATTTTAAGGTACGAAATGGTTCGTTTTTCGAACGATATGCGTGCCTTTTTTTATTTTTGCTAAAAAATTACGAAAAAACTTCCAAAACATTGTATTTAAGCCGAAATACTTTTGCATAAATGCCTTGAAAAAGGTACACTAAGACGGTAGAAACTATTAGGAAGGCAGATTGTTCAATGGCTATGAGAAGAAAAGGAAATATGCAGAAATCAGGCGTACTTCCTGAAAAGGTACGCAATCAATTTGAGCTGTTACAGCATGAATTAAACATCACTTTTATTAATAAAAATTTATTGTATCAAGCATTCACGCATTCATCTTATGTGAATGAGCATCGCCGTAAATTGTTTACGGATAATGAGCGTCTCGAATTTTTAGGCGACGCTGTACTTGAACTATCTGTTTCTAAATACCTTTTTCAGAAATACCCGCATATGAGCGAAGGCGAATTAACGAAATTACGAGCATCGATTGTTTGTGAGCCATCACTTGTCATTTTTGCAAATGAATTAGGTTTTGGTCGTTTTGTATTGCTTGGAAAAGGTGAGGAATTAACAGGAGGACGGGAACGCCCAGCGCTACTTGCAGATGTATTCGAATCATTTGTAGGGGCTCTTTATTTAGATCAGGATTTACAAACGGTCGTGACATTTTTAGAACGAATCGTGTTCCCAAAAGTAGAAGTCGGTGCTTTTTCGCATGTGATGGATTTTAAAAGCCAGTTACAAGAAATGGTACAGCAAACGAACAACGGTCTTCTTCATTATGAGATTATCGATGAAAAGGGCCCAGCGCATAACCGTACCTTTGTATCGAGCGTGCTATTAAATGGACAAGAGCTTGGTGTCGGTCGAGGGAAATCGAAAAAAGAAGCTGAACAACAAGCAGCACAATGTGCGATGCGTATGATGCGTGAGCATGCTGCTAAAGAGGAGGCTTAATAGATGTTCCTAAAACGACTCGAAGTGATTGGCTTTAAATCTTTTGCGGAGCGCATTGGTATCGATTTTGTACCAGGTGTTACAGCTGTTGTTGGTCCTAATGGCAGTGGAAAAAGTAATGTCACTGATGCTATTCGTTGGGTTCTCGGAGAGCAATCGGCAAAGTCGTTGCGTGGGGCAAAGATGGAAGATGTTATTTTTGCTGGGAGTGACTCTCGAAAGCCACTAAACTTTGCAGAGGTAACATTAATTTTAGATAATACGGACGAGCAGCTTGCTTTCTCATATACAGAAGTAAGCGTAACAAGACGCGTATACCGTTCAGGTGATAGTGAATATTTATTAAATAACCAGCAGTGTCGCCTGAAGGATATTACGGACTTGTTTATGGACTCGGGGCTTGGGAAAGAGGCTTTTTCAATTATTTCTCAAGGCCGTGTCGATGAAATTTTAAATAGCCGCCCTGACGACCGTCGCTCAATATTTGAAGAGGCGGCCGGTGTATTAAAATACAAGTTACGAAAGAAAAAGGCAGAGCATAAATTAGTCGAAACAGATGAAAACTTATACCGTGTTTTAGATATTTTACATGAGTTAGATAGCCGCTTAGAGCCATTACAAATACAAGCTTCTAGCGCGCGCGATTATGTGCAAATGTCCACGGAGCTAAAGGATTTTGATATTGCGATTCTTGTGCACGATTTAAAAAATTGTGCACAATCTTTGCATGCATTGAAAGAAGAGCATGCGCAACTAGCTGAAACAGAGCAAAAGCAAGCAGGCGATATTCAAGCATTAGAGACAAAGTCTACGGCTATTCGTAAACATTTAAAAGAGCTGGATGTGTTACTGGATGCTGCCCAATCAGAGCTTGTGGATGCAACGATGGAAATGGAACGTTGGGACGGTCGTAAAGCGTTAATGGCCGAAAAACGCCAAAATGCTACGAACCAACTACAGCAGCTGAATGCATCGTTACAGGAAGCGCAAAATGAAGTAGAGGTACTAACTGCGCAAGAGCTTGAGAAAAAACAATTGTTTGCTGAAAAACAACAAGAAGTTCAAACGTTAAAGCAAATGATTAAGCAATTAGAGCAATCATTAAATCGTTCTGTGACAGAAATAGAACAAGAAATTGAAGAGCATAAAAACCGTTATATCGATTCGTTAAATGAAGAAGCAACAGTCAAAAACGAATTGAAAAATATCGACCAACAACTATCGCAACAAAAAGCAATGGCTGCACGTATGACAGACCAAACAGATGAAATTGGGCAAGAGCTAATGGAAGTAGTGACGGAGAAAGAAGCGCTCGTTATCGCACATAGCGCAACAACGACAGAACTGCAAGAGAAGCTCGCTCAATATGAAGCATTGCAAATGCAGTTTAAAAAAGTGGATCATTCCTTTAACGAAAAACAGGAAATGTTATACAAGGCTTATCAACACCAGCAACAATTAAAAGCTAGAAAAGACACGTTAGCTGAGCTTGAAGCAGACTTTTCAGGTTTCTTCCATGGTGTTAAGGAAATTTTATTAGCTCGTGATAAAGGTGAATTATTCGGCATTGAAGGTGCAGTTGCCGAATTGATTCAAGTTAATAGTAAATATTCACAAGCGATTGAGACTGCTTTAGGAGCAGCTTCACAGCATATTGTGACGTCGAATGAACAACATGCCCAACAAGCGATCAAGTGGTTAAAACAAAAAAGAGCAGGTCGTGCAACGTTTTTACCGAAAACAGTTATGAAATCGCGCAAAATCAATCTTTCAACGATACAGCTTGCTACAGAGCATCCTGCATTTGTACAAATGGCAGATGCACTTGTTACGTTCGATGAAGATAATCGCTCCATTGTCGAAAATTTACTGGGCAATGTCATTGTTGCAGCAAATTTAGAAGGTGCAAGCCAAATTGCACGATTATGCGGTTTCCGCTATCGTGTCGTAACGCTTGAAGGGGATATTGTCAATGCTGGTGGTTCGTTAACAGGTGGTGCAGCAAAACAACAATCTTCACTATTTACAAGAAAAGCGGAACTGGATGGGCTTATTGCCAAACTAGAAGCTTTACAATCTTCTATTTATAGTGCAGAACAGGCAGTAGCGACTGAAAAAGAAACATTGTCAACATTGCGCGACAAAGTGGAACAATTAAAACTAGAAGGCGAGCAGCTTCGTAAAGATGAGATGCAACAAGCAAGCCGCATTCGAGAATTAGAAGTTGTTGAAAAAAGCTTGTCAGCGCGTGTGTCCTTCGCTTCCAACGAAACACTGGATGTGAAGACGCGAGAAGAATCATTGCTTGCACAGAAGGAAGTAGCAACAGCCCGTTTAGCCGCACTTGCGATTGAGTTAGTAGCCATTAGCGAGACGGTAGAGCAACTAGGGAAAGTGAAATTGCAAAGTGAGACAGAAAAGGATGTGCTGCGTGAGCAAACTGCAGAAAAACGTTCTGAGTTAGCGGTAATGCAGGAGCAAATGTCACAAGTTCAAGTTGCTACTGCAGAGCTTGCCCTACAATTAAACAAAGCTCACCAAAAAGTCGACAATATTTCTCAGGAAATAATCTGGCTTCAATCCGATGAATCGACAAAACTGTTAAGCGATGAAGAAGTAGAAGAGCAAGTCTCGACGTGGAAGGCTAGACGAGATACGTTACAA